>CAZRUR010000004.1:0-70845 GCA_964603335.1 uncultured Sangeribacter sp. | reverse complement strand
ATCTGCCAATCACAGAAAAAATCCACCGTGAGGAACTCTCCCTCCCAATCTCCCCTGTCCTCACCGACGAAGAGGCATCCAAAGTAATCACCCTACTCAACAACTGGCAAAATATGTGACTTTAACCATTTGTTTGACAAAATTATTGGATAAAACGCGAAAAAATTAAAAGATTATTCCCAAAAATTTTGCCAATCGGAGAAGATTGTCTAATTTTGCAACCAAAATATCCCCCGGCATTCCGATGGGGATTTTACCCAATAATTCTAACTGAAAAAATTAACAAAAAAAAGAAACTCATAACAAATGATTATCGTACAAGTAAAAGAGGGCGAGAACATTGAGAAAGCACTCAAGAAGTTCAAACGTAAATTTGAAAGAACCGGCATCGTAAAAGAATTGCGCAGACGTCAGGCTTTTGAGAAGCCGTCAGTCACAAACCGCAAGAAGATGATCAAGGCTGCTTACGTTCAGCAGCTCCGTCAGGCCGAGGAATAATCGCGCCTCCCGACTCTTTGTCGTGATCATACTATACCGTTGACTAAAACGCTAATTAAGCCCATATCCGATGCCTTACATCCTTAAGGCATCGTTTTTTATCCCCTTTGCAACTCCATACTCCATCCTTTATACTTTCATCCTTAGATGACAGACGAATTCACAACATATCTGCGCCACGAACTCAACCGATCGCCTCTCACGGTTGAGGCTTACGAACGCGACATTTGCCAATTTGTCGATTGGCTCACAGGAGATAAGCCCGATTCCTTTACTCCAAACGATGTCACCACCGCTGACGTCAGAGCTTGGATTGCCTCCCTTTCTCGAGAAGGGAACTTAGCCCGCACTCTCAGGCGCAAGGCACAAAGCCTCCGCGCATTCTTCAGATTCCTACTTAAAAGAGGCATCATCTCCGATAATCCCACCTCAACAATCACCCTCCCAAAAATTCCGCACTCCCTTCCCGACATTGTAAGGGCTGACGAGATGGAAGGCATTCTCGCTGCAAAAGAGTCGCAAGAGGCAGTCTCTCAAGACAAGGAGGCAGAGCTCCGCTCTTTAGTAGTAACCGAAATTCTCTACACTCTCGGACTACGACGTGCCGAACTTATCGCCCTAAATGACCGCGACAT
This sequence comes from uncultured Sangeribacter sp., assembly GCA_964603335.1. GTDB lineage: Bacteria > Bacteroidota > Bacteroidia > Bacteroidales > Muribaculaceae > Lepagella. The sequence continues at coordinate 69,712 of CAZRUR010000004.1, read as the reverse complement.
AACTTTCAATCCCGGTGAGATTAAGGTGACCGGTAAACGTGCAAAACAAAGGGTGGTCCCCGCTCCTATGAAACTTCTTCAATATATCCACGAATGGCAACAACTACGCGACTCCATCTGGCAAAATCTTGAAGAACCCAAGCCGCTCATCGTGATGAAAGGGAAAAGAATCTCACCCTCGCAGGTATATTCTATTGTAAAGGACTCCCTTGCCACATCCTCTTCAAGAAAGAAAAGTCCGCATGCACTGCGCCACTCTTTTGCCACAGCCATGCTAAACGAGGGGGCTGACCTCAACTCCGTAAAGGAATTTCTCGGGCACTCTTCCCTCTCAACAACCCAGATTTACACCCACGTCTCATTCGCTGAGATGAGAAAGGCTTACGACAACGCTCACCCAAGGGCAAAAAAAAATTAACATTTGTCAAAAATTTCTTCCATTTTTAATCTATTCTTTCAATTTTATTGTTTATCTTTGTAAACGAAAGAGGTCTTTTCAAGAGACACGGCTATTCCGTAGCCTTATTCTCACCTCTACTTCAAACCCTTTTATAACCATAAAATAATAATATTATGGAAGTTAACATCAAAGCAATTCATTTCGACATCTCCGACAAGCTCGTGGCGTTCGTCAACAAGAAAATTGAGAAACTCACCCGTCGTTTTGAATTCATCTCCGACGTCGACGTGAATCTCAGGCTCGTAAAACCGGAGACCGCCCTCAACAAGGAAGCCGGAATCCAGCTAATGGTGCCGGGACTTCCCGATCTTTTCGCCTCTAAGACTGCAAACACTTTCGAGGAAGCAGTTGACCTCTCTATCGCTGCCCTCGAGCCTCAGCTTGAGAAAGCAAAAGACAAGGACAAAAAGTAATCCCTTCTTCACTCCTCATACAGAAAGGTATAAGGCTCGCTCTTTTTCGGGCGAGCCATTTTTTAGAGCCCTCACACCCCATAAACCGGAATTCAAAATATGGCTGACAAACCCGTAAAAAACTCCGATCCACTCTCCGACGAAATAAAGAAAGACACCAAATCCAAGAAGAAAACCAAACGAATGGTGATAACTTTCATCTTGGTGGCACTCTTTGCTGCCGTTATGCTCATGTGCCTCCCCCTCCTTATAGAAAGGGCAGCAAGAAACGCCCTCATTAAAATTCCTGTCGGGGCTACCAGGGAGATGGTGCAAGACTCTATCGCAAAGTATCTTGACGACGGGTATGCCGAGAAAGTGATGAGGGTGGCTAAGCTTCGTGGCTCTGACTATGCGGAGCGTCATGGCGCATACCTTATCGAGCAGGGTATGACCCCACTTCAGGCGGAGCATCGTCTGTCGCATGGCGCCCAGCAACCTATGACTGTGACCATCAATCATTCAAGGACTCTCGAGCAACTTGCAAGCAAGGTGGCGGCTAAGCTCGACTTCACTGCCGACTCGCTGATAAACTTGGTGACCGACCCTAAATATCTTGACCAATTCGGACTTAACAAAGACCAGGTGCTGGCTCTTTTCCCTGAGGATTCTTACGAGGTGTATTGGTCGGCTTCCCCTCAGGGACTTATGCCTAAAATAACTGACAATTACAACATAATCTGGAATGAGGAACGCCTCAAGAAGGCTGAGGCGTTGGGTCTAACTCCTGCCGAGGTCATAACCATTTGCTCCATTGTGGATGAGGAGACCAACAAGGTGGATGAGAAAGGGAAAATCGGCAGGCTCTATATCAACCGTCTGAAGAAAGGGATGAAACTTCAGGCTGACCCTACTGTGAAATATGCCGTGGGCGACTTCTCTCTCAGAAGAATCAGAAGCAATCATCTCCGTGTCAACTCTCCCTACAACACCTATATGAATACCGGATTGCCACCCGGTCCAATCCGCACCACAAGCCTACGAACCATAGACGAGGTGCTGAATTCTGAGGAGGCTGATTATATCTATATGTGTGCCAAGGAAGACTTCTCCGGATATCACAATTTTGCGTCATCATATAAGGAGCATATGGCAAATGCCCGAAAATATCAGCAAGCACTTAACAAACGTGGAATAAAATAGCTGCAACATCTAATGAGATTACTCATCCTACTCATTATCTCTTGCATAATTCCATTGCTCGCATCCGCATCCAATTCCATTCAGGATGCGGATATGGCTGTTTTTACCCCTCTGCATATTGACGTAGATGCCAAGGTGCCGGCTGATGAGAATATCAAGCCTTTGGTGAAGACGCGTGAGCAACTTTGGTGGTGGAACCAATTCAAGCAGGGTAAGCTGAATATGGCAGACACGAGCGTGATTTATCCCAAGTTCCTCAAATTCTGTGTAGACGTCTATAACTGGGGCGACCGCACTTTCAACTCCTATGACCCTGATTATGTCGTGGGTACCGGGAAAAGATGGAAGTTCCGTATCGTAAATGAAAACTGGAGCGACAGCTATGCCATGGCTCTCCCAAGCAAACTCCGCATCAATATGCTCAGCAATCTCTATTCAAATATCGGTGCATATATCCAGTATATGGCTGTCAGTTATGGATATAGCTACGACATGTCAAATATTGTTGGTGGGAATTCCACAAAACATAAGAAATGGGAATTCGGTTTCAACTGCGCTCTCTTTAATGCTGAGATCTACTACCAGGAAAACACCGGCGGAACTTTTCTTCGCAAGTTTGGAAATTATAAAAAAGGGAAATACTTCAAAGAGGATTTCCCGGGAGTGGAGTTGCATAACTTTGGCGTTGAGGTTTATTATTTTTTCAACAATAAGAGATATTCTCAAGGAGCTTCCTACAATTTCTCCAAGATTCAGAAAAAGAGTCAAGGATCTTTTATTATAGGTTACAGTTATTCAAATCAAAAGATAGATTTCGATTTCAATCTCCTCCCGGAGAATCTGAAACCATACCTCACAATCCCGGTAAGCAATTACCTGTTTCATTACCAATCCTGGAACATAATCACTGGATATGGTTTCAACTGGGTCATCAAGCCACGGTTGCTCTATAACGTCACCGTGATGCCATCTTTCGGACTCAGCCACTGCTACGAAGACTCTTTGGAGGGCGACAAATACATGTTTGCATTCCACCCCAACGGACGCATGTCGCTAACCTACAATCTCGGCAACTATTTCTTCAGTCTCATCGGAAAGATGAACGGCAACCTCTACCGCAGCGGAGCATACTCCATGACCCTCTTCAGCGCCATCATCAACTTCTCCGCCAACATCGGCATCCGCTTCTAAACCTATCCCCAAAAATAATCAACTTCCTAAAAAGATATAAAAAAGACCGGGCGTATGCGGAGAACCGGGAAATCAAAATTAGCCTGAACTGTTTTCCGCCCGATGTGATGGTCTATACGGATGAGGCACTTCTAAGCATGGTCATCATCAACATACTGAAAAATGCAGTGGAGGCATCTCCTTCGGCTATATAGATAGAAGGAGAGGTGACAGCAGATGAATCGGTGGAAATCCGCATATCCAACAACGGAGAGCCAATAGATGAAAAGGATGCGGAGCCATATCACGCCTTTCTTCACGACAAGGGCCACGGGTAGTGGCATTGGGCTTAGTCTATCGCGAAGAATCGTGACTCATCTTGGCGGGACATTGACGTTAAAAACCGTGCCACAGACCTGCTTTGGATAAGATATAAAAGTTAGGATACAGTTCTTTGGAACAAGAATTAAGAACAAAAAGATAATAGAATGCAGAAATATTGGTAAAATCAGAACAATGTTGGTCAATTTAGATGGGATGATGCAAGGATTTTAATAAATGTTTTGCCAATAAAAAAATAATGATTAATTTTGCAGTGAATTTGTCCGCGAATGATGCCCGGCGCATAAAATGGAGATTGGGTTTTCAAGTGCGGTAAAGAGAAAATGGCAAGTCAAAAAGCTTTTAAGTAATAGTGATATAAATTGTAAGTTAGTGGTTGAGTTAGGCAACTCAGGCTTGTGAAGGTATGACAGTCTACAAAATCACAGAACGGCGGAATGTTGTGAAACAGTCCGCCGTTTTTGCGTTATGACATTTCCTTTCAGCGTTTGAATTTGGAGGCTACCTCGTAGACCTTTTCGTAGATGCGACGGTCTTCCTCGTTGAGCGCGAGTCCACGGCGGCTCATCACTCTCTCGGCAATGTCGAGGAATTTCTTCATGGGGACGTCGGTGAAACCGGTTATCGGGCTTCCCTCACTGAAACTTGGCACAAACACCCTTGGGAAACCGGCACCGTGAAGGTTGACCCCGGCGCCAAGCACTGTGGCTGTGTTGAGCATACAGTTGACACCAATCTTTGAATGGTCGCCCATAATCAGTCCGCAGAACTGAAGGCCGGTGCGCATGAATGAATGAGAGTGGTAGTTCCAGACCCTTACCTTTGTATAGTCATTCTTCAGATTTGAGGAATTTACGCCGGCGCCGATGTTGCACCATTCTCCGATGACGGCATTGCCGAGATAACCGTCGTGTGCCTTGTTGCTATATCCAAAGAACACAGTGTTGTCGACCTCACCGCCCACCTTGCAGTAGGGGCCCAGCGTGGTGCCGCCATAAATCTTGGCACCCATCTTGATCTTGGCGTTGTTGCAAAGCATAATCGGACCGCGCAGACATGAGCCCTCCATCACCTCTGCATCCTTACCTATATATATAGGCCCCTTCTTTAGGTTAAGAATGGCACCTTCCACTGTGGCACCCTCCTCAATAAAAAGGAGAGGACGACCCTGCTCGTCGGTAATGTTGCCGATTATGCGGTTGGAGTCGCTCAAAGGACAAGACTTTCGTCCGGCTATGATGCGGAAATAGTCGTTGTTGATCTCAGTGTAATTCTGCCGGAACACATCAAACACATATCGGATAATCCTGAACTCCTCATCACATCTCTTTACATCCCAATTTTGGGCTATGAAATCATTGTAAGAGCCATGGAAAGCCAGCGGAGTCTCCCCGTCAAGGAGAGCCTGACCGGGAGCAAGAGACATCACAGCCTCAGCCGTGGCGTGGTCAGGGAGAAGCGAACCGGCAATGAAAATGTGTTCGTAATCATCGTGTGGACCGTCTCCAAATTTCTCGCGAAGATAATCAACCGGGAGATAATGATAGTCTGCGGCGATGAATGCCATCCATTTCTCCTTGATTGTAACGAGCCCGAGACGGAAATCCGCTACAGGGCGTGTGAAACTGAGAGGGAGGAGGTTTTCGTGGCTTTCGTGAGAGTCGAAAAGGTATATAGAAGGTAACTTTGCCATTGTGTACATGTCATTGATGTGCAAAAGTAACATAAAATATGAATAATACAAACTGATTAAATGTTAAAAACACCAAAAGAGGCAAGAAAAGTGTGTTTTTTTAATAAAAAATTACGAGAAGGCTTGCGTAAACGGCTATTTTTCATTACCTTTGCAGCGGTTTTGAAGCCAAGAACGCTTACGAGTCCGCTAAACAATTGAGCAGTAATTGTTTAAGTGGTCTACTATGTATGGGTGCTTATGGCAGAAGAATCGGGAAGCCCAATAAAAAGGACACAATTAAACATAAATAATAATTTTTAGAGACTAAGAATGCCAACGATTCAGCAATTAGTAAGAAAAGGACGCGTAGTTCTCAAGGACAAGAGCAAATCGCCCGCCTTGGATTCATGTCCGCAGCGCCGCGGGGTATGCGTGCGTGTCTACACCACTACCCCCAAGAAGCCTAATTCGGCAATGCGTAAAGTGGCGCGTGTACGTCTAACCAACGGCAAGGAGGTGAACTCCTACATACCGGGCGAGGGCCACAACCTTCAGGAACACTCAATCGTGATGGTGCGCGGCGGTCGTGTGAAAGACCTTCCGGGCGTACGTTATCACATTGTACGCGGCACCCTTGACACCGCCGGTGTGCAGGGCCGTACACAGCGCCGCTCTAAATACGGAGCCAAACGTCCGAAAGCCGCCAAGGGAGGCAAGAAGTAATCATTGCCCCTCCACACGGTAGGGGACACCAGCAAACATCAACCACGTTTTTGATTGTCTGGGTGGCTTAGGTTGAGTAAACGGCGGCAAGAGAGCCGACGTTGAAGATTTTCAAAAGCAGCCGCAACAAAAACACTAAACAAACAACAATGAGAAAAGCAAAGCCAAAGAAAAGGATAATCCTGCCCGATCCTGTGTTCCACGACGTCAGAGTGACCAAGTTTGTCAACCATCTGATGTATGACGGAAAGAAGAACACAGCTTTCACAATATTCTACACGGCACTTGAGACCGTGAAGGCCAAAATGCCGAACGAGGAGAAGAGCGCACTTGAGATCTGGGAAAAAGCGCTCGAGAACGTAACTCCCCAGGTGGAGGTGAAGTCACGCCGCGTTGGTGGCGCCACCTTTCAGGTCCCTACAGAAATCAGAGCTGACCGCAAGGAATCTATTTCTATGAAAAATCTTATCATCTACGCACGCAAACGTGGCGGCAAGACCATGGCCGACAAACTCGCAGCTGAGATTGTTGACGCATTCAACGACCAGGGTGGAGCCTACAAAAGAAAAGAAGACATGCACCGTATGGCTGAGGCAAACCGCGCATTTGCTCACTTCAGATTCTAAAATTGATTTTTCATCATTGCAATGGCAAAACACGACGATCTTAAACTCACCAGAAACATCGGCATCATGGCCCACATCGATGCCGGCAAGACAACTACGTCTGAGCGTATCCTCTTCTACACCGGTCTTACCCACAAGATTGGCGAGGTGCACGACGGAGCTGCCACAATGGACTGGATGGAGCAGGAGCAGGAGCGTGGCATCACAATCACTTCCGCTGCAACCACCACTTTCTGGAACTACAATAATAATAAATATAAAATCAACCTGATTGACACTCCGGGACACGTCGATTTCACCGTTGAGGTGGAGCGTTCACTCCGTGTGCTCGACGGCGCTGTGGCTGCCTTCTGTGCAGTGGGCGGTGTAGAGCCCCAGAGCGAGACCGTATGGCGTCAGGCTGACAAATATAATGTGCCCCGTATCGGCTACGTCAACAAGATGGACCGTTCTGGCGCAAACTTCTTCGAGGTTGTCCGCCAGGTGCGCGAGGTGCTCGGCGCAACCCCACTCCCAATTCAAATACCAATCGGCGCTGAGGAGACTTTCAAGGGCGTTGTTGACCTCGTGACCATGAAGGCTATCTTCTGGCACGACGAGACAATGGGCGCTGAATACTCTATCGACGAGATTCCAGCTAACCTTCTTGACGAGGCTGAGGAATGGCGCGACAAGATGCTTGAGACTCTCGCTGAGAGCGACGAGGTGCTCATGGAGAAATATTTCGACGACCCCTCCACAATCACAGTCGACGAGATCAAGGCAGCCATCCGCAAGGCAACACTCGCAATGGAGGTTAACCCGATGATCTGCGGTTCTTCTTTCAAGAACAAGGGTGTCCAGACTCTTCTTGACGCTGTCTGCGCTTATCTTCCTTCTCCTGAGGACTCAGGTGTGGTAGAGGGTCACGCAGTAGGCGATCCTGATGAGGTCATCACCCGCGAGCCAAGTGCTGAGGCACCTATGTGTGCCCTCGCGTTCAAGATTGCAACCGACCCATATGTAGGCCGTCTTTGCTTCTTCCGCGTATATTCAGGCGAGGTTCAGTCTGGCAGCTACGTGCTCAACAGCCGCAGCGGCAAGAAGGAGAGAATCTCCCGTCTTTTCCAGATGCACTCCAACAAGCAGAACCCGAAAGAGGTTATCGGCTGCGGTGATATCGGCGCCGGCGTAGGTTTCAAGGATATCCGCACCGGCGACACACTCTGCGCTGAGGATGCTCCAATCGTTCTCGAGTCAATGGAATTCCCAGATCCCGTTATCGGTATCGCTGTTGAGCCTAAGACTCAGAAAGACCTCGACAAACTCGGTGTTGGTCTTCAGAAGCTTGCAGAGGAAGACCCGACATTCCGCGTAGAGACCAACGAGGAGACCGGCCAGACCGTCATCAGCGGTATGGGTGAGCTTCACCTCGACATCATCATCGACCGTCTCCGCCGTGAGTTCAAGGTTGAATGTAACCAGGGACGTCCTCAGGTGACATATAAGGAGGCAATCACCAAGCCGGTTGAGCTCCGTGAGGTATTCAAGAAGCAGACCGGTGGTCGCGGTAAGTTCGCTGACATCATCGTCCGCATCGAGCCAGCCGACGACGATTTCGAGGGCAGCCTCCAGTTTATAGACGAGGTTAAGGGCGGTAACGTGCCTAAGGAATATATACCTTCAGTTCAGAAGGGCTTCCAGACAGCCATGAAGAATGGCGTGCTCGCCGGATATCCTGTAGAGCGTCTGAAAGTGACACTTCTCGACGGTAGCTTCCACCCGGTAGACTCCGACCAGCTCTCATTCGAGCTCTGCGCCATCCAGGCGTTCAAGAAGGGCAGCGAGAAGGCAGGTCCGGTTCTCATGGAGCCTATCATGAAGATTGAGGTAGTGACTCCGGAAGAGTCAATGGGTGACGTGATCGGCGACCTCAACAAGCGTCGTGGTCAGGTAGAGGGAATGGAGACAAGCCGCAGCGGTGCGCGCATCGTGAAGGCAAAGGCTCCACTTGCAGAGATGTTCGGTTATGTGACCGCTCTGCGTACAATCACGTCAGGACGTGCAACAAGCACCATGTCGTTCAGCCACTATGCTGAGGTAAGCAATTCAATCGCAAAGAATGTGCTCACCGAGGTGCAGGGCAGAGTTGATCTGTTGAAATAATAAAGTCTCAATTCAAATATGAATCAGAAAATAAGAATCAAACTCAAATCTTACGATCACAACTTGGTAGACAAGTCAGCCGAGAAGATCGTGAAGACGGTTAAATCGACTGGTGCAGTGGTAAGCGGCCCAATTCCCTTGCCCACACACAAGCGTATCTTCACCGTCAACCGCTCAACTTTCGTCAACAAGAAAAGTCGTGAGCAGTTCCAACTTTCATCATTCCAGCGTCTCATCGACATCTACAGCTCCACAACAAAGACTGTAGACGCACTGATGAAGCTCGAGCTTCCCAGCGGTGTGGATGTAAGCATCAAAGTCTAAAACGAGATATGTCTCCGTTGCCGCAAGAGCGGTGATGGAGACACATCAGCGAAATAGCAATAACAACAATCCAATATAAATCAAGTAAGAAATGCCAGGATTATTAGGAAAGAAAATCGGAATGACATCCGTTTTCAGTGCCGACGGAAAGAATGTTCCGTGCACTGTTATCGAAGCAGGTCCTTGTGTGGTTACTCAGATCAAGACAGTGGATAAAGATGGCTATTCAGCCGTGCAGGTTGGCTTCATGGATAAGAAAGAGAAGCACACCAACAAGCCTGAGGCAGGCCACTTTGCCAAATCCGGAGTAACACCCAAGCGTCACTTGGCCGAGTTCAAATCGTTTGAGACAATGCCGGAGCTTGGCTCCACATTGACAGTAGACCTCTTCCAGGAGGGTGGCTTTGTCGACGTGGTAGGCACAAGCAAGGGTAAGGGTTTCCAGGGAGTCGTAAAGCGTCACGGCTTCGGCGGTGTGGGCCAGTCAACACATGGTCAGCACAACCGTCTCCGCGCCCCGGGTTCAATCGGTGCATGTTCATATCCCGCAAAGGTGTTCAAGGGTCTCCGCATGGCAGGCCACATGGGCAACGAGCGCGTGACTGTGCAGAATCTCCAGGTGATCAAAGTGCTTCCCGAGCACAATTTGTTAGTGATTAAGGGTTCCATCCCAGGAGCCAAAGGTTCAATTGTATTAGTTGAGAAATAATGGAAGTAGCAGTATATAACATCAAGGGCGAAGACACCGGTCGTAAGATCACTCTCAATGAAGAAGTGTTTGCTCGCGATCTCAGCGAGGGAAATGCTGATCACACTATCTATCTCGACGTAAAGCAGTACCTCGGCAACCAGCGCCAGGGCACACACAAGAGCAAGGAGCGCAGCGAGGTTTCCGGCTCAACACGTAAGCTCGGACGCCAGAAGGGTGGCGGCGGCGCACGTCGCGGCGACATCAACTCACCGCTTCTCCGTGGTGGCGGCACAGTGTTCGGACCTCGTCCACGCGACTACCGCACAAAACTGAACAAGAAGATGAAGCAGCTTGCACGCAAGATTGCCCTCACTTCAAAGGCACAGGCCGGCACTATCATCGTGGTTGAGAACTTCAACTTTGACAAGCCAAGCACAAAGCAGTGGATGGGCATCGCAAAGAATTTCAAGGTGGAAGACAAGAAGACCCTTCTCGTCATGAACGACCTTGACAAGAACGTGCTCCTCTCAGTGCGCAACGTGCCCAATGCTCTCATGCAGCAGGCTTATGACCTGAATGCTTACACAGTGCTCAACACTGATGCAATCATCATGACAGAGGGCAGCGTGGAATTGATCAACGAGAACTTCTAAACGAAAGGAGATATAGAAAATGGACATTCAGATCAAACCCCTTATTACAGAGAAGGCAACCGCCTACAGCGAGAAGCAGAATTGCTACACATTTGCTGTGTCTCCCGACGCCAACAAGTTTCAGATCAAAGACATCGTAGAGAAGCTCTACAATGTTCGCGTCGAGAAAGTAAACACCGCCGTCTATGCCGGCAAGCGCAAACAGCGCTACACCAAGGGCGGACTTATCCGCGGTCAGAAACCGGCTTTCAAGAAAGCATATGTGACTGTGGCAGAAGGACAAACGATTGACTATTATAGCAACATTTAAGAGAAATGGCAGTTAGAAAATTTAAGCCCGTAACTCCCGGGCAAAGACACAAGATTATTGGTGTGTTCCGTAACGAGATTGCGACTGCTGACCCTGTAGAGGGAACCGTGACGGTAAAGAAAGTCTCGAAAATCACACCAGAGAAGACTCTTACTGTAGGCAAGCGCTCTACAGGTGGCCGTAACTCTTCGGGTCATCTTTCGACCCGCTACCGTGGTGGTGGCCATAAGAGAAAATTGCGTCTCATTGACTTCAAGAGAACCAACGATGGCGTACCGGCAGTGGTGAAGACCATAGAGTATGATCCCAACCGCTCCGCACGTATCGCACTTCTTTTCTATCAGGATGGCTCAAAGGCCTATATGATTGCCCCCAACGGGCTTGAGGTAGGCCAGACAGTGATCAGCGGCGAGGATGCAGCTCCAGAGGTGGGCAACACACTTCCCCTGTCGAAGATCCCTGTGGGCACACTGATCCATTGTATTGAGCTCCGTCCCGGCCAGGGTGCTGTCATGGCACGCTCAGCCGGCACATTCGCTCAGCTCACTTCCCGCGAGGGAGACTATGCGATAATCAAATTACCTTCAGGCGAGACACGCAAGGTGCTCCTCACTTGCCGCGCCACAGTGGGCGTTGTCGGCAATTCCGACCATGCTCTTGAGCAGAGCGGCAAGGCAGGTCGCAGCCGCTGGCTCGGACGTCGCCCGCACAACCGTGGTGTCGTTATGAACCCTGTCGATCACCCGATGGGTGGTGGCGAGGGCCGTCAGTCAGGTGGTCACCCACGTTCTCGCACCGGTCTTTATGCCAAGGGCTTGAAGACTCGTTCTCCGAAGAAGCATTCTTCGAAGTATATAATTGAAAGAAGGAAAAAGTAAATTTGATTAAAAGAAGACAATTATGAGTCGTTCGCTTAAAAAAGGACCGTTTATCAGCGTGAAGCTGGAGAAGAAGGTTGCAGCCATGGACGAGAGCGGCAAGAAGTCGGTAATCAAGACTTGGAGCCGTGCGTCGATGATCTCACCTGATTTCGTGGGCCACACTTTCGCAGTGCACAACGGCAACAAGTTTATCCCCGTATATGTGACAGAAAACATGGTGGGACATAAGCTTGGCGAGTTCGCCCCTACACGCACATTCCGCGGTCATGCCGGCAACAAGAAAAAATAATGGCGTCTCCGCACGTTAAATAACAGTCTAACAAAAGTAGAGTAAGAAAAATACAATGGGTGTAAGAAAAAGACAAGCAGCCGATGCCATCAAAGAGGCTCGCAAGAGCGAATATTTCGCCAAGCTGCATAATGTGCCGTCATCGCCCCGTAAGATGCGCCTCGTTGTGGATATGATCCGCGGCCAGGAGGCATTCAAGGCTCTCGGCATACTCAAGTTCTCCAACAAGGAGGCATCCCGCAAGGTGGAGAAACTTCTCCGCTCTGCCATTGCCAACTGGGAGCAGAAAAACGAACGCAAGGCTGAGGCCGGCGAGCTTTTCGTGAAGACAATCTTCGTAGACTGCGCTCCGATGCTCAAGCGCCTCCGTCCGGCCCCTCAGGGCCGCGGCTACAGAATCCGCAAGCGTTCTAACCATGTGACATTGTTTGTCGATACTATTAATAACGAAAAAGCTTGATTGAAAGATGGGACAGAAAGTTAATCCAATCAGCAACCGTCTCGGAGTGATCCGCGGTTGGGACTCCAACTGGTATGGCGGAAAGAAATACGGCGACACCCTCCTCGAGGACTCTGTGATCCGTAAATATCTCCGCACTCGTCTTGCAAAAGCAAGTGTTTCAAGAATCATCATTGAGCGCACCCTCAAGATGGTGACAGTGACTGTCTGCACAAGCCGTCCCGGCATGGTGATTGGCAAAGGCGGCAAGGATGTCGACGATCTGAAGGATGAATTGAAGAAGCTCACCGACAAGGACGTGCAGATCAACATCTATGAGATCAAGCGTCCGGAGCTCGATGCCGAGATCGTTGCCACCAACATCGCTCGTCAGATTGAGAACAAGGTGGCTTACCGTCGTGCCGTGAAGATGGCCATCGCATCCACAATGAGAATGGGTGCCGAGGGCATCAAGGTGCAGGTGAGCGGTCGACTCAACGGTGCTGAGATGGCACGCAGCGAGATGTTTAAAGAGGGACGCACTCCGCTTCACACACTCCGCGCAGACATCGACTACGCTCTCGTTGAGGCTCTCACAAAAGTGGGCATCATCGGTATCAAGGTGTGGATCTGCCGTGGCGAGATCTATGGCAAGAAGGAGCTCACTCCTACCTATGCTGTAGGACAGAAAGAGGCAGGCCGTCCGCAGGGTGGTGGCCGCAAGGGTGGTTTCCGCAACAAGAAAAACAACAATCGTTAATAAAGTAGACTGACAATGTTACAACCGAAAAAGACCAAATACCGCCGTTCGCAAAAAGGCCGTATGAAAGGCGAGGCCCAGAGGGGCAATCAGCTTGCATTCGGCTCGTTCGGCATCAAGACTCTGGAGTCTAAATGGATCACCGGCCGTCAGATAGAGGCTGCCCGTGTGGCTGTGACCCGCTACATGCAGCGTCAGGGTCAGATCTGGATCCGCATCTTCCCCGACAAGCCAATCACCAAGAAGCCTGCCGAGGTCCGCATGGGTAAAGGTAAAGGTAATCCTGAGGGATTCGTTGCGCCTGTAACTCCGGGACGTATCCTCATCGAAGTGGAGGGCGTAAGTTATGACATCGCCAAGGAGGCACTCCGCCTTGCCGCCCAGAAGCTCCCTGTGATCACTAAGTTCGTGGTGCGCCGCGACTATGACCCCAGCCAGAACGTTTAAAATCATTCAGTGATTAGACAAATAATATGAAAAAGGAAGAAATCAAGGAATTAAGCATTCAGGAACTGAAGGCCGCCATTGAGGCCGCAGAGAAAGCTTATCGTGAATTGAAAGTAACGCACGCGATATCTCCCATCGACAATCCCGCGAAGATCACCAAAGATCGTCGCGAGATTGCCCGTATGAAAACCGTGTTGCGTCAGAAGGAAATCGCTGCCCAGGCAGAGGCTCCTGTAGTAAACAACTGATCCCAAAAGTATTTGAAGAAAAAATGGAAGAAAAACGTCATTTGAGAAAAGAAAGAATTGGGGTTGTTTCGAGCAACAAATGTGACAAGACCATCACGGTCGAGATCAAGTGGAAAGAGAAGCACCCGATCTATGGAAAATTTGTCAACAAGACAAAGAAGTATCATGCTCATGATGAGAACAACGAATGCTCAGTAGGCGACACTGTACGCCTGATGGAGACTCGTCCTTTGAGCAAGACAAAGAGATGGAGACTTGTGGAAATCATTGAAAAAGTTAAGTAATTATGATACAGACCGAATCACGTCTTACAGTAGCAGATAACAGTGGAGCAAAGGAAGCCCTCTGTATTCATGTGCTCGGCGGCACAGGCCGTCGCTATGCCTCGGTAGGCGACATCATCGTAGTCACCGTGAAGAGCACAATTCCTTCTTCGGATGTGAAGAAAGGCACAGTATCAAAAGCTGTGGTTGTCCGCACAAAGAAGGAGATACGCCGCGCAGACGGCAGCTATATCCGTTTCGACGACAATGCCTGCGTATTGCTTAACAATGCCGGTGAAATCCGCGGCACCCGTATCTTTGGCCCCGTGGCACGTGAGCTCCGCGCAACCAACATGAAGATTGTGTCTCTCGCGCCTGAGGTGCTTTAATGTCAACTTAAATAACAGAAAAAGTAATGGCAAAATTCCATATAAAGAAAGGCGACACAGTCTATGTCAATGCCGGCGACGACAAGGGCAAGACAGGACGCGTTCTCGAAGTGCAGGTGAAGAAACACCGCGCACTCGTTGAGGGCATCAACATTGTCTCCAAGAGCATGAAGCCCAATGCGAAATATCCTCAGGGAGGAATAGTGAAGATTGAGGCTCCCATTGAGATCTCTAATCTCAATGTGGTAGACCCCAAGACCGGCAAGCCCACCCGCGTGGGCCGCAGACTCAATGAGGCCGGCAAACTGGTACGTTATTCTAAGAAATCAGGAGAGGAGATTAAGTAATGAGCGAGACAACACTTGGTAAAGACTATAAAGAGAGAATAGTGCCTGAGCTCCAGAAGGAGTTTAACTATTCTACCGTGATGCAGGTTCCACGCCTTGAGAAGATTGTGATCAACCAGGGCCTCGGTGCTGCCACTCAAGACAAGAAACTCATTGAAACCGCCATCAACGAGATCACAGCCATCACCGGACAGAAGGCTGTGCCTACTCTTTCGAGAAAGGATATCTCAAACTTCAAGCTCCGTAAGAAAATGCCTATCGGAGTAATGGTGACTTTGAGAAGAGAGAAAATGTATGAGTTCCTTGAGAGACTCGTGAGAGTGGCTCTGCCGCGTATCCGTGACTTCAAGGGGATCAACTCCAAACTCGACGGCCGTGGCAACTACACACTCGGCATCACAGAGCAGATCATTTTCCCAGAGATCAACATCGACAATGTTCCGAAACTCCAGGGCATGAACATCACATTCGTGACTTCAGCCAACACCGATGAAGAGGGTTTCGCTCTTCTCAAGAAATTCGGACTTCCTTTCAAACACGAAAAATAAGAGCTCATGGCAAAAGAATCAATGAAGGCCCGCGAAGTGAAGCGTGCCAAGCTTGTTGAGAAATATGCAGCCAAGAAGGCAGCCCTCAAGAAGGCAGCCCTTGCTGATGCCGAAGGCAAT
Source organism: uncultured Sangeribacter sp. (assembly GCA_964603335.1). Taxonomy (GTDB): domain Bacteria; phylum Bacteroidota; class Bacteroidia; order Bacteroidales; family Muribaculaceae; genus Lepagella. The sequence continues at coordinate 54,267 of CAZRUR010000004.1, read as the reverse complement.
ATCGACTACGAGGCTCTGACCAAACTTCAGAAGCTTCCGAAGAATGCCTCCAAGGTGCGTCTCCACAACCGTTGCACAATCACAGGCCGTCCTAAAGGATATATGCGTCAGTTCGGCATCTCCAGAATCCAATTCCGCGAGATGGCATCTGCCGGACTTATCCCGGGTGTAAAAAAAGCAAGCTGGTAATACAATAAATCTGTATTGCCTACGTTATAAGTCTTGGTGACGTCACTAGGCTGTAAATCAGTCTGTGTGCGTCTCCAATCTTTACACATACGTCAGGTCTGACCTGTGTGTGATTAAAACAGCAGACAAGTGAAAATTAAATATTGTTCGGAAAATCCGAATCAATTTAACAATCAAAACAATGACTGATCCAATAGCAGATTATTTGACAAGATTGCGAAACGCCATCCGTGCGGGTCACCGCGTGGTGGAGGTTCCATCTTCAAAAATGAAAAAGGAGATCACAAAAATCCTTTTTGAGCAGGGCTACATCCTGAACTACAAGTTTGTGGAGGGTCCCACGCCTTCGGGCACAATCAAGATTGCCCTCAAGTATGATCCGGTCGACAAGGTGAACGCTATCAAGAATCTTCACCGTGTGTCTCGTCCGGGTCTCCGTCAGTATACAGGCTACAAAGAGATGCCACGTGTGCTCAACGGGCTCGGAATCGCAATCATCAGCACTTCACAGGGCGTGATGACCAACAAAGAGGCCAAAGAGCGTAAGATTGGTGGCGAGGTATTGTGTTACGTTTATTAAAATAGGAGGTATTCAATATGTCAAGAATAGGTAAAGCACCCATAGAGATACCTGCTGGAGTAACTGTACAGGTAAAAGACAATGTAGTCACAGTAAAAGGACCGAAAGGCGAACTTTCCCAGGCAATCAACCCCACAATCAAAGTAGAGGAGACTGATGGCCATCTTCATGTGACACGCCCCAACGATGAGCGTGAGAACCGTGCGATGCATGGTCTCTATCGTGCGCTTATCCACAATATGGTGGTAGGCGTATCTGAAGGCTATAAGAAAGAGATGGAACTCGTAGGCGTAGGTTATCGTGCCACAGCCACCGGTCAGGTTTTGGAACTGTCATTGGGCTACTCTCATGCAATCTATATCAAGCTTCCTAAAGAAGTGAAGGTAGAGGCAAAGACAGAGCGTAACAAGAACCCGCTCATCATCCTCGAGAGCGCTGACAAGCAGCTCCTCGGACAGGTATGTGCCAAGATACGTTCACTCCGCAAGCCAGAGCCTTACAAGGGCAAAGGTATCAAGTTTGTTGGCGAGGTTATTCGTCGCAAGTCGGGTAAGTCAGCAAATGCTAAATAATTAAAATTAGGAAGACAATGATATCCAAGATAGCAAGAAGAAATAAAATCAAAACCCGTATCCGCGGGAAGATTTCCGGCACTGCACAGCGTCCGCGCATGAGCGTGTTCCGCAGCAACAAGGGAATCTATGTGCAGCTGATCGACGATCTCGCCGGCAGCACACTCGTTGCCTCTTCATCAAAAGGTCTTGAGGGTGGCACAAAAATCGAGGTTGCCGCTAAAGTCGGCGCCGACGTTGCAAAGAAAGCAATTGAGAAAGGTATCACAGAGGTGGTATTCGACCGTAATGGTTACCTTTTCCATGGCAGAGTAAAATCATTGGCCGATGCAGCTCGCGAGGCCGGTCTTAAATTTTAATCGTAAATCATGGCAACAAAGAATAATAGAGTAAAATCTACAAATGATTTGGAACTGAAAGACCGTCTTGTGGCTATCAACCGTGTGACGAAGGTTACAAAGGGTGGCCGCGCATTCAGCTTCGCAGCCATCGTGGTTGTCGGCAATGAAGACGGTGTGATTGGCTGGGGCCTCGGCAAAGCAAACGAGGTGACAGCAGCAATCGCCAAAGGTGTTGAGACTGCAAAGAAGAACCTCATCAAGGTTCCGGTGCACAAAGGCACAATACCACACGAGCAGAGCGCAAAGTTTGGCGGATCCCGCATCTTTCTGAAGCCTGCCTCTGAGGGTACCGGTGTAAAGGCCGGTGGTGCAATGCGTGCCGTTCTTGAGAGTGTAGGTATCACTGACGTGCTTGCAAAGAGCAAGGGATCATCCAACCCCCACAACCTTGTAAAGGCTACCATCGCCGCCCTTGGCGAGCTCCGCAGCCCGGCACAGGTGGCTCAGAACCGTGGCGTTTCAGTTGGCAAAGTGTTTAACGGCTAAAAACATCAACAATGGCACAGATAGCAATCAAACAGATAAAGAGCCGCATCAACTGCCCCGCTGTTCAGAAGCGCACTCTTGATGCCCTCGGTCTGAAAAAGATGAACCACACTGTAGTAAAAGAAGACTGCCCATCAATCAGAGGCATGGTTAAGGCAGTGCACCATCTTGTAGAAGTCACACAACTCTAAGAGAAAAAATAGAAATGGAACTACATAATCTTAAGCCGGCTCCCGGCAGCAATAAAGGAAACAAACGCATCGGACGTGGTCCCGGTTCCGGTTACGGTGGAACTTCAACCCGCGGCCATAAGGGCGCAAAGTCTCGTTCTGGTTACAAGCATAAGATCGGTTTTGAAGGCGGTCAGATGCCTCTTCAGAGACGTGTGCCTAAATTCGGTTTCAAGAACATCAACCGTGTTGAATACAAGGCTATCAACCTTGACGCTCTTGAGGCTTTGGCGGCTGCCCAGAATCTCACAAAGATTACTGTCGCAGATCTCCGTGCTGCAGGTCTCGCTCCCAAGAGCGGACTTGTGAAGATCCTTGCCAATGGCGCCATCAGCCGTGCTATTGAAGTTCAGGCTGATGCATTCTCCAAGAAAGCAGAGGAGGCTATCACAGCAGCAGGTGGAACCGTCAGCAAAAATTAATCAAAATGGGATTTACACAAACAATAAAAAACATCTGGAGCGTAGAGGATCTTCGCAAGAGGATTGGTGTCACCATTCTTCTTGTGATTATCTATCGTTTCGGTTGCTACGTGGTCCTTCCCGGCATTAACCCGGACGACCTTATGGCGCTGAAAAACTTCACCTCCGACGGCTTGATGCAGCTGCTCGACATGTTCTCGGGTGGTGCATTCTCTCAGGCCTCTATCTTCGCGTTGGGTATCATGCCCTACATCACAGCGTCAATCGTGATTCAGCTGTTGGGTATGGTGCTTCCGGCATTCCAGAAAATGCAGCGTGAAGGCGAGAGCGGCAGAATGAAGCTTAACCAGTATACGCGTTATCTCACAGTCCTTATCCTGCTTATGCAGGGTCCGGCTTACCTTATGAACCTCAAGTATCAGGTTCAGGCTGCCGGTGGCCATGTGGAGATGGGCTTCTGGACTGTTGTCTTCATGACTATCGTTCTTGCTGCCGGCTCAATGTTTATCATGTGGCTCGGTGAAAGGATCGACCAGAAGGGTATCGGCAACGGTATCTCCTTCATCATCCTTATCGGTATTATGGCCCGATTCCCAGAGGCTATAATTCAGGAATTCACCGGACGATTGATGAACTCTGCCGGTGGTGGACTCGTAATCTTCCTTGTTGAGTTGATTATTCTGGTGGCTGTGATTGCCGGAGCAGTGCTTCTCGTGCAGGGCACACGTAAGGTGCCTGTGCAGTATGCAAAGCGCATTCAGGGCAACAAACAGTATGGAGGTGCACGCCAGTATATCCCTCTGAAAGTAAATGCAGCCGGTGTGATGCCGATCATCTTTGCCCAGGCAATCATGTTCATCCCTATCACATTGGTTGGATTCAGCACAGACCAAACCGGATTCTTCGGAGCCCTTACCAATCTCTATGGTTTCTGGTATAATCTGGTGTATTTCTTAATGATTGTAGCTTTCACTTACTTCTACACCGCAATCACAGTGCGTCCGGCACAGATGGCTGAGGATATGAAACGCAACAATGGCTTTATCCCGGGAATCAAACCGGGCAAGCCCACCGTTGATTATCTTGATTCCATCATGTCAAGAATAACACTTCCCGGATCTATCTTCCTCGGTATAGTAGCGATTCTTCCGGCAATTGCACATGTGTGTGGTCTTAACCGTCAGTTCGCAGCCTTCTTCGGTGGCACATCGCTGCTCATCATGGTGGGTGTAGTGCTTGACACGTTGAGAATAGTAGAGGGTCACTTGTTGATGCGCCACTATGACGGCCTTATGAAAGATGGCCGCATAAAGGGCCGCACCACAGGTAGCGGAGCGTTCTAAAGTCACGTTCAGTAAGCTAATGATTTATATAAAGACAGCTGAAGAGATCGAAAAGATGCGTGCGGCGTCCATCCTTGTGAGCCGCACCCTTGTAGAGGTGGCAAAGTGGGTAAAGCCAGGTGTCACAACTCTCAAACTTGATAACATAGCAAGAGAGTTTATCCTCGACAATGGGGGTAAACCTTCTTGCCTGGGTTATCATGGATTTCCCGGCACATTGTGTATCGAGATAAATGAGACGGTGGTTCATGGCTTCCCTTCAGGATATGAACTTCGTGAGGGCGACATCGTCGGCACTGACTGCGTGGTGGAACTTAATGGTTTTAACGGCGACAGTTGCTACACATTTCCTGTCGGAGAAGTGGATGAAAAGGTGAGACGTCTGTTGACGGTCACTAAAGAGGCTCTTTACAAGGGTATATCCACCGCAAAGGCTGGAAAGAGAATAGGTGATATCTCCAACGCCATACAGACATTCTGTGAGCACAACGGATACAGTGTGGTAAGGGAGATGTGCGGACATGGCATCGGCAAGAGCATGCACGAGGACCCGGAGGTTCCAAATTTCGGACGCCGTGGCATAGGTCCGGTCTTAAAGCCCGGTATGTGCATAGCGATTGAGCCGATGGTCAACATGGGAAGCAAGAATGTGGTGATTGAGCAGAACGGTTGGGAATGCCGCACTCGCGACAGAAAGCCATCAGCTCATTACGAACATACTATTCTAATCACGAATGGGGAGCCTGAAATAATGACCACCTTCAGCTATATTGAAGATGCGCTTGGACTGACATCCAAGACTTCACAAGAATGATATAATTCCAAAAGCAATTAATACTGACAAAGACTATATGGCAAAACAAGCTGCAATAGAACAAGATGGTGTAATTCTCGAGGCATTGTCGAATGCAATGTTCAAGGTGGAGCTCGCAAATGGGCACGAGATAACAGCCCACATTTCAGGCAAGATGAGAATGCACTATATAAAGATACTTCCCGGCGATAAGGTAAAGGTAGAGATGAGTCCCTACGACCTCAGCAAGGGTAGGATCGCTTTCAGATATAAATAAAAATAACGACACACCATATGAAAGTAAGAGCATCACTCAAAAAGCGCACAGCCGACAGCAAGATTGTGCGTCGTAAAGGAAGACTTTACGTAATCAACAAGAAGAACCCGAAATTTAAAACACGTCAAGGATAATTTTATTACCTTTGCAAAAAATTTGTAACAACAGACTATGGCAGTAAGAATAGTCGGCGTAGATTTGCCGCAAAACAAAAGAGGAGAGATTGCCTTGACGTATATCTATGGTATCGGCCGTAGCGCAGCCAACACAATCCTTGCTAAGGCAGGTGTTGACCGCGACATCAAGGTGCAGGATTGGACCGACGACCAGGCAGCAGCCGTTCGTGAGGTAATCCAGACTGAGTATAAGGTTGAGGGCGACCTCCGTTCAGAGATCCAGCTCAACATCAAGCGTCTGATGGATATCGGCTGCTATCGTGGCATCCGTCATCGTATCGGACTCCCTGTTCGTGGACAAAGCACCAAGAACAATGCACGCACCCGCAAGGGACGTAAGAAAACAGTTGCTAATAAGAAGAAAGCTACTAAATAAAATTAAAGTATGGCAAAAAAGACAGTCGCAGCTAAGAAGAGGAATGTCAAGGTTGACGCAATGGGTCAGCTTCATGTACATAGCTCTTTCAACAACATTATCGTTTGCCTTGCCAACAGCGAGGGCCAGGTTATCTCCTGGAGCTCAGCCGGCAAGATGGGCTTCAGAGGGAGCAAGAAGAACACACCCTATGCTGCCCAGATGGCAGCGCAGGATTGTGCCAAGGTTGCTTACGACCTCGGCCTGCGTAAAGTGAAAGCCTATGTGAAAGGCCCGGGCAACGGTCGTGAGTCAGCAATCCGCACGATTCACGGAGCAGGAATTGAGGTGACAGAGATTATCGACATCACTCCGCTTCCGCATAATGGGTGTCGTCCTCCAAAAAGAAGAAGAGTATAATAACAGCCCGGTTACGCCAGCCTCAGAATGCGAATAGACTGCCCTCGTATCTTTCTCTCGGCAGTCGCGGCTGCGCTAATGAGGATTGGCAATGGCCCACTTTAATTAAACACAAAAACAATGGCAAGATATACAGGCCCAAAGACAAAAATTGCCCGCAAATTTGGCGAGGCTATTTATGGTGAAGACAAGGTTCTGGCTAAGAAGAACTATCCACCGGGACAGCATGGCGCCAACCGCAGAAGAAAGACTTCGGAATATGGCACTCAGCTGAAAGAGAAACAGAAAGCGAAATACACATATGGTGTGCTCGAGCGTCAGTTCCGCAATCTCTTTGAGAAAGCAGCGCGCACAAAGGGCATCACCGGTGAGGTGCTCCTGCAGTTGCTTGAGAGCCGTCTCGACAATGTTGTGTATCGTCTCGGCATAGCTCCCAGCCGTCCGGCAGCCCGTCAGTTAGTACTTCACAAACACATCACAGTCAACGGTGACGTTGTCAACATTCCATCCTATCACGTAAAACCGGGCGACGTTGTCGCAGTGCGTGAGAAATCAAAGAGCCTTGAGGTGATTGCCGACGCTCTCGCCGGCTTCAACCACAGCAAGTATCCTTGGATTGAGTGGGATGATAGCGTGAAAGGTGGTAAGTTCCTTCATGTTCCTCAGCGCGAAGATATCCCTGAGACTATTAAGGAGCAGTTGATCGTTGAGTTGTATTCTAAATAATAAACAATAGAAACCCATGCCAATATTAGCATTTCAGAAACCCGATAAAGTCATCATGCTTGAGGCCGACAATTCGTTCGGTAAGTTCGAATTCAGGCCACTCGAACCGGGATATGGCCAGACCATAGGCAACGCATTGCGTAGAATCCTTCTTTCTTCGCTTGGCGGTTTTGCAATTTGCTCGATTCGCATTGATGGAGTGGCCCACGAGTTAGACACCATCCCGGGGGTGAAGCAGGATGTCACCAATATCATCCTGAACCTTAAGCAGGTAAGATTCAAGCAGCTGACTGAAGACCATGACACTGAAAAGGGAGTGGTCAACGTGTCGGGCACGGATGTGTTTAAGGCAGGTGATTTGGGAAAGGTTCTCTCTGGATTTGAGGTGTTGAATCCTGATTTGGAAATTTGCCGTCTTGATCAGTCGGCAAGCTTCCAGATGGAATTCACCATCAACAAAGGCCGTGGCTGGATTCCAGCCGACGAGAACCGCGAAATCCTCGGCGACTCTGACCCGAGTGTAATCGCAATCGACTCTATATATACTCCTATCAAGAATGTAAAATATTCTGTGGAGAATTATCGTGTGGAGCAGAAGACTGACTATGAGAAGCTCGTGCTTGAGGTGAAGACCGATGGCTCTATCCAGCCGAAGGATGCCCTCAAGGAGGCTGCCAAGATTCTGATTCATCATTTCATGCTCTTAAGCGGCGAGAAGATTGCACTGGAGACACCGAAAGAAAACGATGTAGACGAGTTTGATGAGGAAGTGCTTCATATGCGCCAGTTGCTTAAGAGCAAACTGACTGATATGGATCTTTCCGTGCGTGCCCTCAACTGTCTTAAGAGCGCGGAAGTGGAGACCCTTGGCGAACTTGTGGTGTTCAACAAGAATGACCTTCTCAAATTCCGCAACTTCGGCAGGAAGTCGCTCACCGAACTTGATGAGCTTCTTGCAAGCCTTAACCTCTCTTTTGGGATGGATATTTCAAAATACAAATTAGATAAAGAATAAACAACGATGAGACACAATAGAAAATTCAACCACCTCAGTCGTAAGAAAGGTCATCGCGACGCGTTGCTTTCAAATATGACGATCTCTCTTATCCTGCATAAGAGAATCAATACGACTCTGGCAAAGGCAAAGGCTCTCCGCGTATATGCTGAGCCGCTTATCACGAGGTCAAAGACCGACGATATGGCAAACCGTCGCCTCGTCTTCAGCCACCTTCAGAACAAGGAGGCTATCAAAGAACTTTTCGGCGTGGTTGCTGAAAAAGTTGCAGACCGTCCCGGCGGTTATCTCCGCATCCTCAAGACGGGTCATCGTCTTGGCGACAACGCTGAGATGGCTATGATTGAGTTTGTAGACTTCAATGAGAATATGCTTGGTGAGGCAGCCGGCAAGAAGGAGAAGACCACTCGCCGCAGCCGTCGCAAAAAGAGCGCCGCTGCTGAGGCTCCAGCTGCTGAGGCTCCTGCTGCTGAGACTCCCGCTGCTGAGGCTCCTGCTGCTGAGGCTCCAAAGGCAGAATAAATCAGATTCTACTCTCATTTCTATAGAGCGGTGGGTCCTTTACGGGGCTGCCGCTCTTGTTTTTATTCAGCCATATAGTCATATCGCTCTTGCATTATTCCAAAGTTTTCGTTAATTTAGCGGCGTCATTAAGACAAATTTGTAGCCCGTGCTTATGAAAATACCGGAAACCATATTGCTTAGCAGCTGGCTGGCTTTCCTGTTGGTTGCGCTCTATGTGGCTATGATTATATCGGCCGTAGTTGTGGTGCTTCGCGAGAACCGCAATCCCATACGTGCGCTCTCTTGGATTATTGCCCTTATTTTCTTGCCGGGGGTGGGCCTTATTTTCTATCTTTTTTTCGGCAGAAGCCTGCGTGGATTAACCATGATATCGCGTCACAACAAGCGCAAGCTTATGATGCATCGGCATACACCAAAGCGTGTTGATGTCACAACTCTTGAGATATCTCCAGAGAACCGTAACCTGGTGAAACTCACACATAACCTGAGTGGCAGTCCTCTTTCTGTCAACAATGAGATTGATATCTTCACAGATGGGGTCTCAAAGTTTGATGCTCTTAAAAATGACCTCAAGAATGCAAAAAAATCCATTCTCCTGCAATACTATATCTTCCTTGACGACAATATCGGAAGGGAAATATCAGATATACTTATCGACAGAGCCAAGAATGGAGTGGATGTCAAGGTGATATATGATCATGTTGGGAGCTTCTCGGCACGAAGAAAGTTTTTCAGAAGAATGGAGGAGGCCGGGGTAGAGACACATCCTTTCTTCAGGGTGAATTTCCCTCAACTTGCCAACAGAATAAATTGGCGCAACCATAGGAAAATTGTGGTGATAGATGGCGAGATTGGTTATATCGGAGGCATGAACATTGCCGACAGATATATCTCCGGACTTCAGGATGGGGAAGTGTGGCGAGATACACATTTCCGTGTGCGTGGAGATATTGTAGAATCATTGATATATTCCTTTGCCATTGATTGGAATTTCCTTAAGAAGGAGCAGTATATTCCCAAAGTAGATCCGATACGTGGTAAGTTGGAAAATAATATCGGGGTGCAGCTTATCACGAGCGGTCCTATCGACAAATGGAACAATCTTAGCCTTTGTTTCCTAAAGGCGATACTCTCTGCACGCAAGACAGTGTTTATCCAGACCCCATATTTCTTGCCGACGGATGCGTTGCTCAACGCCCTTCAGGCAGCCGCTCTTTCCAAGATAGACGTAAGGATAATGATGCCGGAGAAGACCGACAGCAAGCTGCTTCGCTATTCCTCGTTTTCTTATGTGACGCAATGCCTGAAGGCGGGGATCAAGATCTATCTTTATCAGCCGGGAATGCTTCATGCGAAGGCGATGATGATTGATGACACCTTTGTCACGGCTGGCTCAACCAATTTTGATTTCCGAAGTTTTGAGAATAATTTCGAGTGTAACCTGCTTATCTACGACAAGGGAGTCAATGAGAAGATGCGTGGAATCTTCTTCGAAGACATAAGCAAGTGCCGCAAACTTACACTTGAGACATGGCGCCACCGACCTCTTCACCAGCGTTTCCTTGAGTCATTGCTGCGACTCATATCACCATTGTTGTAGGGCAATAGGGTAGAATGGGAGAATTTAGTTGGGATGTTGGACGAGCCATTGAGTGGCGACTGTTTTCAATTCGTCATACCATTCCTGTCCGAATTTTCTTATCAGAGGTCCTTTGAGAAATTCGTATGCCCTAATTCCTTCCTTACGGCCGAGGATCTCAGCACATTTGCATATTTTCCATCTGTGGACATTGACGGCTGTCTTGTCGCCATAAGCTTTCAGCCTTACCGGGTATAGATGGCATGAAGATGGCTTAAGTTGTGGCAGTTTCCCCTCACGATATGCTTTCTCGAGAGCGCAAAGGCATTTTCCTCCTTCGGCATATGTAGTGTAAACGCAGTCTCTGCCCTCTACAATCTGGGTGACGAGGTCGCCATCCGGGTCTATGTAGCTTGAGCCCTCTTCCTTGATAATCTTTTGGGCAAGTGGATCGAGAAGTGGAAGGATCTGGTCCATATGTTTGTCGATTTCCTCTTTTTCCGATTGCAGGAGAGGGGCGCCTGCGTCGCCATCGATGCAACATTCACCAAGACAAGTGTCAAGATCGCAAACGAAGAAACGTTCGATAAGGTCGAGAGAAACGAGTGTGTCTTTTATCAAAAGCATGAGTGTCAGTATATTTACAGATTAATAACGGTGTAAGAATAAAAGCAGTCTAAAAAATGGGAAAGTGGTCGGATTTCCCAATCAGACCACTTCCACTTTTGCTTAACTAAATAAATTCTTACATGTTAGGATTGCAGATGTTTAATCTACGGTGCAAAGGTACAACTTATTCTGTAAAAAAGTTCACAAATACGTTGTTAAAGATTCTTAAAATATATTAATAGAGTGATGTGACCTGAATTTATAAAAATAGTTTATGGTTTTGTTAAGGTTGATATGTTGTTTAACGTGGTGCAAAATGTTGTTTAAATAGAATTAAAAATAGTCTTAATTGTCTTGTTTATAGACAATTGACGTTTTTGTGTTGTATCTCCATAGGGAGTCGAACCCTAATCGTCGGAACCGGAATCCGATATTCTATCCATTGAACTATGGAGACTCTTATGTATTTGCTTGCAAAGTTAATCTTTTTTTGCGAACTTTGCAAATCAACAACTAACGACCAAGAACTTAAAAATGAATGTCAAGATAGAGGATGGGTGGAGACAAGCACTCTCTACGGAATTTGAAAAGCCTTATTTTGTGGCACTTACCGACAAGGTGCGATGTGATTACGCCGATCCATCGCTTGCCGTTTACCCTCCGGGACGTGAGATTTTCGCGGCATTCGATGCATCTCCGTTTGATGAAACAAAGGTGGTCATCATCGGTCAGGATCCCTATCATGGCCCCGGCCAGGCCAACGGACTCTGTTTCTCAGTGGCTCCGGGAGTGCAGATGCCTCCGTCACTAATCAACATATTCAAGGAAGTCTGTGACGACACGGGTGCACCCATGCCTGCCAACGGAGACCTGTCGAGGTGGGCACGACAAGGTGTGCTGTTGCTAAACTCTTCCCTGACGGTGTTGGCACACCGCCCCAAGTCACATTCTGGAATTGGTTGGGAACAGTTTACGGATGCTGCCGTGGCGCGTCTTGCGGAAGAGAAAGAGAATCTTGTGTTTATGCTCTGGGGAAGCGATGCCATCCGAAAGGGTGCGCAGGTTGACCGTAGCCGTCATCTCGTGCTGACATCGCCACATCCGTCGCCACTCTCCGCCTACCGCGGTTTTTTCGGGAACCATCATTTCAGTAAAGCCAACGAATATCTTATTGCTCATGGGAAGACTCCGATTGAGTGGTGAAAGTTTATGAGTTTATGAGTTTAAGAGTTTATAAGTTTATAACGTTGGTTACCGCTGTGTTTTTTGCGATACAATGTCATGCAGTGGAGAACACGTCGACGGCAGTGTTTCGTAGTGATGTGCGGACGCTGAAGGTGGAGAATCCGGATTTATTTATGAGCCCGGCGGTGATTAGGCTTGGCACGGCAGACCGTCTGTTAGTCAATTTTGACATCATGGGTGACGACTACGAATATCTTCGCTACAGGATTATCCATTGCAATGCCGATTGGCAACCGTCGCGGCTGCTCGAGACAGAATACGTAGAAGGCTTCAATGAGGCAGAGGTCACCGACTATGCCTTCTCCTCCAACACTTTCGTGCATTATGTGAACTACAACATAGAGATACCAAACCCATACATGCAGCCTATTGTCTGCGGGAACTATCTCCTGCAGGTGTATCCAGAAGGTGAACCCGACGAGCCAATACTACAGGCCCGCTTCTCCGTCAGCGAGAACGCATTCCCTGTGAATGGCAGTCTCACTACCCGCACCGACCAGGGCTTCAACACCGAATTCCAGCAACTGACCATCGGTGTCGATGCCGGTGGCGGACGCTACAACCCCTATCAGGATTTCCTCGTTACTGTAATGCAGAACAACCGTCCCGAGACCATGCGCACGGTCTCTCATCCCCTGCGTGTGGATGGCGCCACAATCATCTTCGACCATGACCCCGCACTAATCTATCCGGCTGTCAATGAATACCGCCGGTTCGAGACTGTCCGTGCCGACTATGCCGGAATGCACGTGGATTCCGTGAAATTCGGAGGTTCCAACTGGCACGCATGGCTGATGCCCGATGCCCCGCGTGTCAACCGCGACTATGTCTACGACCAGACCCAACATGGCCGGTTCATGATTGACGAATACAACTCCACCGACCCCGACCTCGGTGCCGACTATGTAACGGTGCATTTCACCCTCGGCTCCCCTGAGATCATAGGCGGCGACGTATATGTCGAGGGCGATTTCTCCCTCCACCGGCTCGATGACTCCAACCGAATGCGCTACGACTACAACACGCGACTATACACCGCCGACATCCCCCTCAAACAGGGAAGCTACAACTATCAATACGTGGTAGCCCCCCGGAATGGCGGTTATCCCGACCCCTCGGTGATAGAAGGCAACAAATACGAGACAAGCAACGAATACCTCGTCATGGTCTGGCTCCGGCTCCCCGGCTCCCGCGCCGACCGCCTCGTCGGCCATATAGTTTTATAGATTTCTTATGAGAAGACATAATACAATTTTTTCATATTTTTTAGTATAGCAGTTTTGACGGCGGAGATTCTGTTTCCTGGTTGTAGAGGTCCTTTATATTCTAAAGAACTTTCTGAAATTGATTCATTGCTAAATGTTTATCCAGATTCTGAGTGGCATCGATTCGAGGGATATGACATCTCACGGTTAGACAGTGAAGACGATAGACATTACTACGCGTTATTTTCAGCAGAAGTTCATGATAAAACATATCATGAGGATACTGCTGAAACTGCAATCAGCAAGGCGGCTTTTTAGAACTACTGAGATCTGATAAAGAGAAACTGGTCAGAGAGAATATGGATATTAGGAAGCATATTAGCAAGCTTGATTCTGATAATAGAAATTTACTTGATGAAAATGATTCCCTAAAAAGAGAACAGGTTGTATACAATAAGAAGGCGCAATATTTACAAAAAAGAATGGAAATTTTGAAACGGATTTGTTGTCAATGTTGTTTAGTGAGTTGGATGCACTTCATGCGGAATATTATCTTCATGGCAGCTCGGAGAAAGGTAAAAGTATTCTTTTGAATCATCTTTCAGATCAACTTACATTTTTACGGGAAGATGAGGATGTCTTGCAGAGTATGGAGGGCCACATTAATAATATATCGAATAGAATTCTTGAAGACGTCTATGTTTTTGTAAGGCTTAATATTCATCAGAGAAGAATTGTTGCGTTGCTTTGCATGGGTTTCTCAAAGGAGGCGGTGTGTCAAATAATGGGGATTGAAATGTCAAGCTTTTATACTCGCATGAATAGGCTAACAAAGAGAATAGAGGCAAGCGGCTCTCCTCGAAGTAATGAGTTACTACTATTGATAGGTAGAGGAAAACGTATAGATTAATTGTCCATAGAGTGCGTTTTTTACTTTCGGTTGAGTTGGATTTATAAACAAAATTCCACTCGTTTTTTGCTTGATGAAAGATTAATCGATTGGGATATAATGATATATGTTGAGGGATACCCGAAAGTGATTATATTTGTCATATGATATTCTGTAAAAGTGAATATCAAGGGTGGTTTTGGCGACCGTATAAATGTAGGCATTCTTGGAGAAGCCGATGTGGAAACCGGGGGACATTTTTCATACATGTTCAGAGTTCACTATCCTTTCCTGAATGAAGGTGTGGTGAAAGAAACACTTGTGTTGTCATTGGGCATAAGATATTCTTTCTGAAATGACCATTTCAAGTTTCCATTTCATGATTACATAAAAAAACATCCCGGCTTATGAAATTTATGAGCCGGGATGTTTTTGTGTCTGAGAAAATTGGATGCTTGTCTCTTATTCCCTCATGAGTATCAGTGCGGAATAGGGCGCGAGGGTTATCTTTCCCCCTTTGGTTGTGCCGAGCGAGGCATCGTGCTTCAGCTTGCCGTCTTTCGCCACAATATTCCAGTCACCTTTCTTGATATTGACTTCCTGCGGATGTGACGCACCGTTGAACGCCACCTTTATCTCTTTCCATTCATCACCGTTGGCGTTGTCTTTCAGTGAGTAGGAGATAAGGTTCGGTGTCTTCTCGGAGTCAATCTTGTCAAACACAAGATGCTTTGCAATCTGGTCGGCTGATGTCATGCGGAATGCCGGGTGTGCCTTGCGCAGTGCAATCAGTTCCTTGTAGTATTCAAACTGGTCGTGATATTTTGTCTTGTTGTTCCAGTCGATGGCGTTGATGGAATCCGGGCTCTTGTAGGAGTTGTGTACCCCTTTCTTGTCGCGGAAAATCTCCTCGCCGGCAAACATGAACGGTGTGCCCTGCGACGTGAAGACGATTGTCTGTGCCAGTTTGGCGGCATCGAGCATATTCTGCTCCGGTTCCCCCTCCATCGACTTGTGAAGTTTGTCTGTCAGAGTCAGGTCGTCGTGACAAGACACATAGTTCACAATCATCTCCGGTGAGGTGGCATATGCAAACTTTGAGTTGTTCCCTTTAGAATAGTCCACCTGCGGATGTGCTGTGGCGGCGATGATACCGATTTTAACGGTCTCTTCAAGTCCGGGTTTCCCGGTGGCGAAGCCACGGTCGGAGGCATCGGTGTAGTGCCCTTTCACTGCATCGCGAAGGTCATCGGAGAAGACTGCTATACCCTGCATCTTCGACACGTTTTCTTTCAGCGCCCTACGCTCCACGGCAAGGGGTGAATCTCCGGCTGTCCAGCCTTCTCCATATACGTAGATGGATGGGTTGATTTTCTTCAGCTCGGCTGCCACCTCGTTCATTGTCTCTGTGTCATGGATGGCCATGAGGTCGAAACGGAAACCGTCGATATGATACTCGTCGGCCCAATATTTCACAGAGTTGATTATATAGTCGCGCATCTGCTGGAGGTCGGAGGCAGTCTCGTTTCCACAACCGGAGGCGTCGGAATAACTTCCGTCGTCCCAGTGGCGGTGGTAGTATCCCGGTGCGGTGAGCTCAAAGTTTGAGTCGTCGTTTTGTGCCGTATGGTTGTAGACCACGTCCATTATGACGCCGATACCGGCATCGTGGAGGGCCTTCACCATCTCCTTCATCTCTCGCACACGTGCCTCTGGGTCAGAGGGATTGGTGGAGTAAGAGCCCTCAGGTGCGTTGTAGTTGAGAGGGTCATAACCCCAGTTGTAGGTGTTGTCTTGGAGATTCATCTCGTCTACAGAGTTGAAGTCGTATGAGGGGAGAATATGCACGTGTGTGATACCTAATTCTTTCAGATGGTCAATTCCGGTTTTCTCGCCGTTGGGTGAGAGGGTGCCCTCCTCAGTTAGGGCGAGGAATTTACCCTTGTTTGCGATTCCGGAAGAGGGGTGCATCGAAATGTCGCGGTGGTGCATCTCATATACAATCACGTCGGAGAAATTCTTCACTTCCGGACCCTTGTCGGAGTCCCATCCGGCGGGGTTTGTGTTGGCGAAATCGATGATTGCGGCGCGGTTGCCGTTCACCCCGACTGCCTTGGCCCATACGCCGGGTGTCTCGGCAAGCCATTTCCCTCCCTGGTTCACCTGGAAGGTGTAGAATTTGCCATAGAGTTTCTGTGGCACACTGGCAGTCCATGTGCCGTTCTCGGCAGCTTTCATCTCGAGGGCCTCATATGGAGCCCCGGTGTGGCCGTTGTCATAGAGGTTGAGGCGCACTGCAGAGGCCTTAGGACTCCATAGACGGAAGTGTGTGCCGGAAGCGTCTACGGTAAGTTCAAGGTCATCTCCGTTATAGACGGGATAGTCGATAAACTGTGCATCGAATTTGCTCTGGGCGATGGCGGGCGATGCGGCGAGCATGGCGCCTGTTGACAGCAACGCTGCGGTCATGATTTTGGGTAAACTTGTAATTTTCATGTAAGATTGTTTGTAGGGACGTGCCTCTGGCACGTTTGCTCTGTTTATGTAAGAATTTATTTGTTGTAGCGACGTGTTTCACCACGTTTGCGTCTTGTATCTGCTTTCTGTTGCGAAATTAATAAATTTTTCGCAAATGGCAAGAAAAAGGATGTTAATGTGTATAGAAAAAATGTTAATGTATACCGAAATGTGAACCCTGGGGCGCGAATCTGTGTTATACTGACAAACGGGAACCTACCCGGGCACGCCCAAGGTTAGGAATGATAAGAAGGCGTGAAAGAGGAGGATTCCTTCCTTTCCGGACCCGTTATCAGGGATATAATGAGGGTCGTAGGCCCACTAATATATATGAAAAACACACACGGCGGTAATGTGGTCGGCATCTCGCGCAGAAGCCCGCAGAGCATTTTTAATTGATGGCCGTATGTCTCCTGTGGCACGAAGCCACATCTGCAGACGTCGATGCCGGTAGATTGAAAGATGAGGCGGAACCATCGTTCTTCTCACATCCGTAATTATCAAGAAAAAAGACGACCTCTGGAAGGGGGTCGCCTTTTTTTTAGATGTTGTGCTTTCCGAATTACTTACGGATGCCGAGTTCTTTCTTGGCTACGATAGCGCGGTAGCGGTTGATATCCTTGCGCATCAGATAGTCAAGGAGAGAACGACGCTGACCTACGAGCATCTTAAGGGCACGCTCTGTAGCGTGGTCCTTGTGGTTTGCCTTAAGGTGTTCTGTAAGGTGTTTGATACGCACTGAGAAGAGTGCAATCTGGCTTTCGGGGCTACCGGTGTCGGTTTTGCCCTGTCCGTAGGTTTCGAAAAGTTTCTGCTTTTCTTCTGTTGAAAGATGCATTGTTTGAGAGTTTTAGATAATTAGTAATTACTAATTATTAATGATGAATTATTAAAATTGTGCCTTTCTTTAAAAAGCTCAATGGCTCTGGGGCTCTCTCCCTCACCCACTTTTCGCGAAAAGCGATGCAAAATTACAAAAAAAATCATATCCAACCAAATAAAAATGCAAATTAGGATTGATATTTTTAGAAAGCTGTTGCAATTTGCGTGGCTCGTGGATAAAATAATGGGGAGAATAGGTGATAATCGTTGAAAAAGTTGTAACTTTGCGGCTGAATAAGTAGTAAAGACTTTTTATGCAGGACATACGCAACATCGCGATTATCGCTCACGTCGACCATGGCAAGACCACACTGGTTGACAAAATGCTTCTTGCCGGCCATCTTTTCCGTGACAACCAGTCGACCGGCGAACTTATACTCGACAATAACGACCTCGAGAGAGAAAGAGGTATAACAATCTTATCGAAAAACGTATCAATCAATTATAAAGGCACCAAGATAAACATTATCGACACCCCGGGACACGCTGACTTTGGCGGCGAGGTGGAGCGTGTGCTGAATATGGCAGACGGATGCCTTCTCCTTGTCGACGCGTTTGAGGGCCCTATGCCACAGACCCGTTTCGTGCTTCAGAAAGCCATTGAGATGGGTCTTAAGCCTGTGGTGGTGATCAACAAGGTCGACAAGCCAAACTGCCGTCCAGATGAGGTCAACGAGATGGTGTTTGACCTGATGTTTAACCTTAACGCCACAGAAGACCAGCTCGATTTCCCAACCATCTATGGGTCTGCAAAGCAGAATTGGATGTCGACCGACTGGCAGAAACCCGCCAATGACATTACGGCAGTCCTTGACGCCATCATAGAATACATACCAGCCCCGAAACAGATTGAGGGTGACCCGCAGATGCTTATCACCAGTCTTGACTACAGCAGCTACGTAGGCAGAATCGCAGTGGGAAGGGTGCATCGGGGCACACTCCGCGAGGGTATGGATATTGCCCTATGTAAGAAAGATGGTTCTGTATCTAAGCAGAGAATCAAGGAATTACACACCTTTGAGGGTATGGGACGCAAGAAAGTGTCGGAAGTGAGCAGTGGTGATATCTGTGCCATCGTGGGTCTTGAGAACTTCGAGATTGGCGACACTGTGTCTGACGTCAATAATCCGGAACCACTTCCGCGCATCGCCATCGACGAGCCTACAATGTCGATGACCTTCACCATCAACGACTCACCATTCTTTGGCAAGGACGGTAAGTATGTCACTTCTCGTCATATTGCTGACCGACTGGAAAGGGAACTCGACCGTAACCTTGCGTTGAGGGTTAAGAAAGGTGACAATGAGGATAAATGGACAGTCTACGGACGCGGTGTGCTTCATTTGTCAATCCTTATCGAGACTATGCGTCGCGAGGGTTACGAACTTCAGGTGGGTCAGCCACAGGTTATTATTAAGGAGATTGATGGCAAGAAATGTGAGCCGGTTGAGGCGTTGACCATCAACGTGCCGGAGGAATACAGCTCGAAAGTGGTGGATATGGTTACGCGCCGCAAGGGTGAGATCGTGTCGATGGACACCCAGAACGACCGAATCAACATAGAGTTTGTAATTCCGTCGCGAGGCATCATCGGGTTGCGCAGCAATGTGTTGACCGCAACAGCCGGAGAGGCTATTATGGCACACCGCTTTTTGGAATATCAGCCATGGAAGGGCGAGATTGAGCGACGCACGAATGGTTCTCTGATAGCCATGGAGGCCGGCACTGCCTATGCGTATGCCATCGACAAACTCCAAGACCGAGGCAGATTCTTCATTTTCCCTCAAGAGGAGGTTTATGCCGGACAGGTTGTCGGCGAGAACGCCAAAGACAACGACATCGTGGTCAACGTCACTAAGTCGAAGAAACTCACAAATATGCGTGCATCCGGAGCTGACGACAAGGCAAGGATTGTTCCTCCGGTAGTGTTCTCTCTTGAGGAGGCTCTTGAATATATCAAGGAGGATGAGTATGTGGAGGTAACTCCCAATCATATCCGTCTGCGCAAGATCATTCTCGATGAGAATGAGCGCAAGAGAGCGAACAGGAGCTGATATAGGTTATAGTTATGGGTTATAGGTTATAGATGCAGACAGGGTTGACGATAAATATCAAGGGGCAGTTGATGGATTTTGCCACGCCTAAGGTTATGGCAATCATCAACGTCACTCCCGACAGTTTCTTCAGTGGCAGCCGATTGGGTAGTGCCGCAGAGATACGGTCGCGAGTGGTTGCCGTTCGTGAGGAGGGTGCTGATATCCTTGATGTTGGAGGTTATTCTTCACGCCCTGGAGCTGCAGACATATCGGCAGATGAGGAATACAGCCGTCTGGCGAGAGGACTTGAGATTATAAGGGCCGAATGGCCGGAGGCTATAGTAAGCATCGACACCTTCCGCAGCGATGTGGCGCGAAAATGCATCGAGGAGTGGGGCGCTGATATTGTCAACGATATTTCAGGCGGCACACTTGACCCGGATATGTGGCTGATGGTGGGAGACCTTAAACCGATATATGTGCTTATGCATATGCGCGGCACTCCTGCCACAATGCAGTCGCTTACAGATTATCAGAATGTTACTGCTGAGGTGATTACAGACTTGGCGAAGAAATGCTATGAGTTGCGTGGATTGGGTGTCAATGACATAATAATTGACCCCGGATTCGGGTTTGCAAAGACTGTTGAGCAGAATTTCCAGATGCTTCGGGAGCTTGGCGAGTTCTGCAAGATGGGAATGCCGGTATTGGCAGGACTCTCACGCAAGTCGATGATTTGGCGTAAATTGGGGATCACTCCAGAGGAGAGCCTTACCGGGACAATAGCCCTCAACACAATGGCTCTTGAGCGCGGAGCCAACATTCTGCGCGTCCACGACGTGAAAGAAGCTGTAGAAATCATCAATCTACTTGCTAACGACCAACGAGTAGCGACTAACGATTAACGACTAATGACTAACGACTAATGATAAGCTTCGGAATAAAAGACATCATAGACATCCTGCTGATTGCCATTCTTCTGTTTTATATCTACAGGATGATGAAAAACAGTGGCACGCTGAGTCTGTTTTATGGCGTGCTGGTGTTTTTTGCGCTATGGGTGTTGGCATCCGAGGTGTTCAACATGCGTCTTACGGGTTCGGTGCTCGATAAGTTTATGAGCATCGGATTGATTATCATAGTAATCCTCTTTCAAGATCAGATCAAGCGATTCCTTATAGATATAGGATCTCAGGGAAGGTTTCATTTTTTCCGACGGTGGTTTAAGCATGACAAGAGCAATGAGGAAGACCATTCACGCATCCTTGCCGTGGTGTATGCCTGTATGAGTATGAGCAAGTCGAAGATCGGTGCCTTGATAGTGTTCCAGCGCAAGATGCCACTTGGTGATTATGAGAAGACCGGCGACATAATCGATGCCAACATAAATATGCGCCTGATAGAGAATATCTTCTTCAAGAACTCACCACTTCATGACGGAGCATTGATAATAGCCAACAACCGCCTTGTGTCGGCAGGTTGTATCCTTCCGGTGAGCCATGATATGAACATCCCCAAGAATTTAGGACTCCGCCACCGTGCGGCATTGGGTATGTGTCAGGTGACGGATGCCGTGTGCGTAATAGTCAGTGAGGAGACTGGCAACATATCCGTAGCCAAAGACGGTGAGATTACAGTGAGGGTAAGTGCTCCCGAACTCGAGAACATACTCGCCACTATGTAGAGGCTAATACGGTTTGCGGTATTTGTCAGCGCCCTCTTCCTCAGATGCTTCCTCAAGGATTGAGAGATAGGAATTATAGCGGCTCTCAGATATGTAGTGGTTTTCCACTGCCGGGATTACAGCGCAGCCCGGTTCACCGGTGTGTTTGCAGTCGCTGTAGCGGCAATCTCTCGAAAATTTAAAAATTTCGGGGAAGAAGTGTCCCACTTCTTTCGGAGAGAAGTCAATGGTGCCGAATCCCCTTACGCCGGGTATATCGATAATTGCTCCACCCTCTGGAAGGTTGATCATCTCAGAGAATGTGGTGGTGTGTGTGCCGGTGTGGTGTATGTCAGAGATTTCACCAGTGCGCAAGTTGGCCTCAGGCACAAGAGCATTTATGATAGAAGACTTGCCAACGCCACTATTCCCGGCAAGAAGCGACACCTTGTCTTTTATAAATTCCCTGAACTCAGACAAACCCTCGTCGGTTGTGGCAGAAAGGAAAAACACCGGGTAGCCGATTGTGGTGTATAGGTTTTTAAGAGCGTCGGCGAGTTCACGGTCATCCTCGTCCCACATATCCATTTTGTTGATTACAAGAGCGGCTTTTACGGAGTAAGCCTCAGCAGTTGCAAGGAAGCGGTCGATAAATGTTGTTGTGGTGACAGGTTCGCGAAGAGTGGCCACAAGGATGGCGAGATCTATGTTGGCAGCGAGGATGTGGCTCTCCTTGGAGAGGTTGGAAGCTCTCCTTATTATATAATTCTCACGAGGCTTAATGGCAACGATATAATCGGCATCGTCGGCAGCTTGTGCAACCTCCACAAAGTCGCCCACAGCCACAGGGTTAGTGGTGCGTATCCCCTTGATTCGGAAATTCCCCTTAATGCGGCATGTGAGTTCCTCGCCCGATTCAAGACGGACGATATAAGAACTGCCGGTGTTGCGTATCACTCTGCCTGTGCCGAGCGAGTTGGTTATTTCGGTTGATGGTCTCTTTTTTTTGCTCATAAGGGCAGTGCCGTTTAGAAAAGAACGGCTACTGGAGTGCAAAGTTAGTTAATCGTTCTTAAATTCTTAACAATTTAGGGAAAATGATTGTTAATTAATAAAAATAGGATAGTAAAATGACATTTTTCGATGCTGAATGCAAGTAATTTGGCAAAAATGACGTTAAATATAAAAATTTTTATTACTTTTGTCGCGAAAAGTGGATGATAATTCACAAAAACGACAGGAGTTCCCTAAAATGAATATACATTTTGTTTAACCAAAAATAAAAAAGCAATGAACATTGAATCAATTGGAACCTGGGCCGGTGAGGTCTACAAAGCGCTCGAGAGCTCTGACACCCACACTCTTGGTTTCAAACTCGTGAAAAAGGCAACCAAATTGAAAAAAGATGAGATCATGGCGGCTCTTGGATGGCTTGGCCGTGAGGGAAAGATTGTCATCGTTCAGGATGACGAGGACATTGTGATTACACTTGTGTAAGGCTCTAAAAAATTGCCATTTCCTTTCCGAGGAGCGGATAGACCTTATATCCTGATAAAACAAAAAGGATTGGCCTCACGGTCAGTCCTTTTTTTCTGTGCTAAAAATCAAAACTATTCAATATATTATGTCGAACTATTTTCTGAAAGGGACGGCGCAAATCACCCTTACGGGCACTGCATTGCCTTCAATTTTACCAGGCGACCAGTTGGGCATCTTAGAAATAATCCTCATAGCCTCCTTATTGAGGGTTGGCTCCACGCCTCTGATTATAGAGACATTGCTGATGGAGCCATCGCAATTGACCACAAACGAACAGGTCACCCTTCCCTCAATACCCATAGAGTAAGCCTCTGCCGGGTAGCGTCGGTTTTTGTTGATGAAATTCACAAGTTCTGTGCCACCACCGGGAAACACGGGTTTTTCTTCCACGAAATCATACTCAAAAACCTCTATATAGCTGATATGTCCATCGGCACTGACTCCGGATTTGATGCGGCAAGTCTGCGCCGCGCAGTCCGTTGCAGTCAGGATTCCGGTGACAACCGCCAATAGTAAAAGGATTAAAGGAGTTTTCATTCTGTTGTTAGTCGTTTTGCAGTGCAAATTTAAATCTCCTCTCTGAATTATGCAAGACGAATGGCAAAAGAATTAACATATTTAAAATAGTTTTACATTTATTCACATTTCAAATGGTGTCTGATTGCCGGATAGCTTTAAAAATGCAATAGACAAGGGAAGTGTGCGTTATTAATATGAGACGATATGAAACACCACAACCCAACATATTTATTACTTCTGCTGAGCCTTTGCGTGCCGATGATTTCAAGAGCGCAGACAGGGCGTTCGGCATATGATTTCCTTGAAATCCCGACATCGAGTCAGGTTTTTGGGCTTGGAGGCACTAATATTGCCGTTATCGATGATGATGTGACTCTTGCTGAGCAGAATCCGGCGCTTGTCGGGCCGGAAATCGACATGCAGGCAGCCTTCAGCTACATGCATTATCTCGGGAGCGCCAATTTTGCCGGGGTGAGATTCGGCATGGCTGCCAGAGAATATGGTGCCTGGACCGCAGGGATACGCTATCTTAACTATGGCGAGATAGCGGGATATGACCAGACTGGTTCCTACACGGGAAGTTTTTCCCCACAGGATGTGGTGCTTGAGGGCACATATTCCCATGATTTCACTTATCGTCTGCGGGGAGGTATCTCCATGAAGATGATCTACAGCAACTATGAGCAATATTCGGCATTTGCCATGGCAGCCGACCTGGGACTTAACTATTATGATGACGACCATGACTTCTCAGCCTCAATCACCCTTAAAAACATGGGGGGACAACTGAAGCGTTTTGAGGAGAGTTATGATCATCTTCCGTTTGACGTGCAACTTGGCATCATGAAAGGTCTTGGCTCCTCGCCGTTCTCTTTCGGAATCACAGCATGGCATCTGACGCGTTGGAATCTTCCATATTATAATCATAAGGGAGAAGACGGGGAGGATGTGTCGGAACTGAAGACGAGTTTTGGAAAGAATCTGTTCCGGCATTTGATTTTCGCATTGCAATATCGGCCGAACGACCGCCTATATATCGACCTTGCCTATAACTATAAGACACGTAGCGACATGAGCACGTATCAACGAAACTTCCTTTCAGGGTTCTCAGCGGGTATTGGTTTCAAGGCACGAACCTTCTCAGTGGGTGCAGCCTATGCCCAGCCCCACAAAAGCGGCTCGACAATTCTGCTCAACATCGGTCTTAATATAGCCGAGTTGCTGTAGTGATGATGTCATATTGACAGAATGACAAAATGACAGAATGACATTTTGTCAAAAAAATAAATCTGCTATTGCGAGATACAGAAAAAAGTAGTAACTTTGCAGCCGGATTTGCAATCTCTGGCGAGACAAGGAAGCTCGCGAATATTGCAAGCGAAACAAAACAACGTCATAACACAATGGATTTAATTAAGATCGCGGAAGAGGCATTTGCCTCTCCCAAAAAGCAATTCGATGAGTTCCACCCTGGCGACACTGTAACAGTGGCTTACCGCATTAAGGAGGGTAACAAGGAGCGTATTCAGCAGTATCGCGGCGTAGTGATCCGCATCAATGGTCACGAGGACAAGAAGCGTTTCACAGTGCGCAAGATTTCTGACGGTGTAGGTGTGGAGAGAATTTTCCCCATCGAGTCTCCGTTCATCGAGTCAATCACAGTCAACAAGTATGGCAAGGTGCGCCGTGCCAAACTTTATTACCTGCGCGACCTTACAGGCAAGAAAGCCCGTATCAAAGAGCGCTATGTCAAGAAAGGCGAAAAGTAAAACCCTTTCCCGACTCATACTCAACACAACAATCCCTCACCATCTCGGCGGGGGATTGTTGTGTAAAATGAAAAATGAAAAATGAAAAATGGGTAATGAAAAATTGGCTGCCATGGGTTGATTTTTTTGTGTAGAAAGAAAAAAATGAGTATTTTTGCAGATTGAAATTGAATAAGTGGCAGTTAAGACTAAAACGCTGCTATATACGGAATAAAACTCAAAACAATAGACATATGGCAAATAAAGCATTATTGATAATCCTTGACGGATATGGCATTGGCGACCATGGCAAGGATGATGCCATCTTCAATACGCCTACTCCTTATATTGATAGCCTTGTGGCCAATTATCCTCATTCACAGCTTCAGGCAAGCGGTGAGAACGTTGGCTTGCCTGATGGACAGATGGGTAACTCTGAGGTGGGTCATCTCAACATAGGCGCCGGACGTGTGGTTTACCAGGATCTCGTAAAGATCAACCGCGCCATCGCCGACGGTTCGTTCGCTGAGAACCCCGAAATCAAAGAGGCTTTCTCTTACGCACAGAAAAACAATGTGCCCATCCATTTTATGGGTCTCACATCCTCTGGCGGTGTCCACTCAAGCCTTGTGCATCTCTATGCCCTTTGCGACACAGCGAAGACTTACGGTCTTGACAAGGTTTATCTCCACTGCTTTATGGACGGCCGCGACACCGACCCGAAGAGTGGAGCCGGATTCCTTCGCGAGGTGCAGGACCACTGCAAGCAGAGCGCCGGAACAATCGCCTCAGTGACTGGTCGTTACTACGCTATGGACCGTGACCACCGTTGGGAGCGCCTTAAAGAGGCATACAATCTCCTTGTCTACGGAGAAGGCAAGCACACAGAAGATGTGGTTGCCGCTGTGGAGGAATCATATGCTGAGGGTGTCACCGACGAGTTCCTCAAGCCGATTGTCAACGACAAGGTTGACGGCAGAATCGGTGCCGGGCATGTGGTCATCTTCTTCAACTACCGCAACGACCGAGCCAAAGAGCTCACCACCGTGCTCACCCAGCACTCTGAGGGTGGTATGAATCCTATACCCGACCTACAGTATTACTGCATGACTCCCTATGACGACTCATTCCAGGGAGTTCACGTGTTGTTCAGCAAGTCTGATGTGCCCAACACTCTCGCGGAATACCTCTCAAGTAAGGGTAAGAGTCAGCTCCATATCGCTGAGACTGAGAAATATGCCCACGTCACCTTCTTCTTCAACGGCGGCAGGGAGACTCCGTTTGAGGGTGAGGACCGCATCCTTGTTCCATCTCCAAAGGTAGCAACCTACGACCTTCAACCTGAGATGAGCGCACTGGAGGTGACAGAAAAGCTCGTGGCTGCAATTGATTCAGAGAAATATGATTTCGTGGTTGTTAACTTCGCCAACGGAGACATGGTGGGCCACACCGGGGTATATCCGGCAATTCAGAAGGCTGTAGAGACTCTCGACGGTTGCGTGGAGAAGGTGGTTGAGGCTGCCAAGGCTCATGGCTACGGCACAATCATCATAGCCGACCACGGCAATGCCGACCATGCAATCAATGAGGACGGCACCCCCAACACAGCCCACTCTCTGAATCCGGTGCCGTTTATCTATATCGGCAACAAGGATGCAAAGGTGAAGAATGGTCGTCTTGCCGACGTGGCTCCCTCCCTGCTTCACATCATGGGCTTGCCACAACCAGCCGACATGGATGGTGAAGACCTGATAGAGGATTAGTAAATAAAATTGTCAGTTTGTCATAATGACAAATTGACAAATTGACAAACTGACAACTCATGACTAAGTCAACAATAATGAAGGCGGTGATCTCCATATTGTGGATTGCCGCCTTATGTTTCTCAGCAAATGCCGAGAAACTCGTGATATTGCACACCAACGACACGCACTCCGCCATTGAGCCGAGTGCAGACGGCACCGGAGGCGCACTCCAGCGCAAGGCTGTGATGGACTCCGTCAGGAAAGCTGAGAAAAATGTGATTACTGTCGATGCCGGCGACATGGTGCAGGGCTCGCTGTATTTCAAATATTTCCATGGAGATGTGGAATACCCCATAATGAATATGACGGGATATGACATCCGTGTGCTTGGCAACCATGAGTTTGACAACGGTATGGCTGAACTGGCAAAGCAATACAAGACTGTGAAGGGTGCGCGACTGTCTGCAAATTATGATTTCACCGGCACAGAACTGGATGGTGTGTTTGAGCCTTACGTCATAAAGAAAGTAAAGGGTAAGAAGATAGGTTTCTTCGGACTGAACCTTGATCCTGAAAGCATCATAGCGCATAAGAATATCAATGTCAATTTCAAGGAGATAATACCCACAGCCAATGAGATTGCCTCATTCCTGAAGTATGACAAGGGGTGTGACCTTGTGGTGGCAGTCACCCATATAGGATACCTTAAGGATAATGAGAAGACCACCGACGTGGAGCTTGCAAACGCGAGCCACGACATTGACATAATAATAGGCGGTCATTCACACACACTTATCGACCCGGCACATCCTGAGAAATATCCCTCGCTTATAAAGAATGCCGACGGTAAGGACGTGAGGGTTGTGCAGACCGGAAAGTATGGTAAATATATAGGCAAGATAACGGTAGACCTTGACAACCTGAAGGATGCTGACGGTAATGACTTTGTCTATGAGCTGATTCCGGTGACCGGCCGTTTCCCCGCAGAAAAGCTCGACAAGAAGATGATAGAGTTTCTTCAACCGTATAAGGTAGGAGTAGACTCAGTGAATGCCAGGGTTATCGGGCAGTCTGTCTACGACATGAGCAGCAGTGCGCGTGTGGGCGGCATGCCGAATATGACAGCCGATTTCGGCTACTGGTATGGTAATCATATTGCCGACTCGCTGCGCAATTGTGGTGTTGACATTCCTCGTGTGGATCTTTCAATCATGAATGTAGGAGGCATCCGTCAGGATATGCCAGCCGGAGACATCACTGAGGGTCAGATCCTGTCAACATACCCATTTTCAAATCTTTTCACAATCGTCTCTATCAAGGGTCAGGACATCATAGATGCTCTTGCTGTGGGGTCGAAGAAAGGTGGAGAGGCTATAAGTGGCAATGTGCGAGTGGTGACCGACAACGACAACAATCTGATAAGGGCCGTGATAGATGGCGAGGAGATGGATCCGGAAAAGACCTATGTTCTTGGCACAATCGACTATGTGGCAGAGGGTAACGATGACATGCGCACCCTCGCCAACCATAAGAAGATTTGGATAGATGATGTGGAGGTTGGAATCCCAATCCTGAATTGGTTTGAGCAGCAGACCCTCCTTGGGTTGCCGATAGCCCCCGACCAGTCAAGCCGCTTCGTTAAGTCGGTGGCTACAGTCTTGTAAATCAAGATACACATGGTGCGACTCCTCCTCATCTTCCCGATTCTAATGGCTGCAGTTTTTTGTGGCTGTAGCAGCCATGGAGGTGAGACTCATCCGGAGGATTCAAATAAGATAATAATAGACAGTGTAGAGGTTTCGGACACTGATATTACCGCAAGGATAATGGCAATGGCCGACTCTGTGCTTGAGGGCATGACTCTCGAGCAGAGAGTCGGCCAATGTTTTATGCCGTCGATCTATGCAAGTGCCGATAATGCCACCATGCGCAAGTTACGCCAGTATATCTCCGACCTTCATGTAGGGGGAGTGGTATTGTTGAGGGGGAATGTAAGTTCGGCGGCAAAGATGTCTAAAGTCGGGGCATCTGCGGAGGTGCCTCTCTTCATGTCGATAGATGCGGAATGGGGTTTGGGGATGCGGCTGAAGGATGCTCCGGATTTTCCACGTAACGGCAGGTTGAACCCACATGCCGATGAGGAGTTGCTTTACGACTATGGCAGGGAAGTGGCGCGAGAGTGTCGCCGGATAGGCATCAATATGGTGCTGGGCCCTGTGATAGATGTGGTTGAGAATCCGAAAGGAGTGATAGGAAGCCGCTCATTTGGGAATGACCCGGAGAGGGTTGCAGACTTGGGGGTGGCATATGCCCGTGGACTTGAGTCGGGCAGGGTAATCAGTGTGGCGAAGCATTTTCCCGGACATGGAAGTCCTAAGGGTGACAGCCATAGGGAGTTACCAGTGATTTATAAGTCATTACATCAGCTTGACAGCATTGATCTTTATCCGTTTAAGAGTTATGTAGATGCCGGACTCACAGGGGTTATGGTTGGTCATCTTGCAGTCCCTGCAATAGATCCCCAGTCGCTTCCGGCGGCGGTGTCGCGGGTCGTGATAGGGGATCTGTTGCGTGAAGAGCTAAGTTTCAAGGGATTGGTGTTGACCGATGCCCTTAATATGAAAGGAGTAGGGACACATGATGCTGCAGCGGCGATACTTGCTGGAGCCGACATAGTGGTGTCGCCGGCAGAGACAGCCAACGAGATAGGGGAAGTGTTGCGCTTGGTGATATCTGGGGAGATGGATATTGATGTTGTCAACGACCGATGCCGCCGCATCCTTTTCTATAAAATCCTCAACGGGTTATGGCATAATGACCAAATCCCCCTTGAAGGCATCCTCGAAGACATTTCAGCTAACACAGATTCCCTCTACCGCCGCCTCGCAAATTAGAAGATTATTCCATAAAATTTTATGAAATGGGCTGTTAGAAGAGTGCTATCTGACTCAGTTCTTGAACCATAGAATGCAACCCATTTTTTTATGGCTTCATCTATTGTAAAATGCAATCATTTACTGTGGATGTAATCTTGTATGCATTTGGCAACGAAAGATCCTAAATTAACTGGCACGGCATTACCTATCATCTGTTCTATCTCGCTACGTGTTCCGCAAAAAATAAAATCTTCCGGAAACGTTTGTATCATGCTTCTTTCATGAGTGGTCAAAGGTCTTACCCCATCAAGACTATCCACAGGGTCGTTAGGATGCAATTTGTATCCGGATGGTATTGGCCTATTTACACCTCTGATAGTTGGACTTGGTTCGTTGACACTGAAAACGCCACGTCGTGCATAACTTCGAGGATGTCTGTAATAATATTCTATATCAATGCTATCTCCGAAATAATCTTTTACGGACATAGGCTTTGAAGACAGTCTTTTGACTATAAAATCAGACATGAAATCATTTGTATCACCTAAATGTCCAATTAAAAAGAATCGTTTTCTTTTTTGAGGTACACCGCACAATGAAGCATCAAGCACTATCTGAGTAAGACCATAACCTGCATCTTTAAATATGCTTTTTGCGACTGCCAATTTACGTGTTTTAGTTATAGTGGAAACATTTTCCATCAAAAACCAATTTGGCTTAATTGCAGATACAATATTAGCATAAGATATAGTGAGGTCTCCTCTTCCATTGTCTTCATTCCTAAGGCCAGCACTACTGAAATCCTGACATGGAGGGCCTCCAATAATCATATCGGGGGAATATTGTTTTATATGTTCAACGGAAGACTCAACATCAAAAAGGTCAATTTTATGTACCGGATTCGTGAAATTATACTTATGTGTTGCAATTGCCGGATTCCAATTGTCATATCCAGCAACCACATCTATCCCGGCTTTTTGGAAGCCTAAAGAAAGTCCACCGCAGCCACAAAATAAATCAACTACTCTCATTAGTCAAACAAATCAGGACTATTAACAATAACTGCATCAAACCTTCGTTCCGGACTAAGGAGATTCTGACCTCCTCCCAAAATAATCTCTTTAATGGCAGTCTTGGGAATTCTTGGATGTGTCAATACATTGCCAGCAAGGAATTTATGTGTCTGGATTCCGCTCATGGCAAAGGCTTTGTCATTACCTGTGTTATAAGAATGGAGTCTTACAATTCGCATATAGTCGAATTGATTATAGACACTATATTCAAAGAGCATAAGATATAGCCATATCATTGAACGCATATAACGTGAAATGGTCTTGGGATTTTTTTCGTCTTTATTGAACATTTGAATTACTGCAAGATTGCTCCATACAAACACATCAAGACAATCATCTGCAAGTTTCGGCCTGCCATCAACAGTTTTCCAGATTGCATTGATAATTATTGGTGTCTGCTTATTACTCAGATATGAAGACACGCGCATTATTGCATCTCTTATTTCACCATATCGGGGAAGAACCTCATGAATCTCTTCCCAATGGTTAATATGAATGTCTCCTAATAATTCCTTAAGTTTGCTTTTACCTTTATTGCCGCCGAATGCATTGCAGATTGAGTATGCTATAAAGTTAATTGTTGGAGGTCTCACAACTATTTCACAGCCGTATTTATCTTCACTCTTTGATTTGGTAGTATTGTCTGGTACGGCAGTTAATTTTATTTCTAAGCCAATCAAAGGAGCATTGGTAGATGAATCAATCATTACCAAATCAATTTTTCCCTATCTCCCGTATAGAACTTGTCATAGGCAGGAAACCCACTTTCAAACATGTAGAAAGCATTGTCAGAAAGAGGATTTATTCCAAAAAGATCCTTACCAGAAATTTCAGAATGAACCACAGCATTCTGCTTATTCGTCTTCAGATAAACGGGTTTAATATTCTTGCTGCTCATATATGCAACAAGTGAAGCCGGGAATGAACTGTTGAATTGGTTTTTACCCCAGAAATATGGATCAGTATAATCTCTGCTGCTGTTATTGTGGTCTTGCGCGAATAATCCAGGTTTCATAATTTGTCTTTTACAGGCTGCAAAAATAACGAAAAATTCCCAATCTAACAAATAGGAATAATCCTTAGTTTAATAAAATATTGATTAGAGGAGGCGGGCGTTGTCGTGGTAACTGTAGTAGCCGTTGGCGGTTACGATCAGGTGGTCGAGCATGCGGAGGTGTAGCAGGTCGCATGCCCTTTTGAGCTCACGGGTGATGTTGTCGTCTTCGGTGCTGGGGATTTTGTTGCCGGATGGATGGTTATGGCATAGGATCACTCCTTCAGCATTATTTATTATCGCCTGTTTGATGGCGGCTTTTACGTCGAAAAGCGACGCCACACCGGTGCCCTTCGTCAGGCACACTCTTTTCTTGATCTGGTTGCGGCGGTTGAGCAGCATAATCCACACCTCCTCGTGGTCGCGGTTGCCAATCTCATGGCGCATATAATTGTAGATCTGTTGCGAGCTTGCGATGCACTCCTCCTCCGGAATCTCCTCATGGCAATAACGCTTGATAAGTTCCATCACCGCCTCTACCTGAATGCTTTTCGTGGTGCCTATCCCCTTAATGTTTCTGAGTTCCTGACGGGTGCGACGTTCGAGGGTGTGCAGGGAGTTGTTGTTCTCGCCCATTATGTCGCGGCAGAGTTTTGTGATGGGATTTCCGGGAGTGCCGGTGCGCAGGATGAGTGCCCACAGGTCAGGGGTGGAAAGCACCCCACATCCATACCTCTCCGCCTTCTCACGAGGTTGATCCTCCGTGGGTAGGTCTTTGACGGTCAGCGAACTGACCGTATTCTCTAATTCCTCATATGGCTCCATCATTTTCCCCTTCTGCGCTCAATCTCGTCGTTGATGTCGCGACCGTGACCGAGCAATATTTTCCATACATACGCCTGGATGAAACCGGTGCCATAGCCCGTAAGCTGCACCATTGCTGCCCCAACTCCGAGGGTACCTATCTTGACGCTGCGGGTGGAGATCATTCCCCAGATCCAGAGTGCCAGTATATATATAAGGAGTGGGAGAAGCATCCATTTCCAGAAGAACGCCCCGATAATCATCACCACCGCGCCGATTACGAACACCGCCGGAAGCCAATGGACGAGTTTCATGGAGCCGGGATAGAGGAGCTGCAGGGTGATTCGCGACATGCCGAACACGTGCACCTGCCGCCAGAATTTCTTGAAGTCGACGCGACGCTTATGAAACACCTCTACATCCGGATAAAGCACAATCTTGAAGCCGGCAAGGCGAATGCGTGTGCTCATGTCGATGTCCTCGCTAAACATCTCGCGAAAACCGCCCACCTTATTATATACCTCTCGCGAGAACCCCATGTTGAAAGTGCGTGGGGTAAACTTCTCCATGCTGACTTTGCCGCCACGTATTCCGCCGGTGGTGAGGAATGAGGTCATGGAATAGTTGATGGCCTTCTGGGTGTCGGTGAAAGACTCGTGGGCAGCATCTGGTCCGCCGAAGCAGTCGGTAGGGTTGTCGGCGAGCGACTTTCGTAGCGACGCGATATAGTCGGGGGGCAAAATGCAGTCAGAGTCGACGAAGACAAAGAAATCTCCGTCGGCTCTGTCCATGCCGTAATTGCGGGCGATGCTTCGCCCCTCGTTACCCTTGTAGAAATATTTTACGTTGGCTTCCCCCTTGAAAGCCTCACACTGCTCCTCGCACCTCACCGTGGAGCCATCTTCCACAATCACCGTCTCGAATTCTCGGTCGGTCTGTTGTGAAAGACTGTCAAGCAGTTCCGCCACTTCGCCGGGACGATTGTAGACCGGCGCAATGATGGAGAAAAGGGTAGGGGCAGCCATAACGTTGCTGGATGCTTAAGCCTTTACGCGGCCTACATACTCACCAGTGCGGGTGTCGACCTCGATGAGCTCACCCTCGTTGATGAAGAGAGGCACACGCACTGTGGCGCCAGTCTCTACGGTGGCTGGCTTGAGAGTGTTGGTGGCAGTGTCGCCTTTGAGACCCGGCTCAGTGTATGTGATCTTGAGCACAGCCTTTACCGGCATCTCGGCATAGAGCACGGTGTCGGTTGAGGCGTCGCTTACAACTTCCACAGTGTCACCCTCTTTCATATAGTCAGCACCAGTCACGAGCTCCTTGTTGATAGGCACCTGGTCGTAGGTCTCTTGGTTCATGAAAATATCGTCGCCACCATCGGCGTAGAGATACTGGTAAGGGCGGCGCTCAACGCGAACGTCCTCGAGCTTCTCACCGATGTTGAAGCGGCGCTCCAAAACGCGGCCGTCGACAACGTCTTTGAGTTTTGTGCGCATGAAAGTGTTGCCCTTGCCGGGTTTTACATGGAGAAACTCCACAACGAAATAGAGACGGCCATCCATACGGATGCAAGTGCCGTTTTTGATGTCTTGAGCGTTAATCATATTGCTAAAAAACTATTGTTATTGTCGTATGTTTAGGAAAAGCCACAGAGTGTTGGCTCATTCCGGATGCAAAATTATAAAAAATCCGCGATAAAGCAAAAGATAAGTGCAGATTATAAATTTTGCATAAAAAATATGCAGTTTTTTATTTCATATGTGGCGGCAATTGTGTAATTTTGTCGCTACAACTGACAACTGACAACCATGGAATCTTATCTACCTTATGCGTTTGTGTGCCTGACATCGTTCTTCACACTAACGAACCCTCTGGGCACAATGCCAGTGTTTCTGTCTATGACGCAGAACATCAATGCCCGGGAGCGTGCCAACATTGTAAAGCGCGCAATCATCATCTCTTTCTGCATCCTCATAGGCTTCACGATTTGCGGACAGGTGCTCTTCACCATCTTCGGCATCTCAGCTAACGGTTTCCGTGTGGCAGCCGGCGTCATCATAATGAAAATCGGCTATGACATGCTGCAGGCACGATATTCGCATGTGAAGCTCACCGACGATGAGATGAAGGTGTATGCCAAAGACATCTCCATCACGCCGCTTGCCATCCCGATGCTTTGCGGCCCTGGCGCGATTGCCAACGGCATCATGCTTATGGACAGTGCCGACTCTTGGACAAAGAAGGTGATCCTGATCGTCTCGATAACTTTTATCTACGCCCTCTCCTACGTAATCTTACGGGCATCGTCAAGGCTGGTGAAAGTGCTTGGCGAGACTGGAAACAACGTGATGATGCGTCTTATGGGGTTGATACTCATGGTGATAGCAGTGGAATGTTTTGTCAATGGACTGCGTCCGATAGTGATAGATGTGATTAAGGCGGGCAACGGATTGGCGTGACAATTTGTTGAAAGCGAGAAAAAATTATGATGAAATTTGTGAAAATCAAAGATATTTTCTAATTTTGCACTCCGAAATAGGAAAATTAAACATCAATATACAATGAAAAGAACATTCCAGCCTTCCAACCGTAGAAGAGTCAACAAACACGGCTTCCGTGAGAGAATGGCCACAAAAGATGGCCGCAAAGTATTGTCCCGTCGTCGCGCCAAAGGTCGCGCATCTCTGACAGTATCAGATCACATCGCCGGCAAGTAATCCGAAAAGGAAATATCGAAGACTAAAACGACGAATGCAGGGATTTTTCCTGCATTCATTGTTTTTGCATAAGCTTCAGACCTTTGGTCTGAACACACTACAATACATCATAGACGACGAAAAAAGCCCCCGAAGTGTGGTTCGGAGGCTTGATTCCGGTCTCTCAACATTATATTGAGCCCTTTGATAAGGACTATGAATGGCCGGGTGTATGTTCAGCGTAGGGGATGGAACCGGAACGCCAGATTGTTTATCCGTTCGACACTCCGGAAAGTACCTTGAAGATTCCGATGCTGAAGAGCCAGTATAACAAAATTGCAATCAACACAAGCACTCCGAGCCAGAGCCAGAGACGGTTGATTTTACGAGTGTTCTCGCGATGACGCAAGCGACCTTCCGCTTTCATTGAGTTGGCAATCATGTCGGCGTTGACCGCTTCGTTTCCCTGTTTGATTTTTTCCATGCTCTCCATAACCTAGATTTTTAATGTTTGATTATAGAACAAGCAAGTTGCCACTTCGGTTCACAATTTGTCAAACAAAAGAACAAAAGCGTGACAAAAGAACAAAGCATTTCTCGTTATTAGAAAGGTACGGTTTGGTCGCCGGGTCCGGGCATGATGTCGGGCATAGGGCTTGCAGAAGCCGGACCGCCGAAATTGAATGGAGAGGGCGCTGGTGACTCATCGTTCATCTTCGAGTTCATCTTTGACGACAGTTTCATGGGAGCCTCTGAGATGGCATCCTGCACAATATTGAAGCCCTCGTCCCAATTCTCAAACTTTGCATACTTGTTGACAAACCTCAGTTTCACATCGCCAACGGCACCAGAACGGTGCTTTGCCACAATCAATTGCGCCAGTCCGCGTATGTCATGCCCCTCGGCATCCTCTGTGCTCTTGGTGTAATATTCCGGGCGATGGATGAAGCAGACGATATCGGCATCCTGCTCTATGGCTCCCGACTCGCGGAGGTCGGAAAGCACGGGGCGCTTGTCGTCGCGGGTCTCAGTGCTTCGGTTAAGCTGCGAGAGAGCTATAATCGGTATGTTGAGCTCTTTGGCGAGAGCCTTCAGCGAGCGTGAGATGGTGCTGACCTCCTGCTCTCGGCTGCCAAGTTTCATGCCGGTGGCATTCATAAGCTGGAGGTAGTCAATCATGATTAGCTTCACCCCTTTCTCCCTGACAAGACGGCGTGCCTTTGTCCTCAACTCTGTGATTGACAGGCCTGGCGTCTCGTCAAGATAGAGTGGCGCGCTGTAGACTCCCCTTAGCCTGGAGTTGAGACGGTCCCACTCTTCAGGCGACAGTTGCCCGCTTTTGATTTTCTCGCCCTCAAGGTCAGCAACATTACTGAGCAGACGTTTCACGAGCTGCACGTTTGCCATCTCAAGGGTAAAGATAGCCACAGGAATCTCGAAATCAATCGCCATATTCTTCGCCATGGAGAGCACAAAAGCGGTCTTACCCATGGCCGGACGTGCGGCGATGATGATGAGGTCGGAATTTTGCCAACCGGAAGTCATGCGGTCGAGGTCGTTGTAGCCGGTGGGCAGTCCGGAAAGACCGCTCTCATTGTTTGCGGCGTTTTGAATTTGCTCAAGGGCAAGGTTTATGACAGGGTCAATCTGCGTCACCTCCCGTTTGAGCTGAGTCTGGGAGATGTCGAAGAGTTGTCCCTCGGCTTCCTGCAGAAGGTCTTCCACGTCGTTGCTCTCGTCGAAAGCCTTTGTCTCGATTTCGGAGGCATAGCTTATAAGTCGGCGTGCAAGATATTTCTGCGCTATGATTCGTGCGTGATACTCCACATTGGCAGCCGAATATACGCGGGAGGTAAGTTCGGCGATGTGCACGGGGCCTCCCACCTCATCGATGGTGCCATCCTGGCGGAGCTGTTCCGTCACGGTCATCATGTCGATAGGACGCTGGTTGAAGCCAAGCGTGGAGATTGCCTGGTAAATCTTTTGGTTGACAGGGTCGTAGAAGCTCTCCGGGATTAGTATGTCGCAGACGTTCATATACGCGTCTTTCTCAAGCATACATGCGCCAAGCACCACCTCCTCGATGTCGGTGTCGCGTGGTGGCAGCTTCCCCGTAGGGTCGGTCATTTCCTGTCTATATTCTGGTTTTTTAGCCATTGGTTGTAGGTTAGTTCGTCAATTTGTCAAAATGTCATAATGGCAAAATGAAAAATTCTATTATGATTTTTTGATTTTCTTTGGAAGTGTTAGGCGGTGTGACATAGGGATATGCTTCTCTTCCTTACGTGGTTTGTTGGTGTCGCGGCATGCCTCCTCCTTCATTGTGAGATATTGTTGGCGGCGGCGTTCCTCAAGCTTTTCTATGGCATATCGCAAGGCAGTGCGGGGAAGTTTTGTGCAATAGTGGTCGAGGAATGCCAACAGAAGTCGTTCGTCTTTCTTTCCGACCTCGCGGAGCATCCATCCCAAAGCCTTGTGGATTAGGTCATGTTTGTGGTGCATGAGATAGATCACGAGGTCAAGGGTAATGTCAAACTTCCCTTTCCTTATCAGAGGAAGTGTCGCCACGATGCTTACGCGCTGTTTCCAGAGATTGTCGCTTGCAGCGAGTTGGGTGAGAATTGCCTCTGCATCCTGACCATTGTTGAGTAGCCTGTCTCCGAGAATCTTGGGAGCTATGAGGTCCACAAGGTCCCAATTGTTGCCACGCTCCATGATGGAGTGGTAATAGTAGACAATCTCATACACAACTTTTTCGTCCTTCTTTTTCTTGGCTGCATTGTAAATCTCCACAAGGAGAAAGAATCCGGCGAGGCGTTCCTCATGATAGGTGGATTTTGTCAGTAGTTCCACGTCGGTTAGAGTGCCGAGTTTGTGAAACTTCTTGATGATTCCCCTCACTTGAGGCACCCTTACGCCCAGGAAACGGTCACCCTCGCCATATTCTCCCGGACCTGTCTTAAAGAAACGTTCCAGAATCTTAGCCTGCTCCGGGTCGGCAAGCGAGCTGATTTCAGATGATATTTTAAAAGCCGCTTCCATAATGATATTCACCTTGTTGCCACACTGCGAGAATCACCACAAGAAACACAGCAGCGAGAAGTGCTGTTATGGATGTGTGTTTCAGCACTCCATTGAGTGCTGATCCGCTTTTGGTGGTTAGTTTTTTCCATAATTCCATCACATTCATGAAAAGTGTAACCCAAGCAGCGACTGTCCATGAGGGTGACCATGATGTCGCGATTGCCATGACTATGCAGGCAATTATTCCATTGATGAGAAATACGGTCGACATTGCCTTGCGTCCGAAGATTACGACTGTGGTGCGCTTCCCTACGGCACGGTCGTCGTCGCAGTCACGGTAGTTGTTAACTATCAATACGTTTGTTGTCAGCAACCCGATTCCGAGTGCGGAGCAGAATGTCACGGTGTCGACGGCAAACACTCCGGTC
This sequence comes from uncultured Sangeribacter sp., assembly GCA_964603335.1. Classification (GTDB taxonomy): domain Bacteria; phylum Bacteroidota; class Bacteroidia; order Bacteroidales; family Muribaculaceae; genus Lepagella. The sequence continues at coordinate 15,683 of CAZRUR010000004.1, read as the reverse complement.
TGCACATATTCCGTGAATATCACCGGCACAAACCCAAAGAATATCAGCACGGCAATGTCACCGAGCCCATGGTGGGAGAGGGGATAGGGCCCGGTGCTGTAGCCCAATGCGAAGAACGCGATGGCAATCCCCACCGGCACGAGCCACCATCCGCCCCAATAAATCAGCGAGCAGCCCAAGAGGGAGTCGGCTATGAGAAGTGCGAAAGTGGCGTTGCGCATGGCTGCGGGGGAGATGTCTCCCTCAGTCACACCACGCCTGAAACCCTCGCGTCCCTTCTTGTCGAGCCCGTTCTTGAAGTCGTAATATTCGTTGGCGAAGTTGGAGGCAATCTGCGCTATGATTGCGAAAGCCAGGCATATAAGCATCGGCACCACGGAAAATCCGTGATGATAAACGGCGCATCCGGTGCCAGTGGCAACTCCAGCCACACTCACCGGCAGCGTCCGCAGCCGCATAGCCTCTATCCATGGCTTTATGTTCATTCTCAGCAGAATTATATTATTTTTGTCATAATGACAAATTGTCGAAATTACATTTTGTCAGCTGCGGCTCTTACCTCTTCTTCTTGAAGAAACTGCTCATAATCTCTGCTGCCTCGTTGGCAAGCACGCCGCGCGTCACGAGGGTGCGAGGATGGAGTGGTGTCAGCCGCCCGTCGCAGAAACGGGTGAAGCCACGCTTGGGATCAGAAGCCCCGTATACGATTCTCCCAATCTGGCTCCACCCGAGAGCGCCTGCACACATGGGGCAGGGCTCCACTGTGACGTATAACGTGCATTGCGGCAGATATTTGCCGCCAAGTGCATTCGCAGCAGATGTGATTGCCATCATCTCTGCATGTGCTGTGACATCGTTTAGTGTCTCCGTGAGGTTGTGACCTTTCGCCACAATCCGGTCGCCAATGGTGATGACAGCCCCTATGGGCACCTCATCCTGATGTGCCGCCTCCTCCGCCTCACGCAGCGCGATGCGCATGAAATATTCATCGCGGGGGTCGCAGAAATCCGGATTCTCAGTTATCTCCATTGGCATTCCTTATTTTATCAGCCACTTTCTCCATCAGCCATAGCGGCGTGGATGTAGCCCCACAGATTCCTACGCTCTCCACACCCTCAGTCCAGGAGGGGTCGAGTTCTGATGTGTCGGAGATGAGATGTGTATTCGGATTGACCTCCAAGCATTTGCCATATAGCACCTTGCCGTTGGAACTCTTGGCACCGCTCACGAAAATCACCACCTCATGGTTTTTGGCAAACTCGCGCATCTTCTCCATACGGTTTGCCACCTGACGACAGATGGTGTCGAAATATTCAAACTTGCCGGTGGTCTTACGCTTCTTGATCTCCTCCACTACCTGGCGGAAACCCTCGAGCGACTTGGTGGTCTGTGAGTATAGAAGGATATCGCGGCTGAGGTCGAGGGTGTTGATTCCGTCAAGATCCTGGATTACAACCGCCTCTCCGTTGGTCTGGCCCACAAGTCCGTTCACCTCCGCATGTCCGTTTTTGCCGTAGATTACAATCAGCGGTTTTGTGCCGCCGTTTTTCTCAGCCTCCAATCCCTCGTTGTAGGCTTTCTTGATGCGTCGCTGCAGCTGAAGCACCACCGGACACGTGGCGTCGATAATCTCCACGTTGTTATCGGCGGCTGTGCGGTAGGTCTGCGGTGGCTCACCATGGGCGCGGAGAAGCACCTTCACATCTTTCAGGTTGCCAAGGTCTTCGTGGGTGATGGTGACGAGTCCTTTGCCGCAGAGACGTTCCACCTCCCCGGCATTGTGCACGATGTCGCCCAGACAATACAGATGTCCTGAATTGTTAAGTTCCTCCTCAGCTTTCTTGATGGCAGTTACCACCCCGAAGCAGAATCCCGAATTGCTGTCAATCTCAACCTTCATAAATGCAATTTGTCATAATGTCAAGATGTCATATTGTCATATTGTCATCATGACATCTTGACGGCCTCATCAAATTCCTTCACCAGCCATTCCATCTGCTCCTCGCGGGTCATGTTGCCGTTGTCGAGCTCGATGGCGTCGGCTGCCTTGCGAAGTGGCGACACCTCGCGGGTGGTGTCGATGCGGTCGCGTTCCACCACGTTCTTATGTACCTCATCGAAGGTGACATCTTTCCCCTTCTGTTGCAGCTCGAGAAGTCGGCGGCGTGCACGCTCCTCGGCACTCGCGCACACGAATATCTTTAGCTCGGCATTCGGGAAGACGGTGGTGCCTATGTCCCTGCCATCCATCACGATACCTTTCTCCTTGCCATATTCCTGCTGGAGCGCCACCATGCGCTCCCTCACTTCCGGAATCACAGCCACCGGACTCACCATGCTGCTGACAGCCATGTCGCGGATCTCCTTCTCCACGTCCTCGCCGTTGAGAAGGGTGTGCTGCACGCCGTCGGCTCCGGCTGCCTGAAAACTGATATGTATGTCGGGAAGGGCTGCGATCAGCTCCTTCACTTTCACGGTGCCGTCGGGGTTGGTCAACCCGTTGCGCAAGGCATAAAGGGTCACGGCACGGTACATGGCTCCCGAATCGACGTAGACATAAACGATGCGCTTCGCCAACTCCCTTGCCATCGTGCTCTTGCCCGACGACGAATATCCGTCAATTGCAACTATTATCTTCTTCATAACTTAAACTCCATGAGTCGGGCGAGATATTTCCCGATGATGTCAAACTCCAGGTTTACCTTCGTGCCTTTCTCTATGCGGCAGAAGTTGGTGTTGTCGTGGGTGTAGGGGATGATTGCCACGCGGAAGGAGTCTTTCTCAGAGTCGCAGACAGTGAGGCTCACACCGTTTACGCACACCGACCCTTTCTCTACAGTGACATAACCTTTCTGGGCCATTTCCGGTTCAACGTTATATTTAAAGGTGTAATACCAGCTGCCGTCGGCAGGCTCCACGCCCTCGCAAATCGCGGTGGTGTCTACGTGTCCCTGCACGATGTGTCCGTCGAGGCGGCCGTCAATCTTCATTGACCGCTCCACGTTGACAAGGTCGCCCACTTTCAGAGCGCCCAGATTCGAGCGGTCGAGGGTTTCCTTGATGGCTGTGACGGTGTATGTGCCGTCGCCGGGGAGCGCCACAACTGTGAGGCACACACCGTTATGGGATATGCTTTGGTCTATGCTCAGCTCGTCGACAAATGGGCAGCGGAGCGTTATGTGGAGGTTGCCCTCGTCATGACGGAGACCAACCACTTCTATTGCTTGTTCAACTATTCCAGAAAACATGGTGGTATTATGTATTAGCCCCCTCACCCCCCTGAAGGGGGAATTGAGGTTTTGAAATTTTGGGAGGATGGTTTTGACGCAAAATTAGTCATTATTTTGCTATTGGGCAAAATTCTTTGGTTTAGATTGCTTAAATTCCGTTTAAAATTATTACATTTGGAGTCGCAAACGTTAAAACAATAAAGACGCAAACGTTGCACCTAATTTTTAAGGTATGAACAGACTCACACTCCCACCCCTTACAGGCAACCGCGAAAAACCCACTCTGCCAGATGCCGGACAGCTCACCATCATCGGTGGCAGCGGTGCCGGCAAAACGAAATTCATGGAGAAACTGACGGCTCTAAATGGCGACCGTGCCTACTGCCTGTCGGCAGTCAGTGCCCCCTTCCCGGAGCGCGAGGAGTGCATGCGCTTCGGAAGCATCGATATGCTCTATCGCGAGGCTACCAAGAACTCTCCATACATGCGCACCGATGCCGTGAGTGAGCTCGACAAACTCATCTATATGCTTTTCGCCGATGAGTTTGAATACCTTTTGTCGATGAAGCAGGACCATTACGGCAGCAACGGCACGCTGAAACTGCGCCGCACGCGCCTTGACAAACTCGCCTCCATTTGGGAGCGGGTCTTCCCCGGCAACCGTATAGTCCGCGCCAAGGGCACGATGATGTTTGAGACTGCCTCCGGTGGCGACCTTATCTCCTCATCGAGTCTGTCGCAGGGTGAGCAGACGGTGCTTTATTACGCTGCTGCTGTGCTCTATGCCATGCCCCACGCGGTGATTTTTGTCGATTCCCCGTCGCTGTTTCTCCATCCCACGGTGCTCAACAATCTTTGGAACTCCATTGAGGAGTTGCGCCCCGACTGCACATTTGTCTATAACTCTGTAGATGTGGAGTTTGTCAATTCCCGAACCAACAACGTTTGCGTGTGGGTGAAGAGCTATGACGCGGAAAATGAGACGTGGGACTATGAGATTGTCACTCCCGGGAATTTCACTGAGGATATCTTCGTAGACCTTATAGGTACGCGCAAGCCTATCCTTTTTATCGAAGGAGATGCGCGCCATAGCATCGACGCCAAGCTCTATCCCCTTGTGTTTGAGGATTGCACGGTGAAGCCACTTGGCTCCTGCGACAAGGTGATAGAGTCGACGCGCACATTCAACGACCTTCGCAACATGCACCATCTTGAGAGCCGTGGAATCGTCGACCGCGACCGGCGCACGGAGTCGGAGGTGGAATATCTGCGCCGCAAGTCGGTGATGGTGCCGGATGTGGCGGAGGTGGAGAACATTTTCCTTCTTGAGGGAGTGGTGCGGGCGATGGCGATGCGTCGCGCCAAGGATCCCCACAAGGTGTTCTCGAAGGTGTCGAGGGCGGTTGAGGATGAGTTCCGGCGCCGTTTCGACGAGCAGGCGCTTCAGCATGTGCGCCATAGGGTGAAGCGTGAGGTGGAATGCAGAATCGATGGTAAGTTCTCTTGCATCACGGCTATGGAGACACATCTTCGTAGTCTCATCAATCTGCTGAAACCCAGGGAGCAATATAATGAGTTGCGCCGGCAGTTTCAGGAAATCCTTGCGCACCACGACTATGCCGCCATCCTGAAGGTGTTCAACCATAAGCCGATGCTTGGCGACTGTGGCGTGGCTCGTCTTCTTGGCTATAAGACGAAGGAAGACTATATCTCCGGTGTGATTTCGGTGCTGAAGGAGAGCAGTCCGCAGGCAGCCGCCATCCGCGAGGCTGTCCGCAAGTGTTTCCGTGTCGATGAGCCGGTTCCTCCCAAGGAGAAAATGCCCAAGGGAATAGAGCAGAAGCAGAATCCGTCAAAACCCAAGAACCACGCAAAACCCTCCTCGCCCAAGAATCCGAAGTCGAAAAATAACAAAAACCACCGCAAATACGTTAAATAGTTTAGGAGTTTAGGAGTTTAGGAGTTTAGGAGTTATAATGTAGAAATTTTAACATAGCAATATTCCCTTTTTATGAGGCCTACCCCTTTAGGGGGAATGAGGGGCTTACCCCTTTCTATGAGGCCTACCCCTTTAGGGGGAATGAGGGGGCTTAAACAGAAATACTAATGGAAAAGAAGAAGAAATTGGAAATATTCCGCGACGACCCGTGGCTCGAACCGTATGAGCCGGCAATCGAGGGTCGCCATGAGGATGTGACCAGAAAATTTGATGAGCTTACGGCTGCCACCAACGGATCTCTCTCCGACTTTGCGAACGCCTATAAATATTACGGACTGCATCATCTGCCGAAGGGTGGATGGGTGTTCCGTGAATTTGCCCCCAACGCCACAAACATCTGGCTTATAGGTATCTTCTCAGAATGGAAATGCGAGGATGCCTATAAGCTTACGCGCATAGAGAACGGCACCTGGGAACTGACCCTCCCGGAGGAGGCGCTCCATAATGGCGACCTCTACAAGATGCTCGTCACATGGGAAGGTGGTCAGGGTGAGCGTATCCCGGCTTATGCCACCCGCGTGGTGCAGGATGAGAACACCAAGATCTTCTCTGCCGAGGTCTATGCCCCGGAGAATCCATATAAATTTAAGGTAAAGGAATTCATCCCTGACGTGAAGCCACTCCTTATATATGAGTGCCACATCGGCATGGCGCAGCAGGAGGAGGGTGTCGGCACCTATGACGAGTTCCGCGAGAAGACCCTTCCGCGCATCGCCGCCGACGGATATAACGCCATCCAGATTATGGCTATCCAGGAGCACCCCTACTATGGCTCTTTCGGCTATCATGTCAGCAGTTTCTATGCCCCGAGTTCACGTTTCGGCACACCCGATGCCCTCAAGCGTCTTATCGACGAGGCTCACAAGCTGGGAATAGCAGTAATCATGGATATCGTACATTCCCACGCTGTGAAGAATGAGGTGGAGGGCCTTGGCCGTCTCGACGGTTCCTACGACCTCTATTTCTATGGCGACGGACGTCGTGAGCATCCCGCATGGGACTCGCTGCTCTTTGACTATGGCAAGAATTCTGTGCTCCATTTCCTTCTCTCCAACTGCAAATACTGGCTTGAGGAGTTTAAGTTTGACGGTTTCCGTTTCGACGGTGTCACCTCGATGCTCTATTACGACCATGGCCTTGGGAAGGCATTCGGCTCATATGCCGATTATTACGACGGTAACCAGGATCCCAACGCACTGACATATCTCACCCTCGCCAACATCCTTATCCATGAGGTGAATCCGAAGGCCATCACCATTGCCGAGGAGATGAGCGGTATGCCGGGACTCGCCGTGAAATTCGACGAGGGTGGCATCGGCTTCGACTACCGTATGGCAATGGGTATCCCTGACTATTGGATTAAGATGATCAAGGAGAAGAAGGATGAGGACTGGCATCCGACATCTATCTTCTGGGAGCTCACCAACCGCCGTGCCGATGAGAAGACCATCTCTTATTGCGAGAGCCACGACCAGGCGCTTGTGGGCGACAAGACCATCATCTTCCGCCTGATAGATAAGGAGATGTATTGGCATATGATGGTTGGTGACCAGGATATGACGGTGGCGCGTGGCATGGCGCTCCATAAGATGATTCGTCTTGTGACACTCGCCACAATCAACGGTGGCTACCTCAACTTCATGGGCAACGAGTTCGGTCATCCGGAATGGATCGACTTCCCGCGTGAGGGTAACGGCTGGAGCTACAAATATGCTCGCCGCCAGTGGGACCTCGTTGACCGTGAGGACCTTAAGTATAAGTTCCTCAACGCCTTTGACAATGCCATGATAGAGCTTGTGTCTTCAAAATATAATTTCCAGAAGCTTCCGGTAGAGAAGCTCTGGGAGAAGGACGACGACCAGGTGCTGGCGTTCCGTCGTGGAGACCTCGTCTTTGTCTTCAACTGGAATCCGACGCAGAGTTTCACCGACTACGGTTTCCTTGCTCCAGCAGGGGAATATGAGGTGGCGCTTGACAGTGACGATGACAAGTTTGGCGGCTATGACCTTCTCGACGACAAGGTGCATCACTTCACGCAGCCGGATCCGCTCTATTCACCGTCGGGTAAGGGGTGGCTGAAGCTTTACATCCCGTCGCGCACTGCCCAGGTGCTTCGCTTAGTTAAACCATTGCCGAAGAGTCGTGTCAAAAAGGCTGAGGCTCCGAAGGCAGACGCTAAGCCTAAGGTTTCGGAAGGCAAGAAGGCAAAGGAGGCAACCAAGGCTAAGAAGTAAATATAAATAATCATGATGCATCATGATTCCTCATGATTTCTCATGTTGCATCATGAATTATCCTTAAAATAATTATGAGAATGAAATCTTTCTTTATTGCTGCTGCGCTCCTGATGGGTGCATCAGCAGCCAATGCTCAGAGCGTTGGCGACTTGCTGAAGAACATTGGTGGGTCGAGCGACATCAGCTCCACCATCAGCAATGTGATTGAGGGTGTGTTCACGAAGAGCAACCTCGAGGTGTCAGACCTTGTCGGCGAGTATGTGTCCGAGGGTCCGGCGGTTACTTTCAAGAGCGACAATCTGTTGCAGAAGGCAGGCGGTGTCGCTGGGGCAGCAGCCCTGGAGACCAAGCTGAATCCGTATTATGAGCAGTATGGCTTGAACGGTATGCCGTTCACTGTCGACAGTGATGCGAATTTCACGCTGACTGTGAAGGGTATCAAGTTGACGGGCACTGTTGAGAAGGGTAGTGAGGAAGGCACTTTCGTCTTCAACATCAAACTGGCGGGTGCCATGAAGGTCGGTTCGTTTACAGCCTATGTTGAGAAGAGCGGCAACAACCTCAACCTGATGTTTGATGCCACGAAGTTGAAGGAGCTTATCTCAACAGTGGCAAGTGTGAGCGGTATGTCGATGGCAAAGACACTCTCTTCATTGCTCGACAGCTATGACGGCGCATGTGTCGGTTTCAAGATGCAGTACACCGGCTCATCCACGACTACAACCACGACAACGACGACCACCACGACAACAACTACCGACGGCTCAACAGAGACGAGCACTGAGACCAGCACCGACGCAGTAACTACCGGCGTCAATGCCCTCAAAAATCTCCTCAACAAAAAGAAATAAGACCTCACGCAAAGTCTTATCCTCACGCAAAGGGGCAAAGCACGCAAAGAAATAAGACCTTTGCGGGCTTTGCCCCTTTGCGTGCGATTTAGTGCTGCGTAGCCAACCCCTTTGCGTGAGATAGCGGAGGCTGCATAGCCACCCTCCCCCTGCGGGGAGGGCCGGGGTGGGGTAGCGGGGTCGTGTCTCGGCCCGGGGTGGGGTCTCACCCTTTGCTTATGCGTAGAGACCTTCGTGGAGTTTGTCAATTGGGAAGTATAGGTCTCTGTTCTTGCCCCAGGCTATGTTGCCCATATTATCAATATAGAATTTCTTAAACAATTTCTCGTTTAGATACCTATTATATTGAGGATGAGGATTGTTGCGTATCCATGTACCAAAGTCCATTGATACGGAAGTGCCGTCATTGAAAATGAGTTGCACCTTCAAATCACCCTGATATATAGCCCTTTCAATTCTCAAATATTTCATTTTAATTTCTTAGTAATATTAGTACAAACAACTCGTTTCTTACGAACGAAGAAATTCACCCATTTTTCAACAATATTATTGGCATAAGCCCGAACAAACTTTTCCGCTATCTTCAGATCTTTTGAAGGTAGGGGTGGCACTCCACGTTTGTCTCTACATCTTATTTCTTTTACGTTGCCGTTTTCCATTATTATTTCAAACACGGACTCATGCTGATTATGTTGAACGTGAACATGAATTGGGTCATGCTCATTTGAATAAAAGAGGAAAACGAAACCGAAATATTTATAAATATCAGGCATAGAAATATATTTTTTACAAAAATAGCAAATATTTTGATAATAAGCAAAAATGCTTAAAAGGAAATTTTAAATATTGTTCTTTTGCCACCCTTTTGTTCTTTTGTTAAAAGCGCGCAGACCCATATCCTCACGCAAAGGCATTAATCGCACGCAAAGGGCAAAGCTCGCAAAGAAATAAAACCCTTTGCGGGCTTTGCTCCTTTGCGTGCGATTTAGTGCTGCGTAGCCAACCCCTTTGCGTGAGATAGCGGAGGCTGCGTAGCCACCCTCCCCCTGCGGGGAGGGCCGGGTTGGGGTCCTGGGTTGGGGCCGGGGTGGGGTCCTAAATTGGACATATTGGCGCTTTTTCACTAATTAGAGCCTAATTCTTGTTTTTATTTTGGTATTTTTGTAACTTTGCGTGATTTTTAGGCGAAAGACCCACCTCCCACAATCTCTCCACAAGTACTTTCGTCTCGATTTAGACAATTAATACATAAACTATACATCATGAAAGTTACAAAACATTTTGCAGCCATCCCGCTGGCAGCCATAGCCTTGCTCACGTCGTGCGACGAGAGCATGTTCTCCGGCAGCCAGACTGAGGCAGGCACCGGCACAATCGTTCCGATTGTCAGCTATGATGCCACTGTAAATGGTGCGTCCGGCACAAGGGCTGTGACGGAGTACACCGACATCACGGTCAAAGACCTCACTCTTACGCTTACCTATTCTGAAACTGGAGAAACCAGCACTTTCGCCTACAATGATTTCCCAACCGACAAGGGTTTTGCTGTCGGCAAGTACAAATTGACAGCCTCTTATGGCGACAGTGAGGAAGAAGGTTTTGAGAAACCGGCCGTATACGGCGAGACAGATTTTACAGTCAATGAAGGAAAGTCAACAACGGTGTCTCTGACTGCTGTTCCCTCCAAAGCAATGGTTGGCATAACATTCGATGATTCTGCGCTCAACTATTTTACTGCCTTAGAGGCTTCTCTCCATAGTGTGGGTGGACAAACCGTCGCATACTCAACAGATGAGACTCGCTACGCATACCTTATTCCAGGTGAGGTAACCCTCGACGTAACTTTCACTAAGCCCAACGGTCAAGGCGCCACTATGGAAGTTGCCAAATTTAATACTGTGGCGCAGCACCGATATACGGTGGGCATTAAGCTTGGTGATGAAACAGGCACAGGGGTCGGCGAGTTAGGGTTGACAATCACCTTTGATGAGACACTCGAAAAGGAAGATGTGACTGTGGATATATCTGATGAGGTGCTCAACGCTCCAGCACCCGAGGTGACTCTGAGTGGTGTGGCAGAGGGTGAGACAATCTCCATGATTGTCGGTTCAACATTGGAGGAGCCTGTACGTATCGACATTAAGTCTCAGTCTGGCATCAAGTCGGCAGTGCTGACAACTACCGGCAAAAGTACAAGTCTTCCCACCGGATGGCCCGCTGAGATAGACCTTGTCACTGCTTCTGATGCTGACCAACAGACTCTGACAAGCCTTGGATTTAAGAATATCGGCATTTTCGGCAAAACGGAGCTTGCGCATCTTGCGGCTTTTGAACTTACTGATGTCATCAACAATCTTCCTGCAACTGCGCAAGATGTTGACCCGGTTACATTCTCGCTGAAAGTGACAGACAATAATGGTAAGGTAGCCTCTGAGAAACCTCTGACATTCTACGTAAAGATTGACGATATAGAGTTGACAATAGAGAATATAGATGGAGAGGTGTATAACGGACAAGAGACTGTCAATGTCCTTGCCCACTTCAATGGCACTAACCTTGCCTCTATCTTGAAGGTAAGTTATCTCCCTAACTCTGGTGTTTATAAGGAGACAATGATAAGCAATATTCAACAGCAAAGTGACGATACGGAATCGTATATAGTCAGCGTCGTTATTCCTGATGATGCACAGATTCCAGTTAAACTGAAGTTCAACGCTTTGAATATGTCCGCAGTAGACCTGGAAATACCTACCGGTACGCTCCCCACTGTAACAGTCAATGAAAATGATGTGTTTGCAAAAAGCGCTTGGGCAACAGTAAACAGTGAGGCGGATAGGGAAGCCACTATAGAGGTTTCAACCAACGGCACTACATATGCTTCTGCAAATGTAACTATAGAAGACGGTGACTATCATGTTACAGGCTTAACTCCTGGAACTACATATTATGTCCGTTCTAAAGTAGGTGCGTTGCCATCTGAGCCTGTTCTTATGAAAACTGAAACAGCTACACAGATCCCCGGCAGCGATATGGAAAGTTGGAGCGAGCAAAATAGTATAAGTAAAGGTGCGTGTACATGGCATTATAATAATCCATCAGATCCTTGGTATGGGTCCAATTCAACGTCATACCAAAATGTTGCATCGACAAGTTACAGATCGGGAACATCTGCAGTAGGCATGAGTACGGATGTGCATGGCAACTCATATTCAGCGTATATACGTACTACCGGCTCGAGAAGCACTGGATATTATAACACGCCAGATAATGTCTATAAAGGTGAGATGACACTTGGCGATAATAATTCGGGTTATACTTTGACATCTCGACCATCAGCTGTTTCGTTTTGGTATAAGTATACTGCTTATAAGTCTGGAGATCAGGGACTGGTTGAGATTACTGTGACTAATGGTGAAAATGGGGTAATTTCATTTACTAAAAATCTTGATCCAACTGACACTTTCACACAAATTACAACTCCAGTATATACCTATTCTAAAGGAGCTGCAGAGAATGTGAAGATTAAAATTCGATTCGTTTCTACTGCAACCGATAGCTACCTCTCAAGTGATTGTACAAACACTGTAAGTAAAAATTTGTTGAGTGTTGGTAGTGAATTGGATGCATTTATCGGCTCTACTCTTCTTATTGACGATATCGAGCTTGTTTATTAATCGACGCTAATTTTAATATTTAACTGAACATTATGAAATCAATATATCAAGCCGCTCTGCTTACAGCCATTCTCGCCTTGGGCTCCTGCTCAAAGGAGGCGATGTTTGACGACGGCACCGGCAATGGCTCAATTGGCCAAATCACTAAGCCTGGCGTTGAGGTAAACAATGCCGAAACGGTCTACCAGAGTGCGTCTACTCGTGCCTCTTACGACACCTCCAGTTATCTGCTCGACTTCTACAAGGACGGTGAAACCACCCCTTATATGAGCAAGAGTTATAATGAACTCGCCTCTACAATTGACCTTCCATCAGGTGACTGGACAATAACTGTCCGCTCTCACGAGCTCGAAGCTGCCGGTTGGGAATGCCCATATTTCACCGGCACTTCCGAGAAGTTTACTGTAGAAGCTGAGAAAATCACTACCGTAGAATCTATCATATGTAAGTTTGCATCTGTAAAGGTTACGGTAGGGTTCGGTTCCGACCTTCTTGCCTCCATGTCTGATGTCAAGGTTACTGTAGAGGCAGGTCAGGGAAGCTCTCTTGATTTCACATCCACTGAGACCCGTGCCGGATACTTTGCCGCTGTCAATGGCTCAACTACAATGGCAGTGACATTCTCCGGTTACATCAACGGAAATTATGAATCTTTTACACGCTCATTCACAGATTTGGCTGCCGGTCAGTGGCGTAAGATCACCTTCGGCACTGGTGCAGAACTTCCCGTGCCTGATGAGCCGCAGGGCACTCTTGTGGTTGGCGATGGATCTATCGACATAAATATTGTTTATGAAGACGAAACTCTTGTTCAGGTTTCCACTGATCCCGGTAAAGAAGAAGTCATAACCGATGGAGAGGAAGAGCCCGGCACCAAGCCTGAGATTGTAGATCCGGAAGATCCGGAAGACCCAAATGAAGGCGGTGATGACCCAGTAGATCCAAACCCGGAAGTGTCAAATATGGTATTTTCAGGCACATTGCTTAACGGTCAGTCTTATACAAGTACAGAACTTACTGAATATATAGTTATTGTAGATACCGAAGAACCCATCACTGCATTCGATGTGGTTATAGATTCAACATCCTTGACTCCAGATGAACTTAAAAGTATTGGTCTAACAGATAAATTCTCTCTTGCTTATCCGGGAGACTTTGAAGAGGGAATTGTAGGGTTAGGATTCCCTTGTGGTGACGGTAGTTTAACAAATGAAGAAGGGGAACCTGTTGAAGCTGTATTGAATGCAACTCACGTCAAGGTTGAAGTAACGGAATTTATGTCGTTACTTGCACGTCTTGGTTCCTCCACAAGTACATTCTATCTGACTGTAACCACAGGAGAAGAAACAAAAACAATTTCTTTTACTATAGTAGTTGAATAACCCTCTAAACTAACAGAACAATGAATAAGAAAATCTTTTCATATATGACAGTTGCAGCCATGATGGGTGGTACGTCAAGTTGCTCTATGGAGCAACCGTTCTCTGTGGGCGAGGGTACGATGTTTATCTCAACCCGCATAAACTCTGACGTGGTGGTAGAGACGCGCTCTGAAACTGAAGAGGATCTGTCTGCTTCTACAAAGGTATGGATATATTCTGATGAGGGTGTCGTCCGCCAATATGACGGTATGGATGAGATCCCCGCATCAGGGTTGAAACTTATTTCCGGTAACTATACTGTAAAGGCATGGGCAGGGAACCTGACATATGCCTCCTTTGAAGACCGCTGGTTTGAAGGTTGGGAAGAGGTAACCATTGAATCGGATAAGAGCACGTCAGTAGAAGTGGTTTGCAAGATTGCCAATGTGGTCGCATCTGTTAAATATGCCGATGATATTGATGAATATATCACTGACTACTCCATGGCGATCTTCCATAAAGGTGGCTCGCTGACATATGAGGGTAATGATCCCGACCTCAAAGGGTACTTCATCATGCCCGATGATGTCACTGACCTTAACTATGCATTGACTTTCAAAACCGAAGGTCAGGAGAAGATTGTGGCCGGAAGCATAAAAGATGTACAGCCTGCCCACCATTATATCCTCAATGTGAATGCCAATAAGGAGTTTGATGAGATGGAAGGTGCAGCTTTCATTACCATCGAAATAGATGACACAATGAGTGAGGTAAATGATGAGATTGTAATCTCAACTCCTCCAGCAATCACCGGTTATGGTTTCGACCTTAGCTCTCCGGTTGCCGGTGAAAGTGGCACCATTGGAAGAAAAAGCATCTATGTCGCTGCAACTTCGACTGTATCAAGTCTTCAACTCACAAATCTTCCCGGTTTGGATGGCATCTCTGAGGTTGACTTCTTTAATGCATCCGATGCCTACATCAGTGACTTAAAGAATGCTGGTATCTTCCATGAGATTACAACCTACGATAATGGCAGTCAGTTGGTTAAGGTTGTGTTTGATGATACATATCTCGATGCTCTTCCCAACAGCGATGATCCCTATGTCATCAATATCACTGCATCCGACTCTGCTGAGCCCAATCCAAAAACTGTAACTGCCAAACTCACGCTCCGTATTTCTGAAGCACCTATAGTGTTGTCAGAAATCCCAGCCGAATCTCAGGAATGCTATTACGAGCAGACACTGACAGCCACGATTGCAAAGGATGACGTGGAATTTGCAGGTTTTCAATATGCAAAAGTAGGGGCTATTACATGGGAATATGTTGAGCCTTCTCAAACACATGCTGGTTATAACAAAGGTGATATCATCACTGTAACTCTGACAGACCTTGAACTTGGCACAAATTACAAGTATCGTGCTGTCACTGGCACTGAAGAGGAAGGAATCACCTATCAAACTGATGAATATACTTTCTCAACAGGTACACTAAATCAATTTCCGAATGCAAGTTTTGAAAACTGGTACACTGCCTCAGACGAGGCTATCGTTCCAGCAGAAGACGGCATAGACTCTTGGGACTGTGGTAACCATGGTTCTGTAACTATGGGTGTCCAACTCACACAATCTTATACTGATTTGTTCCATTCTGGTACTCAATGTGCTAAATTGCGCTCTCAGTTCGTGGGTATTACAAGTACACTCGGTAAATTTGCAGCCGGTAACCTCTTCTATGGGGAATATCTAAAGACAGATGGCACTGACGGAGTAATTGGTTTCGGTCGCCCTATGGAGTTCCCGTCACGTGAACTTAAACCGGTTGCTATAAAAATGTGGGTGAAATATGAGCCATCCAATACGTGGAAAGGAGAATCTTCTTATCAACCCACAAGTGGATACGATGAGGGTCATATTTTTATCGCTTTATTTGATGAGCCGGATACTGGTGACGCAGATTATAAAGGTAAGTATGGTTATGTAGTTCGCACTAAAAACAAGTCACGTCTTTTTGATAAAACAGCATCAAACATAATTGCTTATAATGAGGTGATTTTCACTGAAGCTACGGAAGAAGAAGGTCTCATGGAAATTACTATCCCATTTGAGTATTACTCAGGAAAGGAGAATGTGCAGCCTAAACTCATTGCTGTTGTCTGCACTGCATCCAAGTACGGTGACTATTTTGCAGGTGGTGAAGGATCAACAATGTATGTAGACGATGTTGAAATCGTCTACGGCAAGAAGTGATATTTCGTTAACTGATTATTTTAATAAGTGTGGCTGTTTCAGGAAAATTGGTATGTCTGTGAACAGCCACACTCTTTTT
>CAZRUR010000003.1:71744-78949 GCA_964603335.1 uncultured Sangeribacter sp. | reverse complement strand
GCTCAGCTTTACAACGCTTTCATGCCACTCGCCACTCGCTTCCACATCACGGAGATTGACGCCGACTGTCATGACGCTGACGCATTTATTCCTTTCCCCCTTGACCCAAAGGAATGGGCGCTGACAGAAATTTCTGACACCCAGACATCTCCCGACAATATTCATTACCGCTACGCCACATATGAGAAAAAGAAGTAAGGAGCCTGAGCCGATTAAGATAGTAATCATCAACAAAAGCGACTCAACGGGAGGGGCTGCCGTAGTGAGCCGCCGGCTGATGGAGGCTTTCCGCGAGGAAGGGATCGATGCCCGTATGCTCGTGACGGAGAAGCTCACCGACTCCCCTTTTGTGGAGGTGGCTGCCTCTCAAAATGACATCAAAAAGAATTTCCTCCTTGAGCGGCTCAAAATATTTATCCGTAATGGCTTTAGCCGCAAGACCCTTTTCAAGATTGACACCGCCACCGACGGACTTCCACTATGGCGACATCCCTTGGTGAAGAAGGCTGACGCGGTGCTGCTCAACTGGGTCAACCAGGGGATGCTGTCGCTTGAGGGTGTGAAGAAAATACAACGGCTGCGCAAACCGGTGTTGTGGACAATGCACGACATGTGGTGCATGACGGGCGTATGCCATCATGCCGGCGAATGCAAGGGCTTCCTAAATGAATGTGGCGACTGCCCATTGCTCGGTTGGAGGAAAGGGAAGGATGACATCTCTCACAAGACATGGCTGCGTAAAAGTCTACTTAAAAAAAATAAGAATAAGATCACTTATGTGGCAGTGAGCAACTGGCTCGCTGAGAAGGCATCGCAGAGCTCTTTGCTTAAAAAAGGGAACGTAGTGGTTATACCCAATGTGTTCACCCTAAATAGCGACTTAAGCAGAATAAACAGAAGCACCGATAAAATAAGTCTTTTGTTTGGAGCCGCACGACTCGACGATCCAATTAAGGGGTTGCCAGTGCTTGTGGAGACCACACGCATATTGCGCAGTGAATATCCCGAATGGGCTGACAGAATGGAGCTTGTGACGTTTGGAGGCGTAAAGGATCCCGACTCTCTCAATGGGTTTGCCATCCCCCACCAGCATCTCGGAATGGTCAGGGGCGAAGATAAGATAAGGGAGGTGTATGAAAACTCCGATATCCTTGTGTCGGCGTCAAGTTATGAGACGCTGCCGGGCACTCTCGTAGAGGCACAGGCTTACGGTTGCCTTCCCGTAAGCTTTAACCAAGGGGGACAATCAGACATCGTTGACCATATGCACACCGGCTACCTCGCTGAATATTCAACAGTTCCCCACACAGCAGCCTCCAATCTTACAAAGGGGATTATATGGGCTGCCTCCGTAGTGGCTGACGAGGCAAACCATAATGAGACGATCATTGACATGAAATATAACGTCAGGGCTAAATTCTCTCCCAAGGCAGTCACACAAGCCTACCTTAATCTAATTAAAAGCCATAAATATTAGCGAATTTCAACAGAATGAGTTAACTTTGCGGTAAAATTCTGATATGGCACGTGATTTAATCAACAAATATGTGTGGCTTGTTGACACCCTCAACCGCTACGAACGGCTCACAAAGGAAGAGTTGCGCCGCATGTGGCTGCGGTCTCCCGTCTCTGAGGGGGAACCACTCCCCGACCGCACTTTCTATCACTACCGTCGTTCCGTGGAGGAGATTTTCCATATCGACATTGCCTGCGACAGCGCTGGCAGATATTATCTTGACAAGGAAAACTCGCGTCAAAGCAAATCGCTGACCAACTGGATGCTCGACTCTTATGCCGTCAATTCCGCCATCTCCGGCAGCAACGCCCCCATGGAGCGCGTGGGAATCGAGGATGTGCCGTCAGCCCGTGAGTTTCTGCCCATCACCCTGGAGGCAATCCGAAACTCAAGCAAGGTGACATTCACATATGCCGGCTTCAACCGATCCCGCGCAGAGAAAGACATCGTGTTCCGCCCTTACTTCCTGAAGAGATATAAGCAACGGTGGTATATGATTGGCCTTAAGGAGAAGAGCAACGGACTCCGCACCTATGCCCTCGACCGCGTGAGGGAGATGAAAATCACAAACCAGACTTTTGAGATGCCGGAGAATCTCCAAATCGATGATATTTTCGGCAACATCATCGGAGTCACCACATCTATGGCGGATGTGAAGACCGTTCGCCTGCGCACCACTACCACCCAAGCAAAATATTTCCGTGCCCTTCCCCTCCACGCATCACAACAGGAGGAGATCCACGACAATTATTCAATATTCACCTATCGGCTCAAGCTCAACTATGAGCTTGCCCATGAGATTCTCGCTCTTGGGGATGCCGTGAAGGTGCTCGACCCACCGGAGCTTAAGGCCATGGTGGTGACACAACTTAAAGACACACTCGCCCTCTATGATGACAACAAATAATCCACAGCCCATCCATAGCGGCGACGCTTTCCTTCGTCGACACATAATCCGTGTCAACGCTTCTGTGCGCGAAGCCCTTATCGCCATCAACAGGCTCTCCGGGGAGGCCATGACCCTCTTTGCAATCGACGATGAGGGGAAACTCCACGGCACTGTGACCGACGGCGACATCAGGCGCGCCCTGATAAGCGGACTCGAGATGCACGAGCCGGTGAAACACCTGATGCACACCAAGTTTCTTGCTGCCGGACCCGATGACGACCTTTGGATGAAGATGGCTGAGGGGAGAAAACGTAAGATTGCCCTGATGCCGGTGGTGGTTGACGGAAGAATAAAGGAAATCATCGACCTCAAGAAGATGAAGACAGCCCTTCCCATCGACGCTGTGCTGATGGCAGGAGGAAAAGGGGAAAGACTGCGCCCTCTCACTGAGAATACGCCAAAGCCTCTGCTGCTTGTAGGGGGGAAAGCTATCATCGACTATAATGTGGATGAGTTGGAGCGTTGTGGCGTCGACAATATCTTCATCACTGTCAATTATCTCGCCGACCAAATTGAGAGTCATTTCGCAAAAAGGGTGGGGCGCACAAAGGTGACGTGTGTGCGCGAGCCACGACGTCTGGGCACCATGGGCAGCCTGGCATTGATTGACAATCTCAGCAATGAGGATGTGCTTCTTATGAACTCCGATTTGCTCACCACCATAGACTTTGAGGCTTTCTACCTCCACCACCGCACCCATGGCGACGGAGTGACGATGGCGGCTGTGCCTTACTCGGTGTCCGTGCCTTTTGCAATCATGCATATGACAAAAGACCACGTTGAGGGACTGGAGGAGAAACCCACCTACAACTATTTTGCCAATGCTGGCGTTTATCTCATAAAAAGAAGCCTTCTCACCAGGATTGTGAAGGGAGAATATCTTGATGCCCCCGACTTTATCACATCATATATCGCCGACGGCGGCATGGTGGGATGCTACCCTATAGAAGGCACCTGGATCGACATCGGTTCTCCCGACGACTATCGCTATGCCAACGAGCTGATGAGCAGGAGAATGTAGCCGTTAGGCAAAAAGATGATAGGCAAAAGGTGATAGGATAGAGGGTTTAAAATTTTACTTTTAAAATGGCTGAATCGAATTTTATTGACTATGTAAAGATACTGTGCCGCTCCGGGAAGGGCGGCGCCGGAAGCCGTCATTTCCACCGCGCAAAATACATCCCGAAGGGTGGTCCCGACGGTGGCGACGGCGGAAGAGGCGGTCACATCATATTGAAAGGTAACCGGCATATGTGGACCCTCCTACCACTACGCTATCAGCGGCATATGTTTGCCACCGACGGACAGAGTGGCGGAGCCGGACGCTCTTTTGGCAAGGATGGTGAAGACCGCATCATAGAGGTGCCGGTGGGCACTGCCGTGTTTGATGCCGAAACCGGAGTTTTCCTTTGTGAGATAACGGAAGACGGCGAGGAAGTGAAGCTTCTTCGGGGCGGCAAGGGAGGTCTCGGCAACTGGCATTTCGCCACCTCAACCAACCGCGCTCCACGCTATGCGCAGCCAGGCCAGCCGGCAATAGAAAAAGCCATAGTGCTTGAGCTCAAACTGCTCGGCGACGTAGGTCTCGTGGGTTTCCCAAATGCCGGGAAGTCAACCC
This sequence comes from uncultured Sangeribacter sp., assembly GCA_964603335.1. Taxonomy (GTDB): domain Bacteria; phylum Bacteroidota; class Bacteroidia; order Bacteroidales; family Muribaculaceae; genus Lepagella. Next base: position 74,866 of record CAZRUR010000003.1, on the reverse strand, counting down.
TCCTCTCTGCAATCTCCGCCGCCAAGCCTAAAATCGGCGATTATCCTTTCACCACCATGGAGCCAAGTCTCGGAATCGTCAACTATCGCGGCAACAATTCGTTTGTGATGGCTGACATCCCTGGCATCATTGAGGGTGCAAGCGAGGGTAAGGGATTGGGACTCAGATTCCTCCGGCACATTGAGCGCAATGCTGTGTTGCTCTTTCTGATTCCCGCCGACAGCGACGACATAAAGCGCGACTATGAGATTCTGCTCAACGAGCTGAAGCAATTCAATCCCGACCTTATTGACAAGGGGCGTGTGCTCGCCATCTCAAAATCTGATATGCTCGACGATGAGCTACGCGACGAGTTGGCAAAGGAACTTCCTGAGGGTGTGCCGTCGGTATTCATCTCTGCCGTGACCGGCCAGGGACTCACAGAGCTGAAGGATCTTCTGTGGCGTGAGATAAATTCTGAAGACACTCAGGTAAAAGGCACCATCACCCATCGCGACCTCGATGTGCACCACCGCGTGGAGGAGGAGGATGAGTTCATTTTCCATCAGGACGACGACGTGGATGAAGAACTCCCTCTCGATGACGAGGGATGGGAAGATGAGTTCTGGGATGAGGAAAGCCAAGTGAATGGATAAGATGGGACCACTTGAAATTAACCTGCATCAAATCTTGCGCAAGCGCATGCCGCGCAAGATAAGCCGCTTTGTGCCGGGGTTTCTCATCTCGGCCCTGGAACGTCTGATTCATCAGGACGAGCTCAATGACATGCTGCGCACTGGTTATCCCCTGCGCGGTTCTGCATTTGCGGCGAAGATTCTTAATCATCTCGACTTAAAAGTTGAGGTGGTGGGTCTTGACAATGTTCCTGAAGACAAGAGGGTTATGTTTGCCTCCAACCATCCTTTGGGAGGGCTCGACGGGATTGCTCTCATAGCAGTGCTCGGCGAAAGATATGGCGACGACGGGGTGAGATTTCTTGTCAACGACATGCTGATGAATGTGGAGCCACTCTCCGATGTGTTTCTCCCCATCAATAAATATGGCAGCCAGGGACGCAGTGCGGCAATTGCAATCAACGAGGCCCTTGCCTCCGAAATGCAGATCCTTCAGTTCCCAGCCGGGTTGGTGTCGCGCCTCCACGACGACGGCAGCATTGCCGACCTTGAATGGCAGAAGGCGTTTGTGGCGAAAGCCATCGAGCATGAGCGCGACATAGTGCCGGTGAGGTTTGAGGGTCAGAACACAATGCGCTTCTACCGCACAGCCCGTTGGCGTAAAAAACTCAGCATAAAGGTCAATATTGAGCAGGTCCTGCTTCCGGGTGAATTATGCCGCGCAAGAGGCAACAGTTTCCGCATAGTCTTCGGAAAACCAATCAGTTGGCAAGAACTTAAAGCACGCAGTGAGTCGCCGAAGAAACTTGCGGCAGAGATTCGCCGGGAGGTATACCAGTTGAAGTGATGCCCCCCAATCTGTGTCCAATCTTGTGTCCAATCTGAAACAAGCGTTTGCATAAAACCAAATAAAGCATTATATTTGCAAATTATTTGCGGGACGCCGATTCACGTCCCGATGTCATGACAGACTACATAACACTCATCAGACGTGGAAACTAAATACATTTTCGTGACAGGCGGCGTGGTGTCGTCGTTAGGAAAGGGGATTATATCTTCCTCATTGGCAATGCTTCTTCTCTCAAGAGGCTACAGAGTGACTATCCAAAAATTTGACCCATACATCAACATCGACCCGGGCACCCTCAACCCTTATGAGCATGGCGAGTGCTACGTCACAGTCGACGGACATGAGGCTGACCTTGACCTCGGGCACTACGAACGTTTCACAAGCATACAGACCACAAAGGCCAACAACATCACCACCGGACGAATCTACCAGTCGGTTATCGACAAGGAACGCCGTGGCGATTATCTGGGGAAAACGGTTCAGATTATCCCGCACATCACTGATGAGATTAAACGCAGCGTAAAGAAACTTGGCAACACTGGTGATTTCGATTTCGTAATCACAGAGATTGGAGGCACCGTTGGCGACATAGAGTCAACGCCCTTCCTTGAGGCTGTGCGCCAGTTGCGCTGGGAGATGGGTAAGAACGCCCTCTGCCTTCACCTCACCTACGTGCCTTATCTGAAGGCAGCCAAGGAGTTGAAGACAAAACCCACACAACACTCCGTGAAGATGCTTCAGCAGGCTGGCATTCAGCCCGACATCCTCGTGCTGCGCACAGAGAAGGAGATCCCGGCATCTATGTGCCGCAAGGTTGCCCAGTTCTGCAACGTCTCCCCCGACGCTGTGTTCCAAAGCCTTGACGCTCCCACAATCTATGAGGTGCCTCTGATGATGCATGCCCAGGGGCTCGACAAGATTGTGCTTGAGAAGACCGGCATAGACCCGGAGGGTGAGCCAGACCTCTCTGCATGGAATCATTTCCTTCACAAACTCGAGACTGCAACTGAAGAGATTCGCATAGCCCTTGTCGGGAAATACGTTGAGCTTCAAGATGCCTATAAGTCAATCAGCGAGTCGCTCAGCCATGCCGCTGCCTATTGCGACAAGAAGCTGAAACTTATCTATGTCCATTCAGAGAAACTCACTGAGGATGACGTTGATGAGAAGCTTCACGACATGGACGGCGTGATCATTGCCCCCGGATTCGGTCAGCGTGGCATCGAGGGTAAGTTTATTGCCCTGAAATGGTGTCGCGAGCACGACGTGCCCACCTTCGGCATTTGCCTCGGTATGCAGTGCATGGTGATTGAGTTTGCCCGCAATGTCCTCGGTCTGGAGGGAGCCAACTCCACGGAGATGGACCATAATACTCCCCACAACGTGATCGACCTTATGGAGGAGCAGAAAAGCATCAGCAATATGGGAGGCACCATGCGCCTTGGGGCTTACGATTGTGTGCTTCGTGAAGACTCAAAGGCAGCGCAGGCTTATGGCGACACCCACGTCAAGGAGCGTCATCGCCACCGCTTTGAGTTTAACGACGATTATCGCGCCCGCTTCGAGGAGGCCGGCATGAAATGCGTCGGTGAGAACCCTGGAACCCACCTTGTAGAGGTGGTGGAGATCCCTGAGAAAAGATGGTATATCGGCACCCA
>CAZRUR010000003.1:0-71644 GCA_964603335.1 uncultured Sangeribacter sp. | reverse complement strand
TTGACAAATTGACATTCTAACGAAAACCAAAACAACCAACAACTAAATAATGGATAAGAACACCGTCACCGGAATGGTGCTTATAATGGCATTGATCTTTGCCTACGGCTGGTATAACAGCAAGAACCAGCCGCAATATTCCCAAAGCGACAATGTGGAGGAAGTGCAGTCTGCACCCATTCAGACTGCCGTAATTGACTCCCTGTCGCCCGTGGAGCATGAATGGCTCGTAAAAAACATCAATGAGAACGGTGAGCTGACAGTGCTTGCCGACAGCACCCGCGCCTATCGTCTCACTGACGGAGCAATCAACCTCACCGCAGCCGGCAACGTAATCTCCGGAACTGTGACTGTTGACGGAAAGGCTCTCGACTGGAACGATATCTGCAACGCCGACCTCAAGAAGATGTCGGTAGTGGAACAGAGAAAGGCTGTCGAGGCTGTGCGCAACGCCTCTCTCTCCATGGGAAGATACGGCAAGTTTGCCAAATTCCTTTCCGGCACTGACTCCACCGTGAAACTTGAGAACGATGTCCTGTCGATTGAACTGAGCGCCAAGTCCGGCTCTATAACTCGCGCCGAACTCAAGAAATATTACACTGAATACACTCCCGACGAGACTAAGGAGCGCAAGGAGAAGGTGGTGATTTTCGATAAGGGCACCAACTCTTTCGACTTCCAGCTTCCGCTCCCTCAGGAGGTGAACTCTTCCGACCTTTTCTTCACCCCAACAGTGCTCAACGATTCCACCGTGCTCATGTCGCTACCATTCTCCGGCGGTGCATATTGGGGTCTGGAATACACGCTTCCCAAGGGTGACAGCTACGTTGTCGGCATCCGCGTGGTGCAGAAAGAGATGGCTCCTATTGCCGAGAGCAACAACCGCAACCTTGGCGTGAACTGGAAGCAAGACCTTCTACGCCAGGAGAAAGGGAAGATGTTTGAGGAGCGCAACTCCGGTCTTTACTATAAGTTTGCCGGCGGCTCCGTGGAACATCTCTCAGAGAATAAGAAAGACAGCGAGGAGCGTCAGGCAAAGATTGCATGGATTGGATTCAAAAACCAGTTCTTCTCTTCTGTGCTGGTGTCGAAACGTCCGTTCAACACTTCCGACTTTTACTCAGACATTATAAAGAACAAGCCCTATGAGCTGAAGCATTTCGATGCTCGCGCTGTGGTCAACGACTATGACTGGTATTCTGAGGTACCGGCTGAGTTCTCTCTCTTCATCGGCCCTAACCTCTACCCTCTCCTGTCTTCGCTCGACAAGGGGAAGACAGTCTCCAATGAAGACCTAAAGTTCACAAGACTTATCCCTCTCGGATGGTCACTGTTCCGTTGGATCAACACAGGAGTTGTCATACCTCTCTTCGATTTCCTTGGCTCATACATAAGCAACTATGGCATCATAATCCTGATTATGACCATTATCATAAAGCTTGTGCTTTTCCCTCTCACCTATAAGAGCTACAAGAGCCAGGCCAAGATGCGCATCCTTGCCCCGGACATTAAGGAAATCAACGACAAATATCCCGGCAACGACAACGCCATGATTCGCCAGCAGAAGACAATGGCCCTCTACAACAAGGCGGGAGCCAACCCGATGTCGGGCTGTCTGCCAATGTTGCTCCAGATGCCTATCCTCTTCGCGATGTTCACCTTCTTCCCCTCGGCCATCGAGCTTCGCGGACAGAGCTTCCTCTGGGTGCATGACCTGTCGGCCCCCGACGCCATCATATCTTGGAGCGGCAACATACCACTTGTCACTGAGTATTTCGGCAACCATATCTCCCTCTTCTGCTTGTTGATGACCATCACCAACATCGTCTATACCCGCATCAATATGCAGAACTCTCCGGGTCAGATGCCGGGAATGAAGTGGATGATGTATCTGATGCCCGTCTTCTTCATGATATTCTTCAACAACTATGCTGCCGGCCTTTCATACTATTATTTCCTCTCATTGCTCATCACCATCATCCAGACCTACGCAATGCGATTCGTAATCAAGGAGGAAGACGTAAGGAAGACCATGGCAGAAAACGCCAAGAAGCCCAAGAAGAAGGGCGGATTCATGGCGCGTATCGAGGAGATGCAGAAGCAGCAGCAGGCTATGCTCCGCGAGCAGCAGAAACGCAACGCCCGCCGCTAACCTCTTTTACCTATAACCTTTTACCTATAACCTATCTTGAAAGGACTCCGCACACTCAGGATTATCCTGTCGATATTTTTCCTTGTGGCTGCAGTGGCTTACTTCACAGTGAGCCCTATGGCACATAATCCTTCTGTGCGTGTCGTGGAGAGGGTGCAGATAGTGCCCTCAGCGATAGCCTCATGCATGGGGGCAGTCCTCGTGTGGATTGGGATAACATTCCTGTTTGGTAGAATCTATTGTTCATCGGTATGCCCGGTGGGTACGCTTCAGGATCTTTTCATCCCCATGCGGAGATTTATAAAACCCCTCAACCGTCCGTTCCGCTATAGGCATGCCCAGAATGTGCGCTACCACATCCTTATTATCTATCTGATATGTCTTGTGATTGGAGCCACACTGGTGTGCATATGGATTGAGCCGTGGGTGATTATGAGAAACATCTGCGGAGCCATCGACCCCTCGGCGGCAAAGACTGCGTGGCTTGACCTCGGCATCGGCATGGGGGCCGGAATAGTGTCTGGGGTTGTGTCCGCAATTGTGATTATTGTCTGCGCACTGCTCACCGGCAGAGGATTCTGCACTGACATATGCCCCATTGGCACTGCCTTGGGTTGCTTTAACGATTTCACTCTTTTCCACATTGAGATAGACCCCGACAAATGCATCAACTGCATGAAATGTGAGGAGGTTTGCAAGTCTTCGTGTGTAAAGGTGAGTGGTAGGGTTGTCGACAACTCCCGCTGTGTGCGTTGTTTCGATTGCCTGGACGTGTGTCCCAACGACGCAATTCGTTTCCAGGTGAACCGCAACCGTCCTGCCACACCCCTCTTCCGTCGCGCAGCCCGCGCCAAATAAACCATAAACCAAAATCACCATGAGACAATATTTGGATTTGCTTCAGCATATACTCAAGGATGGACATCAGAAAGGCGACCGCACCGGCACCGGCACCATCTCCACCTTCGGCTATCAGATGCGCTTCGACCTCTCAAAGGGTTTCCCCCTGCTCACCACCAAGAAGATACACCTGAAAAGCGTGATCTATGAGTTGCTGTGGTTTCTTGCCGGCGACACCAACGTGAAATATCTTCAAGACCATGGTGTGCGCATCTGGAACGAATGGGCAGACCCTGACGGCGATTTAGGGCACATCTACGGCTTCCAGTGGCGTTCATGGCCCGACTATAATGGAGGCTTCATCGACCAGATTTCAGAGGCTGTAAAGACAATTAAGGAGAATCCTGACTCACGCCGCATAATTGTGAGCAGCTGGAATGTGGCTGACCTCGGCAACATGAATCTGCCGCCGTGCCACTCCCTCTTCCAATTCTACGTCAGCGAAGGGAAGTTGTCCTTGCAGCTCTACCAACGCAGCGCCGACAGTTTCCTCGGCGTGCCGTTCAACATTGCCAGCTACGCATTGCTCACCATGATGGTGGCGCAGGTGTGCGGTCTTCAGCCCGGCGAGTTTATCCACACCCTCGGCGACGTGCATATATATCTGAATCATCTTGAGCAGGTGCACACCCAACTGGAGCGCGAGCCACGTCCCCTCCCAACTATGAGGCTCAACCCAGAGGTGACCGATCTCTTCAAGTTCCGCTATGAAGACTTCACCCTTGAGGGCTACGACCCCTGGCCTGCCATCAAAGGCACCGTCTCAGTCTAAAATGGAAAATGGGAAATGGATTAACTTCCATTTTTTCATTGTCCATTAAAAAAATTTTAGGCCAGACTCGTCTCACGACGCGCCTGACCCTTGCGCTTTAATTAATTGATTGTTTCAGTTCCCTAAATTTAAAATTTCACCTAATTATCCTTATTTGATAGTTTTATTTTGAGGGGCAGTACCAAACAAACAAATGTTGCGCGATAGTTCGCTATACTGCTTTGAAGCGAGAGAATTCTTTTGCATGGAAACCCAGAGGAGAATTTAAGTTTTCGCGATTGTGAATGCAAAATTAGCGCAGATTTATTATATCACCAAATATTTTCAGTAAAAAAATTATGATAAACTGAAATTTAACAATTTTTCCCACAACGACACAAATCCGGTCTGCATAATTCTTGCATTTGAAGCCAATCTTGCAATATCATTTTCCCTTAGCCAACCAATCTTGTTTCTCTTTCTAATTTTCTAATTTTATTTCAATTTTTTTGAATCTCGCAATATTTTTTTGTAATTTTGCGGCGTCATGGTGTGAGGGCATGATGAATGCCTATTCACTCAAAAGGGAACCGGGTGTAAGTCCCGGGCAGTCCCGCTGCTGTAAGTTCCACCATAACGGTGTGCCATTTTTATCGTCACTGTGAATGTCTTCAACACGGACCGATCGGGAAGGCGGCGCACATCGGGAACAAGCCAGAATACCTGCCATGGCGGTTTGTCTGTTAGAAGGCTTGCGAGGACGAGTCGGGACTCTCATGATGACGGGATCATTATGGATAATTGATATAGATGTTCGCACTCGGCGCCGTGATGGCGACAAGCTCGAAAAAAGAAACGGCTCTTGAAAACAGAATCCCTGCTCAATGAACTCTCACTTATCCTCCAAGCTTTTTTATCTCAAAACCACACCCCTACTTCTATCTCAAAACCACAACTCTCCTGCTATCTCAAAATCGGCCTCCCTTAATTTTTCATTAAATGGGCTCTAAAATTTGGCGAGACCATGAAAAATGTCTACTTTTGTGCATGAAGTGGAATATACTTGTTATTTACATATTGTTTGCCTTGGCAATTACTGGGTGCACAAACCCTGAATTCACCATAGATTTCGAACTGCCTGCTGACGAATCTATCAATGTGAGCGCATCTTATCTCGCAGCCAACAAATCGGGTGGAATGCACGTGGAGGCTGTTGCCCCAGTGTCTCACGGAAAAGGCTTTCTGAAAGGGATTACACAAAGTCCAACTCTTGTGTATCTTCGTGCCGGCTCCTCAAAGACAGCCACTGTGGTATACGCAGAGCGTGGCAACAAGATTAAAGTGACCGGTGAAAACAAACGCCTGGAGACTTGGGAATTCAGCGGCAACAAACTCAACGAGAGATGGAGCGAATGGCGCAACCAAAACGCCGACGCCATCGCCTCCGGAAATCCTAAGGAGATAAATCTCGCCGTGGCTAAATATGTCTATAATAACCCTTCCGACCCCCTCTCAACACTTCTGCTCCTCACCTCTTTCTCCCGAGTTGACGACGAGAGCCTGTTCCGCACTCTCTGGTATAAACTGAAAGGGGAAGCCCTCGACAACAAATGGGTGGAGCTCGTTTCCCGCGCCGACCAACCCACCATCGACCTCATGCCACCTGCAAGACTGAAGTCTATGATTATGCGCTCTGCCAATAACGGAGTCGACACCCTCCGCATAGACGACGCTAAGGCTTCATTTTTCTTCTTCTGGACTTCCGGACTGACAAAGAGAGGTGAGTATATCGATTCTATAAAGGCACTCGCAAAACAATTTCCCGACTCAACATCCCGCATCATAGCCGACGTGTGTCTGGAAGCCGACTCTACTTCATGGCGCTCACCTCTGAAAAAAGACTCCATGAAGAAAGTGAACAGATTATGGGCTCCAGCAGGAATGGCTGATAGCCGCCTTATATTATTAGAGGTGAGACAGTCGCCCTACTTTATTGTCTTCTCCTCTGATGGCAACCAACAATACCGTGGTGCCGATATCTCCGATGCCATCAAAGAATTCAAATCCTTAATGAAATAACCCGATGCTCACCAAAGTCTACTCCGCCTCCATCCAGGGAATCGATGCTTTCCCAGTCACTATCGAGACTGACAGTGGCTCCGGTTCTTTGTTCTCGATTGTCGGACTCCCCGACACCGCCGTCAAGGAAAGCCACCAGAGAATGGTGTCGGCAATTTCTCACAGCGGCATCAAATTCCCCCACAAGGGAATTACTATTAACCTTGCCCCTGCCGACATAAAGAAGGAGGGTGCGGCTTTCGACCTCCCCATGGCTATCGGTGTGCTCTCTTCCAACAGTCTTATTCCCGCCGACCACCTTGCCGACTATATGATTATGGGTGAGTTGAGTCTTGATGGCTCAGTGTTGCCGGTGAAAGGTGCGCTCCCCATGGCTGTCAAGGCCCGCGAGATGGGTTTCAAGCGCCTTATTGTGCCAGAGGAGAATGTCACTGAGGCGGCGGTGGTCAATAAGATAGAGGTGTTTGGGGTCAAGACATTGGGAGAGGCGGTGTCGCTGGTCAGCGATGTCTCCGACCTTGAGCCTACAATAATAAACACGCGCGAGATTTTCGCTGCTGAGTCAGCAAATTTTGACTTCGACTTCTCCGAGGTGAAGGGTCAGGACGGTGTGAAGAGGGCTTTGGAGGTGGCTTGTGCCGGAGGACATAACATCCTTCTCATCGGACCTCCCGGAGCCGGCAAATCCATGCTTGCCAAGAGACTGCCCTCAATCCTACCGCCCCTCAGCTTGGGCGAGGCTCTGGAGACCACCAAGATTCATTCGGTTGCCGGAAAACTGTCGCGAGGCTCCATGCTTATGACGCGCCGACCGTTCCGCACCCCGCATCACACCGTCTCACCGGTGGCTCTTGTCGGAGGCGGTGCCAACCCCATGCCGGGAGAGATATCCCTTGCCCACAACGGTGTGCTTTTCCTTGATGAGTTTCCGGAATTTCCGAGACAGGTGCTTGAGGTGATGCGCCAGCCGATTGAAGATAGGGTGATAACGGTGGCAAGAGCCAAATACACTGTCAATTATCCGGCTTCGTTTATGCTTGTGGCTTCGATGAACCCTTGTCCGTGTGGATATTATGGGCATCCCACAAAGCGGTGCACCTGTGCGCCGGGGGCTGTGTCTCGCTATATGAACCGCATCTCCGGACCGCTCCTCGACCGCATAGACCTGCAGATTGAGATTCAGCCTGTTTCTTTTGACGACATGGCAAACAAGACTCCCTCTGAGAGCAGTGAGGAAATCCGAAAGAGGGTGATTGAGGCAAGGGGGATTCAGCAGATACGTTTCCAAGGTGAGAAGGGGATCTATTGCAATGCGCAGATGAATTCCCGCCTTCTCCACAAATACGCATGGCCTGACGAACAAGGGCTTGCCAAACTAAAGGAGCGCATGGAGAAGCTCAACATGAGTGCCCGCGCCTTCGACCGCATCCTACGCGTGGCACGCACCATCGCCGACCTCGACAACTCCGAGCGTGTCCTCGTGCGCCACATCGCCGAGGCCATCGGCTACCGTTCCCTCGACCGCGCCAACTACGGCTCCCTCTTCTAACACTATTTATCCCATAAATCATGTAAGTATCTATGCCTAAGATTTTTGAATATTTTGGTTTTATCTTCTATTTCTATTCAAATGAACATGAACCTATTCATGTTCATGTTAAACATGAAGATAAAGAAAGCATCTTTGAATTAATAATGTACAATCGTCTCTTAAATGAAATCAATATACGATAGGAACCAGGATGTAAACCATTGTCTAATAAAGAAAAACAAACTGCAAAAGAATTTATCGAAAGATATCATAAAAATATTATTGAAAAGTGGGTTAAGTTCTTTGTTTTAAAACAAGTAGTAAGAAGTACAAACATTAAAAATAAAATTTAAGAACCATGTCAGAAAATCTATATGTAGTCAAGGCAGAGGATTTGGGTAATCTTCAAATAAGAATTTATTTCAACGACAATAAAAGCCAGATGGTTGATATAGGAGATTTCATACGCCATAATCCACATCCTCAATATAACAAATATCTTGACCCTAAAAAATTCAAGAAATTTGCAATAGAGAATGGGAATGTAGTATGGGGGAAAAACTGGGATCTTATTTTTCCAATTGAGCAACTTTATCAAGGAAGAATATATTAGGCTTAGGGATTAATAGAAACAAAATTGAAAAAATTTCTAAATTCCTCAATTTAGATTTGTAAATTCTGTGCTTTTTTCCCTAACTTTACATTCTCAAATTTAAATCAAGAGTGTAAGTGGACAACAACATCTCTCCATATCATATACCGGCTCTCTTGCAAGAGACCATCAACCTTCTGGATATCAAGCCAGGAGGCATCTACGTTGACGTTACTTTCGGCGGCGGAGGGCACTCACGCGCAATCTTGGAGCATCTTTCCGACAGCGGACGGCTGCTCTCTTTCGACCGCGACATGGATGCCTATGCCAACCGCCTCGACGACCAGCGGTTTACATTTGTTTATTCCAATTTCCGCTATATCGAGAATTTCCTCAGATATCACGAGACGGGAAAAGTGGATGGAATACTTGCCGACCTCGGCGTCAGTTTCCATCATTTCGATTCCGCAGAACGTGGCTTCTCCTTCCGCACTGACGCGCCCCTCGACATGAGGATGAACCAGAACGCACCACACACAGCTGCCCAGATTGTGGCGGAATATGACGAGACAAGTCTCAAGGAGATGCTAAAGGCTTATGCCGACCTGAAATCTCCCGGCAATGTGGCGAAAGCTATCGTGAAGACACGCAACATTGCCGACATCACCACCACCTTCCAACTCGCCGACGCTGTGCGCCCCGCCCTCGACCCTCGGCAAGAGAAGAAGGAGATGGCACAGGTGTTCCAGGCTTTCCGCATCGAGACCAACGACGAGATGGGCGACCTCCGCCATTTCCTGCAGGCCTCGATACGGGTGTTGAAACCCGGCGGCAGACTCGCCATCCTCACCTACCACTCTGTGGAAGACCGCATGGTGAAAAATTTCTTCAAGACCGGCAACGTGGAGGGGAACGAGTCGAAAGACTTCTTCGGCAACGACCTCTCACCCTGGAAACTAATCACTCGCAAACCAGTGGAGGCTTCCGACGCCGAGATGGAGGAGAACCCTCGGGCAAGAAGCGCCAAACTGAGAGTGGCTCAACTTGTTGAAAAATAACTCTTCGTAGCATAAGATAACCTCATCGAAAAGACCCAACATTTAATCCCTAAATTGCTCTCCGAGACATGGCCAGTTCAAAGACTAAAGATAAGAAAGTCAAGAAAAAACAGAAATTGCAATCACCCACATGGATTGCAGACGTGCGCTATGGAAGGTCAGTATCCGTTGAGTTCTTCCGACGCAACGCCTGGCTGCTGATGGTGTTCATCGTGGCTATCCTTTCCCTGATGGGTCTCAGATACAAGACAAAGACAAAAATGGAGGAAATAAAGAAACTTAACATCGAACTGCAGAGGGCAGAAAGCTCAAAGCTCCAGGAAAAGGCGGCTTACATGTCGCTCATCCGCGAGACTGAGATGCGCCGTCTCGTCAATGAGAAGGGACTCGGATTGCAGTTTCAGGAATTCCCTCCCTATGAACTGATTCTCGAAAACTAATCGAAAAACATCCGCGCATTATGTCAGCAAAGCAAAAAAAGAAACAAAGCAACAAGACGCATATATTCTTCCGATATGCGCTGATCACCTTCGCATTCCTTCTGTTCTCCATGGCAGTTGTATTCAAATTGTTCAAGACCACAGTCATTGAGGCTCCCGAATGGAACGAGAGGGCAAAGAAGGAACTCTCACGCACCACCGTCATACCCCCTGAACGCGGCAATCTCCTTGCCTCCAACGGCAACATCCTCGCCTGCAACCTTAAGGTGTATGACATAAAGCTCGACCTACGCCATAATAAAATCCTTGCCCACACCTCAATTCCATGGGCAAGCATCGACAGTCTCGCCGATTCCCTCGACTATCACTATCCGAGAATCAGAAACCTTAACCAGCATCCCGACACGTTTGCAAAATATTCCTGGCATACCCGTCTGAAAAAAGAATTCGACAAGGAGCCAAACAAGCGCACCCGTGCGCTTAGATTAGCCCAGAAGAAAACTCTCGAGGATTTCGAGAGGATACGCAATTTCCCCTATCTCAAAGATTTCAAGGGCAAAGGGTTCCGCATCCCAGTATATAAGGAGGAGAAAAACATGCGCATCTATCCTTATGGAAAGATGGCATACCGCAGCATCGGCCGTGTAAATGAAAACCAGGAGACCGGTGAGTTCCACGGATATTCCGGACTGGAGAAAGACCTCGATTCCCTTCTCTATGGCAAACCTGGTGAGGCAAAGAAAGTGGCCCTCACTTCCGGCATCTCCAACTGGGTGTCGTTAGCCCCTCAACGTGGCTTTGACATCCACACCACCATCGACATCGACCTTCAGGACATGCTTGAGGAGGAACTCCTTAATATATGTAGCGAGGCTAATGCTGAATGGGGCACCGCCATACTCATGGAGGTGGCGACCGGTGAGATTAAGGCCATCTCAAACATTGAGCTTCTCGACAACGGCACCTATGGCGAGGCGCTCAACCGTGCGGTGCTTCCCTTCGAGCCAGGATCGGTGATGAAACCAATCTCCATGATGATTGCCTTTGAAGACGGACTCGTAAAGAGCATCAACGACCGCATCGACTGCAGTCCATTCCAGCGCACTTCCGATCCCCACGCCCCTAACGTGAAGGATATGAAGCAGGTGATTGAGATGTCGTCAAACACCGGAATTGCCCGCGTGATATTCCGTGGTTATGCCGATGACCCGGCAAAGTTCCACGACCGCTTGTCATCCATCGGTTTCTTTGAACAGATGCACAGCGGCATCGCCGGCGAGTGCATCCCCCGCATACGCAAGCTTCTCCCCAAGGATTCCAAAGGTAACAACATAACCATGACGGCACGTCACCTTGACCTTGCCCGTCAGGCTTACGGCTACAACACAGAGATTCCCCCTCTCTATACCCTCTCCATCTACAACGCCATCGCCAACGATGGCAAGTATGTGCGTCCACACCTTGTGCGCTCTCTCATCTCTGAAGATGGCAGAGACTCTATTCTCCCCATCGACTATATCCGCGAGAGCATCTGCTCTCCAGAGACAGCCGCCAAAGTGAGGGAATGCATCAAGCAGGTGGTGTGGGGTGAGCATGGCACAGCCCGCGCCGTCCGCGACGACCGTGTGATGGTGGTGGGCAAGACCGGAACCGCATATCCGGTGGAACATGGCGTCTACAACCAGAGCAAGCGGCGCTACGCCTTCGCCGGATTCTTCCCCTACGATAATCCACGCTACTCGTGCATGGCTCTTGTGCTTGGACCCTCCGGAACCAGCGCAAACCGCACTTCCGGACAGGTGGTGAAGAATATGGCTGTCAAGATGTTCTCCCGTGGCATGCTCAACAATTCCTCAACATTCACCTCTGAGAAAAACCCAAGTGCCCCGGTATTTGCCGCCTCCGACAAATATCACCCGTCAGACGTGACTCCCTCTCTTAATATCACTCAGTCAAAGAAACTTAAGACTGAGGATGCCACCAACAATGGGCTCGTGCCGAATGTGGTGGGTTATGACGCCCCCACGGCAATCAAACTCCTCGAGAGCCGTGGACTCAACGTGCGCATTTCCGGCAACGGAAGGGTGGTGTCACAATCTCTCCCAAAAGGCTCCTCTTTCAAACCAGGCCAGCAGATAACACTCTCCCTCAGAATATAATTCTGAACAGACATCTGACCGAAACAATTTTTAATTTTTCATTGTTAATTTTACATTCTACATTATATAGACTATGACTGCAAAACTGTCAAACCTTCTCAAAGACATCAAGGTGCTTGAGATTATTGGAGAAACAGACAAAAACATAACATCTCTGGAGAGCGACTCCCGGAAGGTGGAGAAAGACGGCATGTTTGTTGCCGTGAAGGGCGTGACAACCGACGGACACAAATACATCCCCGTTGTGGCAAGTGCCCACGTTGGTGCAATCGTGTGTCAAGACATGCCTTCCACATTCGAGGAAGGGATCACCTACGTGCGCGTGGCTGACTCTGCTGAGGCCCTCGGCAAACTCGCCTCTGCATGGTATGGCCACCCATCTCAGAAGCTCAAGCTTGTGGGAGTGACCGGCACCAACGGCAAGACCACAACCGCCACCCTCCTCTACGAGATGGCCAAACTTGAGGGATTCAAGGCAGGACTCCTTTCCACCGTATGTAATTACGTGATCGACAAGGCTATCCCAACCACCCACACCACTCCTGACCCTCTCACCCTCAACAGTCTGCTTGCTGAGATGGTGGCTGCCGGTTGTGAATATGCATTTATGGAGGTGTCTTCCCACTCAACAGCACAGAAACGCGTAGCTGGACTGAATTTTGCCGGCGGCATCTTCACCAACCTCACACGCGACCACCTTGACTATCACGGCACCGTCGAAAACTATATGAACGCCAAGAAAGCATTCTTCGATATGCTTCCGGCAGATGCCTTCGCGCTCACCAACGCCGACGACAAATGCGGCATGTATATGGTGCAGAACACAAAGGCTAAGGTCTACACCTACTCACTCCGTACAGATGCCGACTTCACAGGACGTGTGCTTGAGACCCGTCTCGACGGCACCCTCATGCTGCTCAACGGAAGGGAGGTGGAGGTGCAGTTCACCGGCCGTTTCAATGCCTACAACCTCACCGACGTTTACGGTGCATCTATCCTCACCGGGTTTGACCCCGAGGAGGTGATTGTCAATATGAGCCGCCTCGTGCCGGTGGCTGGACGTTTCCAGACTTTCATGTCGAAAGACGGCGTGGCTGCTATCGTTGACTATGCCCATACTCCCGACGCCTTGGTGAATGTGCTCGACACTATCCGCGAGATTGTTGGCCCTGACGGTGAGATCATCACAGTGGTAGGCGCCGGTGGCAACCGCGACCACGGCAAGCGACCCATGATGGCTCAGGAAGCCGCCTGCCGAAGCGACCTCCTCTTCATCACCAGCGACAATCCACGCGACGAGAAACCGGAGGATATCATCAACGATATGCTCGCCGGGTTGAACCCGGAGGAACTTAAGCGCACAACCCATATCACCGACCGCCGTGAGGCTATCCGCGAGGCTATCCGCACAGCGAAACCCGGCTCAGTGGTGCTTGTGGCTGGCAAGGGACATGAGACGTATCAGGAAGTGTGTGGCGTGCGACATCATTTCGACGACCGCGAGGAAGTGAAGGCTGCATTCAACGAAATTAGAAATTGCTAACGACTAACGACTAATCACACGATGTTGTACTATCTCTTTCAGTTTCTTGAAGACACCGGGATGCCTGGTGCGCGACTGATGGACTACATCACATTCCGCGCCGGAATGTCGTTTACCCTCGCCATGCTCATAGCCCTGTTTGTCGGGAAAACCATCATCCGAAGGCTGCAGAGAATGCAGGTGGGGGAAGTGGTGCGCAATCTCGGCCTTGAGGGTCAGATGAAAAAAACGGGCACCCCAACAATGGGCGGAGTCATCATAATAATCTCTATCCTCGTGCCATTGCTGCTTATAGGCAATCTGGCAAACATCTATATGATACTGATGCTAATAGCCACAGTATGGATGGGAACCATAGGATTCCTCGACGACTATCGCAAACTTAAATATCACAATAAGGATGGACTGAAAGGAAAGTATAAGGTCATAGGCCAGGTAGGTCTCGGTTTGCTCGTCGGTCTGACCATGTGGCTATCGCCATCTATACTGATGAGCCAGATTATTGAGGTGGTGAACGTCACAAACCATGAGACGGAGATTGTGCATTCCATAATGATGGAGAAATCACCGCAGACCACCATCCCATTCGTGAAGAACAACAACTTCAACTACGAATGGCTCACCAACTGGATCAGCGACCCTATGGCTGCCACAATTCTGGGTTGGCTCGTGTTTGTGCTTGTGGTGATTTTCGTGGTGACTGCCGTCAGCAACGGCGCAAACCTCACCGACGGTCTTGACGGACTGGCTGCCGGCACTTCGGCAATCATCGCCGTAGCACTCGCGATAATGGCTTATCTCGGCGGCAACATTATATATTCCGGATACCTGAATATAATGTATATTCCGGGAAGTGAGGAGCTTGTGGTGTATGCCGGGGCTTTCATAGGCGCCCTTGTAGGTTTCCTTTGGTATAACGCATTCCCGGCACAGGTATTCATGGGCGACACCGGCAGCCTTACAATCGGCGGCATAATTGCCGTGTTTGCAATCCTTATACGCAAGGAGCTGCTGATTCCTCTCCTTTGCCTAATATTCTTCATCGAGGATATCTCGGTGATTATCCAGGTGGCTTATTTCAAGTTCACCAAGAAGAAATATGGAGAGGGACGCCGCGTCTTCAAGATGACGCCACTTCATCATCATTTCCAGAAAGTGGGTGACCCTTCGGTGAGTTGTCTTATAAATTTGCCCAAGAACCCGATTCCTGAGTCAAAGATTGTTGTCAGATTCTGGATTGTAGGCATTCTCCTCGCAACCCTTACATTCGTAACACTAAAAATAAGATAAATGAGTATCAACAAACATAATATCGACACCGATGGACGCCTCGTTGTGTTGGGCGGCGGTGAGAGCGGAGCAGGGGCTGCCGTGCTCGGCAAAGCCAAGGGGATGGACGTGTTTCTTTCTGACATGGGCACAATCCCCGATAAATATAAGGCCCTGCTCAACAAGCACGCCATCGAATATGAGGAAGGTGGACACACTCCCGAAAAGATTCTCAATGCTAATGTCGTGGTGAAAAGCCCCGGCATACCACTGACAGCACCCATGGTGAAAGCTGTCATTGAGAAAGGGATACCCATACTTTCGGAAATTGAGTTCGCCGCCGGATTCACCGACTCACGGATGGTGTGCATCACCGGCTCCAACGGCAAGACCACCACTACCCTCCTCACTTACCATATACTTCAGAAAGCAGGACTCGACGTCGGGCTCGCCGGGAATGTCGGGAAAAGCCTTGCCCTTCAGGTGGCTGAAGATCCTCATGAGATATACGTCATTGAGCTCTCCAGCTTCCAACTCGACAATATGTATAAGTTCAAGGCAAACATCGCTGTCATCATGAACATAACGCCCGACCATTTGGACCGTTATGACTACAAGATGGAGAATTATGTGGCTGCCAAGTTCCGCATCCTGCAGAATCAGACTAAGGAAGACTATTTCATCTATTGGCAAGACGACCCCATCATCACGGAGCAGATCAAGCACGTGCAGAGTGAGGCGCTGAAGCTGCCGTTCGGTCTGGACCGTCATGAGAACACAGCCGCCTTCGTGGAAAACGGGATTGTGCATTTCACTACTCCCCACGATGTCTGGGAAATACCTCGTGACCGTCTATCCCTTCCCGGCACCCACAACCTCTACAACTCTATGGCTGCAGGCATCTCTGCCTCAGTGCTAAACATTAAAGACGACACCATCCGCGAGGCGCTTGAAGACTTTGAGGCTGTGGAGCATCGCCTTGAATATGTTGCTACGGTGGATGGTGCAAGATATGTCAACGACTCAAAGGCAACGAATGTCAACTCCACTTGGTATGCCCTCGAGAGCATGACCACTCCCGTGGTGCTGATACTCGGCGGAAAGGACAAAGGGAACGACTACTCTGAGATAGAGCCTCTCGTAAAGGAGAAGGTGAAGGCAATTGTCTGCATGGGTCTCCACAACGAGAAACTTCTCGACTTCTTCACCGGCAAAGTGGAGATAATAGCCGACACCCACTCCCTTGAAGACGCCATGAAGGCTTGCCGCGAATTCGCATCAGAGGGCGACACCGTGCTTCTCTCCCCCTGCTGCGCAAGCTTCGACCTCTTCAAAAGCTACGAGGACCGTGGCGACAAATTCAAGGCTGCCGTCAGGGCAATGAAATAAATGGTAAACCAAAACAGACTTATGGCTAACTCAACAAATAATACGAAAGGAATAGTAATCAACGAGACTGTCGACGGCATTGCTGTGGCAGCCCAACCACAGTCTCGCCAAAAGGCTATACCGAAACGACAGAAACCAGACCCATACATCTGGGGCATCTACATCATGCTCCTCATGGTGTCGATTATAGAACTCTTCTCCGCATCCAGCACTGAGGTGTCGGCATCAAATGTCTATATGCCCCTCATAAGGCATGGCATTTTCCTGATTATCGGGCTTGGATGCATTCTCGGTTTGCAGAACACCCATTATGCTGTCTTCAGCCGTCTTGCCGTGTTCCTGGCAATATGCTCCTTGGCTTTATTGCTGATTTCCAACTTTTTTGGCGTTGAGATAAATGGCGCACAAAGGGCAATCAGCATCGCTGGCTTCACCATCCAGCCTGCGGAGATTGTAAAATTGACAGTGGTGATTCTGCTTGCCACCATCCTTGGACGCACCCAGAAGCCTCGTGGTGTCTCCAACAACGGTGTGTTCTGGTCGGCATTTGTCGTGATGATTTTCGGCGGATGCCTATGGACCAACGGTCTGACCAACACTATACTACTTTTCGGAGTGAGCATTTCCATGTTCCTTATCGGCGGCATGGACATGAAGAAATTGGGTATCGTGCTTGCCGTGTATGCAATTTTTGGTGGGGCACTTTTCCTCCTTAAATATCAGGACAAACAGACCTCAGAGTTTGACAAGGTGACGACAGCGCAGGTCACCGGAATGAATCAATCGGATGCAGGTGGCGGCAGAGCCGGCACTCACAAAGGGCGCCTGACTCGCTTCTTTGAAGGTGTGCACCCCGACGACCCGGTTGATGACTACAACCGTCAGGTGATCTTCGCCAACATAGCCCAGGCAAACGGCGGCGTGTTCGGCCAAGGTCCGGGCAACTCTCGCGAGAGCGCACGTCTCCCACTCGCTTTCTCCGACTATATCTATTCCATTATCGTGGAGGATACGGGGCTTGTGGGCGGTGTATTTCTGCTTATACTGTATCTCCTGTTGTTGGCGCGTGCCGGTGTGATAGCGTTCAACTGCAAGAGGGCGTTTCCGGCATTCCTGATATTGGGATGCGCGGTGCTGATTGTGTTCCAGGCTCTTGTGCATATGGCGATTGTCACCGGCCTGTTCCCAGTGAGCGGACAGCCTCTCCCTCTAATCTCAAAGGGAGGCACGTCGGTGGTGGTGATGTCTTGCGCAATTGGCATAATGCTCTCTGTGAGCCGGTTTGCAGTCACGTCTGACGACTCCAAGAGGATTAAGGAAGAACTCAGCCAGCTCCCCGAAGACATGCAGGCTGAGAATTTCTCTGGAGCATCCAACTAAATTGAAAATTTCTCGAGATAACCGAGATAACTCGAGATAACCAATAAAAACCAAAACCTATGACCCCCGACTCCCCTTCACGTCGTCCACGCATCGTTATCAGCGGCGGTGGCACCGGCGGACATATTTTCCCCGCCCTCTCCATAGCCGATGCCCTTAAGCAACGTCTTAACGCCGACATCCTTTTTGTCGGCGCTGAAAACAGAATGGAGATGACCCGTGTGCCTGATGCCGGCTATCAAATAATCGGATTGCCGGTGGCTGGCTTCGACCGTAAGAGAATCTGGCGAAACTTCGGCGTCCTCATCAAGCTTTTCAAGAGCATGAGGAGATCGCGCAAGATTATCAAGGATTTCAAACCCGACATCGCAATCGGCGTAGGTGGATATGCTTCCGGCCCAACCCTTAAGGCTGCCCAGAGAGCACACGTCCCTACCCTGCTCCAGGAACAGAACTCCTATGCCGGGGTCACCAACAAACTCCTTGGAGGTAAGGCGGAATGCATCTGCGTGGCTTACGACGGCATGGAACGCTTCTTCCCGGCTGAGAAGATTGTCAAGACAGGAAACCCGGTGAGAAAGGCCCTTCTGAAATCTGACAAGACTGTGAAGGAGGCAAGGGAGGCTTTCGGATTGAATCCGGAGAAGAAGATTCTCCTTGTGGTGGGTGGCAGCCTTGGAGCACTGACCATCAACGAGAGCCTTGAGCAGGGAATACGCAAGCTCAACGATGCCGGAATCCAGGTGATTTGGCAGACCGGCAAGAATTTTGGCGACCGCGGAAAGGTGGCTGCCAAGGGACTTAAGGGAGTGGTGGTCACACCCTTCATCACCGACATGGCAAATGCCTACAAGGCTGCCACTCTCGTAATAGGACGCGCCGGAGCCGGCTCTATAAGTGAATTCCAACTGCTTGGCAAGCCGGTGATTCTGGTGCCTTCACCAAACGTGGCTGAAGACCACCAGACACATAACGCCCGTGCGCTCTCCGACCGTAGCGCCGCTATCCTCATCACCGACGCCGAGGCAAGGGAAAAACTCGTTGACGAGGCCATCAACCTCATCAACGATGCAGACCAACTGCAAAAAATGGAAACCGAAATTC
This sequence comes from uncultured Sangeribacter sp., assembly GCA_964603335.1. GTDB lineage: Bacteria > Bacteroidota > Bacteroidia > Bacteroidales > Muribaculaceae > Lepagella. Next base: position 53,297 of record CAZRUR010000003.1, on the reverse strand, counting down.
AAAAAATGGCTCTCCGCGACAGCGACAACAAGATTGCCGACGAGGTCATCAAAATCCTTAATAAAAAATGAGCACTGACAACACTCTTCATCCCTCCGATTCCTCTTTCAAAAACCTCTACTTTGTAGGTGCTGGAGGCATCGGAATGGCAAATCTTGAGAGGTATTTCCTAAGCAAGGGTCATAACGTGGCTGGCTACGACCGTGCCCCCTCTGCCCTGACTGCCAAACTTGAAGAGGAGGGCGTAAAGATTGTCTATGACGATGATGATGCCCTCATCCCTGATGATTTCCGCAACCCTGAGGATACGCTCGTTGTCTACACTCCCGCAGTGCCCGCCGACAGCAAGATCATGACGTGGTTTCGCGAGAATGGGTTCAACCCTATCAAACGTGCCGCCCTGCTTGGAAAAATAACACGCTCCACAAAGGCAATCTGCATCTCTGGCTCACACGGAAAGACCACAACCTGCTCCATGACTGCAAATATCTTGCGCGGCTCGAAGGTGGGATGCAATGCCTTCTTGGGAGGAATCTTGCGAAACACCGGCAGCAACCTTGTGCTCAGTGAGTCATCCCCCTGGTCGGTGATCGAGGCTGACGAGTATGACCGCTCATTCCATCAGCTCACCCCGACCATAGCGGTGGTGACATCAACCGACCCCGACCATCTCGACATCTATGGCGACGAGGAGGGTTATCTCGAGGGATTCGCCCATTTCACGTCGCTGATACGTCCCGGCGGCGTCTTGCTTATGCACACTGGGCTTAAGCTGCATCCCCGTCAAAACAAGGATGTGAAAGTCTACACCTACAGCGGAGGCGCTGAGGGCGACTGGCATGCCGAGGATATCTCTTTCGGCAACGGCTCGCTAAGCTTCACCCTTGTTGGCCCCGATGTCCGGATTGAAAATATTGAGGTGGGAGTGCCGGTGGAGATAAACATCGACAATGCGGTGGCCGCTGCCACTGTCTCCCTACTTGCCGGAGCCACCCCCGATGATGTGCGCCGTGGTCTTGCCTCTTTCCGAGGGGCAAAACGCCGCTTTGAGGTGATCCGCGATGGGAAAGACGGCTCAACCGTGCTTATCGACGACTATGCCCACAGCCCAAACGAGGTGAAGGCTTCCATCAAGTCGGTAAAGAAACTTTATCCCGGCAGAAAACTGACTGTGATTTTCCAGCCACACCTCTACACCCGCACCCGCGATTTCGCCCCGGAGTTTGCCGCCGCGCTCTCTGAGGCTGACGAGGTGATCATGCCGGAGATTTATCCGGCACGCGAGTTGCCTATCCCCGGAGTTGACTCTTATCTGATTCTGAACGATGTCTCTTCCCCCTCAAAATGCTTTTGTGAGAGAAAAGATTTGCTCAATTTGATAAAAAGTCGTAACTTTGACATCCTGATGACACTGGGGGCTGCCGACATCGACCGTCTGCTTCCCGACATCAACTCTATATTGGAGAAACGTAACTGATTTGAACTCAACTGACACGATGCGCAAGACTATCCTCAAGTGGTTTCTGCTCATAATTCTCATTGCCTACGCCTGTGGCATGACCATTTGGGCGCACAATGAGGCGCGCCGCAATGGATGTAAGGATATAGAAATCACTATCGCAACATCGGCGAACGCCGACACCGTCACTCTAAGGGGAGTGATGGATGAGCTTGCTTCTTATCCGCGCAAGATTGTCGGTATGCCTTTCGAGACCATCGACACTCGCGACATCGAGAACTATCTGAGCAAAAATTCCAATTTTGAGGACGTGGAGTGCACCGTGCTGTCAAACGGCAAACTAAACATAAGGATACAGCCGATGGTGCCCGCCGCCCGTATCTTCGACGGCAACAAAAGCTACTATATCAATAAGGAGGGGAAGATGATTGAGTCGAAGGCGAATTTCTATGTCGATGTGCCGGTGATTTCGGGTCACTTCTCCCCGGAGTTCACCCCCCTGAAGGTGCTCCCTCTTGTGAGATTCATTGAGAAAGATGAGGTGTTGGGCAAGCTGGTAACGATGATTTATGCCAAGGACGCCGACAACCTGATTTTGGTGCCACGAATCAACGGTCACGTAATCAACTTTGGCGACACTACACGCCTTGACGAGAAACGACGTGCCCTTATCACCCTCTACCGCAAGGTGCTCCCCTACAAGGGATGGAATGAATATGACACCATATCCGTGAAATTCAAGGGACAGATTGTTGCCTCTCGCCGCAATAAGGCGAAAGCCGACCACGGTGGCATATATGACGATGCCCCCGACATGGAAGAGGCTACCCTTTCCGGCATCTTACCCACAACCAACGAATAATTTAAATATTTTTAACAAAATATTAAACAAAAGCGCACAACTTACGTTATTCAATTAGAGTTACACCATAAGAATGAGTGATAGATATATTGTTGCTGTAGAAATCAGCAGTTCCAAGATAATAGCCTCCGTTGGAATCACTTCCGGCGATGGCCGGCTTAACGTCATAGCCGTAGAGCAGGAGCCGGCAATTGAAGCGGTAAGATACGGCATTATACAAAACCTTGAGGAGACTTCCCTTAAATTGGGGAGGATAATCTCGCGCCTTGAGCAAAACCCCAATATTGCTCCAAGAAAAATCAAGGGCGTCTTTGTCGGGCTCTCAGGTCGTTCCCTGAAAAGCATCCCCACAGAAGTGGTGCAGAATCTCCCTGACGAGACCGAAATCACCACTGAGATAATCGACAGGCTGAAATCTGAGGCAATGCACTACCCAATCGACAGCTCCCTGGAGGTCGTAGATGCTGTGCCGCGCATCTATAAGGTTGGCAACACTGAGATTCATTCCCCGAATTCTCCTAAGGGAAGGATAGGCAACCGCATTGAGGCCACCTTCGACCTTATTGTATGCCGTCCGGAGATGAAACGCAACATCTCGCGCACACTCTCCGATAAACTCGGAATCAATATCGATGGGTTTGTGGTCACTGCCCTCGCCTACGGTCACCTCATTCTCACAAATGATGAGAAACGCCTGGGATGCATGATGGTGGATATGGGCGCCGAGACCACTACCGTGACCATATATAAAGACGGCTGCCTGCAATATTTCGCAACCATTCCTTTGGGCGGACGCAATATCACCCGCGACATTACCTCCCTCCACGTCCTCGAGGAGAAAGCTGAGGAAATCAAGCTGCAGTCTGGAAAAGCCATCATCAACGAATCTGGATCAAGCCTGAACATCAACGGATTGAAGCAGTCGGATGTCAACAATCTTATCGCTGCAAGGTCGGAGGAGATTGTGGCAAACATCGTTGAGCAAATGGAATATGCCAAGCTTAACGAGGCGAAATTACCGGGCGGCATTATCTGCATTGGCGGCGCTTCCCGATTGCCCGAGATGATGGAGCTGCTCAGAAAGCAAAGCGGTCTCCCGGTAAGGCGCGGAGAACTGCCGGATTATGTGACAATCTCCGATACGAAAGCTGCAAAGACAGAAAATATTGAGGTGGTGAGCGTGCTATATGCCGGCTCCACTCTCAGCAATGTGGAGTGTCTTGAGATGCCGGCAAGCGAGGATATCCCCATCAATGGCACAACAAAAAACACTCCTGAACACCAGCCAAAAGTTCCCGAGGGTGGTCCCAAAAAGCGCAGGTCGGGATGGATGAGCAATTTCCAGACCCGTATAGCCGAGATTTTCAAGGCCCCGAGTGAGGATGACTCCGACCTGATCGACGAATGATAACCATAACCATAAGCAACAATTACGCAACTCTCCAATAGATCAGCAATATGGAAGACGATAACCAGATCTACAATCTTGACGACGACTCTAAATTCGTTGACACTTCCAGCGACCCCAACGCATCCATCATAAAGGTGATTGGAGTGGGTGGAGGTGGCGGCAACGCCGTCAACTACATGTTTAAGCAGGATATCCCCAACGTAAACTTTGTCATCTGCAACACCGACAAGCAGCACCTCGACATGTCGCCGGTGCCCCGGAAAATCCTGCTTGGCGAAGAGGTGACTCATGGACGTGGAGCCGGCAACAACCCGGAGGTCGGCAAGGAATGCGCCGAGAAAAGTCAAGATGAGATAAAGAAACTGTTCACTGACGGCACTGAGATGGTGTTCATCACTGCCGGCATGGGCGGTGGCACCGGCACCGGGGCTGCCCCGGTCGTGGCGCAACTCGCAAAGGAAGCCGGGATGCTCACAATCGGTATTGTCACCGTCCCTTTCATGTTTGAAGGTGAGAAAAAGATTGTTAAGGCTCTTGAGGGTGTCAAGGTGATGCGTGAGCATGTCGATGCCCTGCTCGTAATCAACAACGAGAACCTCATCGAGCTCTACAAGGATATGAATTTCTTCAATGCGTTTGAGAGAGCCGATGATACCCTTGCAAACGCTGCCCGAAGCATCTCCGACATCATCTCTGAGAGATGCTATATCAACGTTGACTTCCAGGATGTTAAGACCACTCTCAAAAACAGTGGTACAGCCATTATCTCAACTGCTGAAGGTGAGGGTGATCACCGAATCACTGATGCAATCAAAAACGCTCTCCACTCCCCTCTGCTCAAGAAGCATGACATCAACACCTCTAAGCGTCTCCTATTTAAGTTCACTTGCAGCCGGGACTGCCAGAAACCGCTCAGTGCCGGTGAGCTTGCTGAGATCACTCAGTTCACAAGCCAACTCCCTTCAAGCATCGACGTGAAGTGGGGCATTGCTGACGACTCCAATATGGGCGAGAAGGTGAAGATCACTGTGCTTGCATCAGGTTTCGACATCACTCTTAGCGAGGGCAAAAAGATTGAGGGTTCTGACAGCGAGACTGGCGGCGTAAAGACTCCCGGCCCAATTGACTTCGGGGCAAAGGGGAATGAGTCTGCGAAAACCGGTCCTGACCAGATCTCTTCTGAGGAAAAGAGAAGGATTGCCGAAATGTATGGCGAGGACATAATGAGGAAGCAGCAGCGCGAGACCAGCCGCATGAAATATGCCATCCTTAAGCCCGAACAGTTTGACAACCATGAGGTGATTGCACTCATTGAGAGTGTGCCAACTTTCATGCGCAACACAGAGCCTCGTTTCAACGAGCGCCTCAAGGAGCTATCTGCTGAAAAAACTGATCCCCCCCGTCAGGAAGCTCCTAAGAAGGAGCGTGGCGGCGACACTATCTCTTTCTCATAATTACTCACAACGATTAACAATATAACGCACTACGCATAACGCATAAAATGGAAACCAAATTCCAAATGGTGGCTAAGACCTTCCAGGGTCTTGAGGAAGTGCTCCGCGACGAGCTTATCGAGTTGGGAGCCGAGAACGTTGAGTTGGGACTCCGGATGGTGACATTCGAGGGCGACAACGAGATGATGTATAAGGCAAACCTTTGTTGCCGCACCGCCCTGCGCATCCTTAAGCCTATCGTTAAGTTTACCGCCGACACCACCGATGATCTCTACGATCAGGTCCGTGACCTTGACTGGGAGCAGTTTATGACTGTCGACTCTACCTTCGCCATCGACTCCACAGTCAACAGCGCGGAGTTCACCCATTCCAAGTTTGTCACCTACAGAGTGAAAGACGGCATCGCCGACCATTTCAACGACAAGTACGGCCGCCGTCCGTCAATCCGTCTCTCCGGGGCTGACATCCAGCTCAACGTACACATCTCCGACAATCGTGTCACTATCTCTCTTGACTCAAGTGGTGAGCCTCTCTCTAAGCGCGGTTACCGCACAGAGCAGACGGAGGCCCCTATCAACGAGGTGCTCGCAGCCGGAATTATCATGAAATCCGGATGGCGTGGGGAATGTGACTTCCTCGACCCTATGTGCGGATCCGGCACTTTCCTTGTGGAGGCTGCCCTTATTGCCGCTAACATCAACCCGGGAATCTATCGTGAGCATTTCGCTTTCGAGAAATGGCCCGACTTTGACTCTGACCTCTTCGAAGACATATATAACGACGACTCTGCTGAAAGAGAGTTTGCATATAAGATTTATGGTGGCGACATCGACCCGGATGCCGTCAACATTGCGCGCAAGAATATCAAGAACGCACGTGTCGATGATATGATTGAGCTTAAATGCCAGTCGTTTGTGGATTGGACCGACAATGCCCCGGAGGGCGTGATGGCCACCAATCCCCCCTATGGCGAGCGTCTGAAACCCGAGAACCTCAACCTCCTTTACAAGAGTTTCGGCACCACCCTCAAGAAATATTTCCAGGGTTGGCATGCATGGGTGATCGGTTATCGCGATGAGCAGTTTGCCGAGATTGGTCTGAAGCCTTCTCTTAAGATTCCTCTCCATAACGGAGCTCTCGAATGCTCGCTCCGTGAATACGTTATGTTCGACGGCAAGTATTCCGATTTCCGTGCCGATGGCGGCAGCGTGGCTAACACTGATGCTAAGAAGGATTCAGGTCCGAAGAAGATTCGCCACATATCGGATGATGACTGGGAGAAACAATCCCGCAAGTTCAATTCTGGAAAGGGTGTCGTTGACGACAAGAAGAAGAAGAAATCTTTCAACCGCGACGACAAGAAGTGCTCATACGATTCCGCGCCACGTGGTGGTTCCCAGCGCGATGACGATGATGATTTCGACTACACTCCGGCTCCAAGACGCGAACGCGAGGAGAGAGGTGACTTCAAACCACGCAACGACCGTGGAGGTGACAGAAACTTCAGCCGAAATGACCGAGGCGACAGAAACTTTAACCGAAACGACCGAAACGACCGTGGCGGATATGGCGACAGAAACAACCGTTTCAATAAAAAGTCTGGAGTCTCCTACAATCCTGCCAACTCTCGCGGCCCCAGACTCCCGGAGTCTTCGCAGACAGTCATCAACCCTGTCCATATGCGCTCCCGCAAAGGCTGGAAGAAAGACGAAGAAAACGAGGATTAAAAATCCTCGTTTTCTTATATCATCTCGGGTATCCTTAAGAACCGTCTTGTGTTCGATGCTATAACATCTGTCAAATCCTCACCCCTCGCAGCCGACATCCGTGCTATTATCGCCTCTATGGTGAGTTCCGACTCATCCGTCTCCGCGAAAATCAGGTTCTTATCCAATCCTGCTAAGGTTGCCTCATTGAAGCGTTCCCCAAACGAAAGCACCATGCCGGCATCCGTCAGCATCTGCGCCACTGTCGGCTTACCCCTGAATCCATGGATAAGCCACGGCTGCTGTGGCTTCATATCTTTCTTGATTCCAATCAAAATCTCCTGCGCCTTGACATTGTGGATTATCAGCGGTTTACCAAAACTCTCCGACATCTCAATCTCTTTCTTTAGAGCGAGCATCTGCTTGTAAAGCGCTCCCCCTTTAGGGATATCGATGCCACACTCACCCAAAGCCACTACCTGTGGATTCCCCAATGCCTCCTCAAGCTGTTTCCACGTCTCCAGGGTTATCCCCGCTGCCATATCCCACGGATGTATGCCGACAGAATACAACTGCCCCTTAACCGGCGAGAATTCCCCCGGCCGACAACTCACAACCCCCTCCGGCTGTAGAGCCCCCTTATGTGTGTGTATGTCAAGAATCATACCTCTTCCCTTTTTGCCTTCTTGCCTATCATTGCCTTTTTGCCTAACTACGGCACCGGATCATACCCCGATCCGCCCCACGGATGACACCGGCATATCCTCTTTATCGCAAGCCAACTACCCTTGATGGCACCATACTTACGCAAAGCCTCGACGGCATATTGGCTACAGGTGGGTGTGTAGCGGCATGCCGCCGGAAAATGTGGCGAGATCGCTCCCTGATAAAAACGGACCAGCAATATAAAAACCTTCGAAAGCATGATATTGTTTGCGACGTGTTGTGCTATAGACTCATTGTGCAAGATTGGCCGCCACCTTCTTTAACAGCGAGCGCATCTTCTTTTCTATGGTGGCATACGAGATATTCTCGTTATGAATATAGATAAAAGCCATGCTGAGGGTGCCTATCTCTTGAGAGGCAGCAACCTCCCCCAAGATCTCCTTGCGGCATAGGCGGTAGGCCTCTCGGATGCGGCGCCGCATCAGCACACGGTCAACGGCATGGCGGCGCTTCTTCTTCGGCACCGTAATCAGCATCTGCATCTTACCGATTCGCTCCGGCACAGGCCCTTTGAAAGAGGCTGACAACTCCTCCGGGGTCAGCACACGGCATGCCATGCGCAACGGAAAATCATAAAGCGACTTCCCTTTCGCAAACAGCGGCTCTACAAGCGACCGATGGCGCAGTTTCTCCTCCTTTCGGAGCGTATGGCGAATGCTTATTACACCCTCTATTTCATTTTCTGCCTTTATCATACTGCAAAATTACTGAATTCCTATGAATTTTCATAAATTTTCACTAACTTTGCCACAACTAACCAATCTCCTCCAACAACCATCTCCAACAACCCTCAATCTTTCCCCCTTCAGGGGGATTAAGGGGGCTAACAACAACCAACAACCCATATGTTCTCAAAAGAAACCTACGTCGGGCGACGCAACGCCCTTAAGCAGAAAGTGGGAAGCGGTCTCCTCCTCTTCCTCGGCAACAACGAAGTGGGCATGAACTATGCCGACAACACTTACGACTTCCGCCAGGACTCCACTTTCCTCTATTTCTTCGGCCAGGCTTACGCCGGTCTGAACGCTATCATCGACATCGACAACGACCGTGAGATTATCTTCGGCGATGAGCTCACTATCGATGACATAGTATGGATGGGCACCCAACCCACTCTGCACGAGAAGGCTGCCTCTACCGGCATCAACGATGTGCGCCCATCAGCCGACGTGGCTAAATATCTCGCGGCTGCAAAGGCAAAGGGTCAGACCATCCATTACCTACCCCCTTATCGTCCTGCCCACAACTTGGCGCTCCTCGAGTACCTCGGAATCATGCCGGGGGCTGAGAAACCGTCAATCCCCATGATACGTGCCATCGTTGACCTCCGCAACCACAAGACAGCTGAGGAAATCGAGGAGATCGAGAAGGCTTGCAATGTGACTGCCGACATGCACATCGCCGCCACCCGTATGGTGCGCCCGGGAATGAACGAGTGCGAGGTGAGTGCTGTGATTGAGGAGGTGGCTCAGGCTGCCGGAATGAGACTCTCTTTCCCTACAATCGCCACTGTCAACGGTCAGACCCTCCACAACCATTACCACGGAAACATCTGTAAGTCAGGTCAGATGCTTCTCGTTGATGCCGGGGCAGAGACCCGCATGGGCTATGCCGGCGACATGTCGTCTACAATCTGCGTTGACCCGAAGTTCACCACACGCCAGAAGGAGATCTATGACATCCAGGTTGCATCTCATCTTGCATCTGTGGCTGCCCTCCGTCCTGGAGTGCCTTTCAAGGATGTGTATGAGCTCTCTTGCCGTGTGGTTTGCCAGGGACTCAAGGAGTTGGGCATCATGAAGGGTGACCCGGCAGAGGCTGTCAAGGCTGGTGCCCACGCCATGTTCTATCCCTGCGGTCTCGGTCATATGATGGGTCTTGACGTGCACGACATGGAGAACCTCGGTGAGGTGTGGGTTGGATATGACGGCCAGCCAAAGAGCACTCAGTTCGGTCGCAAGTCTTTGCGTCTTGCTCGTCCTCTCGAGCCGGGTTTCGTTCACACAATTGAACCGGGCATCTATTTCATCCCGGAGCTTATCGACCTTTGGCAGTCGCAGCATAAGTTTGAGGATTTCATCAACTATGCAGAGGTCAACAAATGGCGCGACTTCAGCGGCATCCGCAATGAGGAGGACTACCTCATCACTGAGGATGGTGCACGCCGTCTCGGCAAGAAGATTCCTCTCACCACTGAGGAAGTGGAGGCGATGCGATGACCGGACGCTTTGCCCCTTCCCCCTCGGGAAGGATGCATCTCGGAAATATTTTCACTGCCCTTCTTTCCTGGCTATCAGCCAAGAAAGAGGGGAGCAAATGGATACTGCGGATTGAGGATCTCGATCCGCAGCGTTCGCGTTTAGACTATGCCCGGCAGATTGAGGATGACCTTCAGTGGCTCGGTCTTGAATGGGACGAGGGTGGCGTCGACGGCATCGGCGGCAATGGATCCTATATGCAAAGCCTTCGCTCTGAGTTTTATGAGGAAGCCTTGCAGAGACTGCAACACACCGGACTGACCTACCCTTGCTTCTGCACTCGCGCCGACATTATGGCTACCCAGGCCCCGCATGAGAGCGACGGAAGGGTGGTATATGCCGGCACTTGCCGACCCAAAAGACTCGGTGGCACCGTAGATGAGACTCAGGGAACTATCCGCGCCACACGCCTTTTCGTGCCGGATGAGGAGATTGTATTCACAGACCTTCTTTATGGCAAGCAATCCGTAAATCTCTCCACCCATTGTGGCGATTTCATCCTGCGTCGTGCCGATGGTGCATGGGCTTATCAACTCGCTGTGGTAGTTGATGATGCCTTGATGGGAGTCAGAGAGGTTGTCAGAGGCAGTGACCTGCTGCTCTCCTCTGCGCAACAGATCTACCTTTACCGTCTCCTCAGACTGGAGCCGCCGCAATTTGCCCATGTTCCTCTACTCTGCAACGAGTCAGGACAACGTCTCTCAAAACGTGACAAGTCGCTCGACATGGAATCTCTCCGCAAGGAATACACCCCCTCCCTCCTCATCGGACTGCTCGCCCACATTGCCGGCATCCTCCCGGAGCCTTTCCCAATCTCAGCCCAAGGTCTCCTCCCCCTCTTCTCCTGGACCGCCATCCACCCCTCCCCAACCCTTAGGATATAATTTAGTCGGTGAGGTCACCCCAATTGTCGGAGCGGAAGGGTATAAGAGGGAGGTAGTTGCCGCCGTAGAGCGTGCCGGGGAGGAAATCACGGAAACAGTAGCGCACTGCCACCGGCTCCGGCACTTCCTTGCTCGAAACCACCATCTCATTGGTCTGCCATTCAAACCTAACCGAATCTGCCGGATGGAAAACCTTGTCGGCACCTGCCACCTCAAAACCAACGATGTCATAGTTGCGGCAGATGCCGTGGTTGGGAGAATCCAATGCAACCCAAACCTCTCCGTCAATAATCTTGTGTGACTTATACTTAGGACTTCCAGCCAGGAACTGCTTCTTCCCATATGTCTTATTGAGGGCAAGGTCGCCAAGACGCTTCCCAACGTCTGCCTTGTTTCCCGGATGGATGTTGTGTCGCTCAAACGGCTCCACAAGGTCATTGATGCATATCATGTCGGCATTCGGAATCATCTCAACAGCGTTCCATTGCGCCTCACGAAGATATGCCGACCTTCCCTGCTCTATCGGACTGTCATACTGATAAGGAGCTATCTCAACGGCATAGAACGGTATGTCGCCCAAGCCAATCTCCTTACGCCATCGCTCCACCATCTTTGCCAACCGCTCGGCATACGTCTCATAGGTAGACGTGTTGGAGCATCCCTGATACCATATGATGCCATTGTAGGCGTAATCCTTAACCGGGTTGAACATGGCGTTATACATCAGCATCGGTCGCCAATAATGCACCTCCTTCTCAATATCCTTTGGGTCGAGCGACACATCCGGATATGTCTCTAAGATGTCACGCGGCATCCAGCTCTCAACCTTCGCGCCTCCATATGCATCGCTCACGATGCCCACCGGCACCTCAAGCACCGTGGCAAGACGGTTGGCAAAATACCATGCCGTGGCACTGAAATCCTGTGCTGTCTCCGGCGACGGCACCTTCCATTCCGCATCCACAGTCTCCTTGGGCTCATAACTCTGGGTCAAGGGAACAGTGAAAAATCTAACCTTATCCGCTTTTTCAGACGCATTCGCTATCTCATCATAGCCACCCTTGACATTACATCCGGAGAAACCTTTCAACGGCATCTCCATATTTGACTGTCCCGATGCAAGCCACACCTCACCTATAAGCACATTATTCAGTGTGATGGGTTCGCCGTCGCTGATTGTTATCTCATAAGAGTTGAAACCGCCTGCCGGCGTCTCAACCGTAAGTTCCCATTTCCCGGATTTGTCGGCAGTTGTTGTATAGGTCTTTCCGTTCCACGATGGGGTTACACTGACCTTCTTCCCGGTAGCCTTTCCGTAAAGACGTGCATCCGTATTCTGCGAGAGCACCATGTTGTCGCCAATCACCGGTCCAACCTCAACCTTGGCTGTAATTGTGCCTACCATAACTAGCGATGCAACAGCTATAAGAGTCCTTTTCATGATAAGTTTCTTTGTTTAGGTGTTTATTATTAGGGTAGTATTTCTCGCGAAATTAATAAAATCCCCAACATCAACAAAATATATTCCCCATTATCCGCTTCCTTTGGCTAAAGATTTTGTATGACTTGAAGAAAATCATTACCTTTGTGGCGGTAATAAGGCGTATTATAACCAAAAACAATCCAATTAAAGACACACAAGATAGATGGCGAAAGATAAAAGCCTCGGTAAGGGAGGAATGATAATGTGCGCTATAGCGATGCTGGCAATGTGTGCCGCATCCTTTCTGTTGCATCCGGAGCGCCGCATCTCCGGCGACCTCGGTATATGCCTCCCCTCCCCTAACCTTTGGGATATCAATCCCATATCCTCGTGGATTATCAACACCGTGCTGCTGGGTGGTTGTGCTGCCGCCGGTTTCTTCCTAAACCGTTCCTACAATTTCATCCGCTCCACGCATCCCGTGCTTACGTCTCTATTCCTCGTGCTTTCTGCCTCCAATCCCTGGATCACCGGTTATCTCAGCTCATCCACGTTGCTGTGTGCCGTCAACATCATATGCATCTCTGTGATGTTCAAGTCGTTCAGATCTAATAATGCCACCCAGGAAATGTTTCTCATCGGCACTTTCATATCTGTCGGGTCGATGTTCCAATATGCTTTCCTACCGATGATTGTGGCTTATGCGCTCTCGGCAATCGTGATGAAGGTGTTCCGCTTCAAGGAGTTTCTCGCCCTGATGATGGGCCTGATAGCACCTTATTGGATTGGCATCGGGCTCGGACTAATACCGCTCGACAGGTTCACAATGCCACAGATCACAAACCTGTTTCAGGATTATGCCCAGGTTTCCCGACTGATTGTGCTGCTCATCAGCGTGGGAATCGCAATCTTCGTTGGAATTGTGTTGGGGCTCAACAACTCCATACGCCTTTATGCCGGCAACTCCCGGGTTAACGCCATGAACCTCACCTTTATCTTCGTGGGCATGGTTTGCAGCGTGTGTGTGATTGTCGACTTCTCAAACATGATGGCATACATCGCCACCCTCTATTTCACTGTCGCTGTGCAGGTGGCCAACATGTGCGCTCTATGGAACGTGAAACGCGACCATATCGTTGTCGCACTCCCCTCCCTGGTATATATAGGTTTCTTTATCGCCATGATTCTACGCTACTGAATATAAGAGACTATGAGACTTAAGATTGTAGCAGACAAAAAGATTCCATTCCTGGAAGGACGCCTTGAGCCGGTGGCTGACGTGATCTATGCTCCCGCCTCAGATATAAATCCAGAAATGGTGAGGGATGCCGACGCACTGATTGTCAGGACACGCACCAAATGTGATGAATCGCTGCTCAAAGGGTCAGATGTAAAACTGGTCGCGACTGCAACCATCGGCACGGACCATCTCGACATTGATTGGCTTAAAAGCGTAGGTATTACTGCTAAGAATGCCGCCGGATGTAACGCACCGGGTGTGGCGCAATACGTGTGGTCTTCATTGCTCCGAAATGGCTTTGACCCACAAAAAGACACTCTCGGGGTGGTGGGGTTCGGAAATATAGGCTCCATCGTGGCTGACTGGGGGCGCAAGATGGGATTCAAGATCTTGGTTTGTGACCCTCCCCGAAAGGATAAAGGTTTTACCGATGAGGATTATCTCCCTCTTGAGACGTTGCTGAAGGAATGTGATGCAATCACTCTCCACACACCACTCACTCGGGATGGTGAGCATCCTACCTATCATCTTATCTCAGGGAAAGAATTGAAGGAGATGAAGCCAGAAGCCATCCTTATCAATGCGTCCCGCGGATCCGTGGTTGACAACGCCGCATGGCGCGATTATCTGGAAGTGAATCCTAAAGCTAAGGGGGTGATTGATGTCTGGGAAAACGAACCCACTCCAGACCCTGAGCTTCTCCAACTCGCTGAGATAGCCACTCCCCACATTGCGGGTTATTCCATTGAGGGAAAGGGACGTGCCACAAGGATGTCGCTTGAGGCTATTGAACGCAAATTCAATGTCTCAATCGACAAATCAGGACTGGAGGGCACTTACAAAGCACCGGAATTAGTTGATCCTCAAACAATCGTGGATTCTTACGACCCATATGCCGACACTAAGCTGCTAAAGTCTGACCCCACGCATCTCGACTCCCTCCGCGACAACTACCCCCTCCGCCATGAACCCCAACAACTCTTAACTCTTAACTCTCAACTAACCGACACATGCCCCAAGGAAAGAAATATTACGTAGTTTTTAAAGGACGCAACCCCGGTGTCTATGACGACTGGGGAGATGCCCTTGAACAGGTGCAGGGATTCGAAGGCGCTGTATACAAGGGTTATACATCTTCGGTTGAGGCTTCAGCCGCCTACCGCAAGGCTATGCAGAAGGAAGATGGCAACGACCTCGGTGCTTTCCTTTCTCACGCAAGCAACCACAATCTCCCCAAGCCCGGTCAGCCTGACCATATGACCAACCCGGAAGTCGACCTCGACGCTTGGGCTGTCGATGCATCCTGCCTCGGGAACCCTGGCAAAATGGAATACCAAGGTGTGGAGCTTATGACCGGACGCACTCTCTTCCGCATTGGTCCTTTCGACGATGCCACCAACAATATCGGGGAATTCCTCGCGATTGTGCACGCCATGGCCCTAATGACGCAGCAGGGTAAGTTCCATAATATTTACTCCGATTCCGTGTCGGGGATGGCTTGGGCGCGTAACCATAAGATTAAGACACAGTTGAAACCCACCGACCGCAATGGCAAGGTGTTTGAGCTCATGGCAAGGGCAGTGACATGGCTCAACACACATCAATTCCCGGCTAAGGTGCTCAAATGGCAGACCGAACGCTGGGGTGAGATACCCGCTGATTTCGGCAGAAAATAAGTCGATGGAGAGTTGATAGTTGATAGTTGATATGGGAGTGGCCGACAAAGAGGAGATTCGCAGGCTGATTTCTGAGTCAGGGGCTATTGCTGTGGGATTTGCCAAGGCTGAGGATGTGGATGAGCGTGAGATGGAGCGTTACCGCCTCTGGCTGGCGGAAGGGAAACAAGCCGGAATGGATTATCTTGCCAGACATGAGGTGCTCAAAAGCAATCCCTCATATGTGTTGGAGGAAGCCTCCACCGTCATCAGCGTGGCATTCAGCTATGCTCCACCACAATTCCGCGACCCCTCCCTACCCATGATTGCCTCATACGCCTATGGCGCTGACTATCATGACATTCTCAAAAATCGTCTTGCCCCCGTTGTGGCCAATCTTAAAGCCACTTTCGGTGGGGAATGGAGAATATGCATCGACTCCGCTCCGCTTGCCGAGCGTTATTGGGCAATGAAGGCTGGAATCGGCATAAAGGGTTTGAATGGGTCGGTAATCATTGGCGAAGCCGGTGGCTTCGCGTTTCTGGCTGAGATTGTCACCACCATTCAAATCCCGGCTGACAATCCCTCTTCAGGGGTATGCAAAAAATGCGGAGCATGCCTTTCGGCATGTCCGCAAAAAGCTCTTTCGCCCGATGGCACTGTCGACTCTCGCCGTTGTCTTAATTATCTCACCATCGAGCATCGTGGCGAATGGACTGGCGAATTGGAGCGAAACATGCAGACTCCAATCGCTGGCAACACTCTCTATGGCTGCGACATCTGCTTGCGCGTGTGTCCTCACAACCGCAACGTCGTGCCAACAAAAATCTGTGAATTCCTCCCTCGCGAAGAGATTATGGCCCTTTCGGCTGAAAGGGCTGCCTCCATGACGCAACAGCAATTCTCATCCACGTTCAAGGGGTCGGCAATCAAGAGGGCGAAGCTGGCTGGAATCCATCGCAATGCCTCCAATATCATACGCCACAAATCCGGGTTACATACAGATGATTCCGACAGAAATGGAATCACTTCTGGTTCTTAAGGATGTCGCGGATTTCTGTGAGGAGCACCTCTTCCTTGGTGGGTTCCGGAGCTGGAGCCGGAGCCTCTTCCTTTTTCTTCTTAAACTTCATGATCACTCGGAGAGCCACAAAGATTGAGAAGGCAATAATTAGGAAGTCAACGATATTCATGATAAACGTGCCATAGTTGATCGACACTTCCTCCACGGCAGCCACACCTTCTGATGCCGGCGAGCCAGCCTTTATCACATACTTCAGGTTTTCGAAACCTCCATTCCCGGTGATCAGTGTGATGACCGGCATGATGATGTCGTTGACAAGCGAGGTCACAATCTTGCCGAAGGCGCCGCCGACAATTACACCGACTGCCATGTCAATGACATTTCCCTTCATGGCAAATTCCTTGAAATCCGATAAAAATTTTCCCATTTTTCTATACTTTTAAAATTTCTATGTGCGAAACTACAAAAAAATTTGCCAAAAACAGCAATTTTCACTGTCTAAAAACGCTTTAAAGTTAATTTTCGTTCATTTTTGGTTGCAATACCATTTTTTTTATTAATTTTGCACATCCAAACAGGTGACTGTTTGCCAAGATCAAGTTCTTACATTTCTAAGTTTGAATAAATAGAGTTTATTAAAATATTATCAACCCAAAACAATATTTTAAAGCAATGACAAAAATTGGTATTAACGGTTTCGGCCGTATCGGACGTTTCGTGTTCCGTGCCTCTACAAAAAGAGACGATGTTGAGGTAGTTGCAATCAATGACCTTCTTCCGGTTGACTACATGGCTTACATGCTTAAATACGACACAATGCACGGTCGTTTCGACGGCACTGTTGACTATGACATGGAGAAGAGCCTTCTCATCGTCAATGGCAAGCAGATCCGCGTGACTGCATGCAAGAACCCTGCTGAAATCGCTTGGGGTGAGGTCGGCGCTGAATACGTAGTGGAGTCTACTGGTCTTTTCCTTACTAAGGAGAAAGCTCAGGCTCACATCGAGGCTGGTGCCAAATATGTCGTTATGTCTGCCCCTTCTAAGGACGACACCCCAATGTTCGTTTGCGGCGTGAACGCTCAGACTTACGCTGGCCAGCAGTTCGTTTCTAACGCTTCCTGCACAACCAACTGTCTCGCTCCTATCGCCAAGGTTCTCAACGACAAATTCGGCATCAAGGAAGGTCTTATGACTACTGTTCACTCTACAACAGCTACTCAGAAGACTGTTGACGGTCCTTCTATGAAAGACTGGCGTGGTGGCCGTGCTGCTTCTGGCAACATCATCCCTTCTTCTACTGGCGCTGCTAAGGCTGTTGGTAAAGTTATCCCTGAGCTCAACGGTAAGCTCACCGGCATCTCTATGCGTGTGCCTACTCTCGACGTTTCTGTTGTCGACCTTACTTGCAACCTCGAGAAGCCTGCCACTAAAGAGGCTATCTGCGCTGCTATGAAGGAGGCTGCTGAAGGCGAACTCAAGGGTGTGCTCGGCTACACTGAGGATGCTGTCGTAAGCTCTGACTTCCTCGGTTGCCCCCTCACTTCTATCTTCGACGCTAACGCCGGTGTTTACCTCACTGACAACTTCGTGAAGGTTATCTCTTGGTATGACAACGAGATCGGCTACTCTAACAAGGTGCTCGACCTCATCGCTATCATGAAGAAATACAACGGTTAATCCGTCAAGATTTTCAAGTTGCAAATCATCGAGGCGAGACATCTCATTGTCTCGCCTCTTTTCAATTTCATCCGAATTTAGCCATGGAAAGGAAACCTACGATTATTACAAAGAATCTCTGCACCGGATATCCCGTCAAGGGAGGCGAGGTGATCGTTTCTAAAGACGTCAACGAAACATTATATAGCGGGGAACTGACCTGTCTGTTAGGGCCTAATGGCGCCGGAAAGTCTACCATTCTGAAGACTCTTTCCGCTTTCATCCCCCCGCTCAGCGGTGACATTGAGATTGAGGGGCGATTGCTCTCAGAATATAAGGATACGGAGCTTGCTAAAGTTATCGGCGTGGTGCTCACCGACCGCATCAACCTTTCCAACATGACGGTGGAAGACCTCGTGGGAATGGGGCGCAGCCCTTACACCGGCTTCTGGGGTAATCTTTCTGGCCACGACAAGGAGATTGTCGACGAGACTATCTCCCTGATAAAGATTGACAACCTGAGGGGAAGAATGGTGCATACCCTCAGCGACGGAGAACGCCAGAAAGTGATGATTGCCAAGGCGCTCGCACAGGAGACACCTGTCATCTTCCTTGACGAACCCACAGCATTTCTCGACTATCCAAGCAAGGTGGAGATCCTGCAACTCCTTCAACGCCTATGCCGTCTGAAAGCCAAGACCGTATTCCTCTCTACCCACGACCTTGAGATTGCCTTGCAGATTGCCGACAAGGCATGGCTCGTTGACAAGAATTTAGGAATTGTCTCCGGTACGCCCGCAGAATTATCGGCAAACGGTCAGTTAGGGAGATATTTTGACCGTGAGGGAGTCACCTTCGACCCCACAACCATGCGCTTCAAAATAGACTCCATCTAACTCCCTCCTTCTACACTTTTACCCTTTTACCCTTTTACCCTAAACTCCACTACATCACCATATTGCGGCTGATGCGCAAACGCCTCCGGATAGGTCATGCCATCCAATAGCGTCATAGCATGTATGATGATGCCACCGTGTGTAAATAGGGCTATCGTCGCATCATCATTCCCGGAATATTTATGACGCAAATCATCAAGAAAACTTCTCAGTCGGTCGCGCTGCTGCATTGACGATTCTCCGTTGGTGGGCACAAAATTTAGGAAATCATCATACCACATCTGCAGTCGGGGATCGTCTATCTCATCATATTTCTTCATCTCCCAATCCCCAAAATTCATTTCCATAAGCCGCGGATCGATTATTGGATGCTCAAAACCACAGAAATGCGCCAGCCTGACACATCGTGACAGTGGACTGCAATACACAGCATCAATTTGATAATCGGCAAGACGCTCCCTTACCTTATTTGCCTCTTCCTCAAACGAGGCTTTCAATGGCACGTCGGTTTGACCGTAACAAGTGCCCGGCTCCACATCTACCGACGTATGGCGTATAAACAATAATGTCATAGTTGTTGGTTTTTAGTGGCTGCGGCATCCCTGCCGCAGCGCAGTGTTGGGCTAAGTGTTGGCTATTGCATTGATTGCTACCAGCATTGCTGTCTCACAGATGAGGAATGTGGCGCCACAACAATCTCCGGTATATCCTCCTATTTTCCTTCGCAGATAAAGGGTCATCAAGCCCAACACGCATATCGGGAAAATAAGTGCGAACACTGTTTTGGGATTCAGGATAACCAGAGGTATGACTGGAATTAGCCCTTCAATCAGCATCACAACTATCCTCATCGCCGACATCCTCCTATAGGTCAGTTTATTTTTCGCGCCTTCAGGGCGGGCATAAGGAAGAAGGTTGGTCAACTGCCCGGCACACAACTTGCTGAAGGGGTCTGCAGCGAGAATCGCACATGCAGAGACAGCCGGTGGCAAGGTAGACAAAACACTGACCATCAAGAGAAAGTATATGATAAGCCCTATGGTGCCGTAAGTGCCGATATGCGAGTCTTTCATAATGGCAAGGATTTTCTCCTTGTCATATCCTCCCCCGAAGCCGTCGCAGAAATCCGCAAGTCCGTCTTCATGTAGCGCACATGTAAGCAAAAGCCTTACAATCAATGCAACCACCACCGCCACAACCACAGGCAACGCGAAGGTGAGCAACCATATGCAAATGGCTGTCACTCCACCGGTAATCCAACCGGCAAACGGCCAGAATGTCACGGCATTGTCATAATTTGACTTCTCTGTCTTTACAACTTTCCAAGCTGGTATCCTCGTGAAAAGGCTCACAGCAGCCACAGCATCGCGTATCATAAGGTTATAGGTTACAGGTTGCAGTCAACGGAAAACGGAAAACTAAAAGTACTTGGTTACATTCGCATCGCCGAAAGAATCCATGCGGTTGATCATCCTTACTGCCGACTCAATAATCGGATAGGCACATACCGCCCCGGAGCCTTCACCAAGCCTCAAGCCCAGGCTCAGCAATGGCTTGGCTCCAATGTGCTGAAGCATCAGTTTATGACCACTCTCATCGCCCTGATGTCCGAAAATCGCATAATCCAACACTTCCGGATAAAGCGCATATGCTGCGAGCATGCACGATGTCATTATAAAACCATCCACTATCACTATCATCCCAAGCTCGGCTGCCTTAAGCATTCCGCCCACTGCCATCGCCATCTCATACCCTCCAAACCATGAGAGTCCCGATTTCAATGAGCCGTCGCCAGAATAATTTTCCAATGCTGCGGTCAGCACAGACAGTTTATGGTTAATCCCCTTATTATCAAGCCCGGCACCTGCCCCGACACATTCTGACAGGGGTATGCCGGTGAGCAGATGCATCCACATTGCCGACGGCGACGTGTTGCCACTCCCCATCTCTCCAAAACTTATAATGTTGCACCCCGTTGACTGATGAATCTCCTCCACCACTGACGCCCCACGCTCCAGGCATAGGTCAAACTCTTCCACACTCATGGCAGGCTTCTTAAGGAAATTCCCGGTGCCTCGCCCTACCTTCATATCGATTATCCCGTGTCCACTCGGTATGTCGTAATCCACCCCTGCATCCACGAGTGTCAGTGTGAACCCATGCTGCTCACATAGGAAGTTTATCCCTGCACCACCCTTCGAGAAATGGCTCAGCTGCTGCCATGTAACCTCTTTGGGTGAGACCGTAACCCCCTCCTCCACAATGCCGTGGTCACCGGCAAACAATACGTTATGCGGTGACTTCAGTTCTGGCGAAAGGGTCCGTTGGATTAGCCCTATCTGCAGCGCAAGCTCCTCAAGTCGCCCCAGGGAGCCTTTAGGCTTTGTGAGATTGTCAATCTTCTTGATTAGGGATGCCTCAATCCCTCTGTCAATCGGTCGTATGTTGAATTTCATGTCTATTTGATTTTAATGGGTATTCCCGAAAGCACCATGTATGCCTCATCGGCACGCGACGCAATATGCTGATTGATGGCTCCCTGAAGGTCTGCGAAATGACGTTGCATGGCATTTGGAGAAACGCCACCAAGCCCTACCTCATTGCTGACAAACACAATGTCAGCCCCAGATGCCACCAGGCTATCAAACTGATTCTTCATAAACCCTAATGCAATGACGCTATCCTCGCCAAAATGGAAAAAGCAATTTGTGGCCCAAAGGGTGACACAATCAAATAGCGCGGTGTCTGTAGCCTTTAACTCCACTGCCGACACCTCCAACGGCTCTTCATAGGTGATCCATTGCTTGCCTCGCCTTTCCTTATGAACAGCCACCCTCTTGCGAAACTCATCGTCAAGCACTTGCGCAGTGGCTATATAGACCGGATGAGAAGACTTTGAGAGCACCATCTTCTCGGCAAACACACTTTTACCGGAACGCTGTCCTCCGGTTACGAATATTATCTTTCCTCCCATTTTTACAATCACTTCTACATACAAGACATCTGTCTTCGGAAGTCAATTGCAAAATTACATTTTTATATTGACAGCCACAAATCAACTCGCAACGAATACGCACTTACCATTACATATACACATAAGCACTTACCATTACATATTCATATCCACATAAAAGGAAAGGATGACGCCTTTTCACAAAGACGCCATCCCTCCATAACCAAAATTCAAGTATAAATTCTAAGGAAACGCATCCGTAGAACAAATCTTATGAGACCGGTTCCCGGACCACCTCCATTCTTTCACAAGATGAAGATGCCGTTCCTAAAAAGCAATTATAATCTTTAAGTTTCTCAACTTGTTCTATGACGTTTAATCGCTTTTCTAAAGCAGTTATCAACTTGTATTTGTAGGTACTTAAGAACATACTTGAATCCGGACCCTCATCAAGGCATATATATCCCTTTTTGAGGATATGCAAATTTAAGGAATAAAATCTTAATATGCACCATCCCAATTGTTAAAAAAATGGCATACCAAATGTTAAAATGCGTGATTTTTGCACCATATTTTATTGCACATTTACACCTTTTCAATTCAAATAAGCACCCAATATGGAGCTATAGCTCTAAATATCTGTATTTTAACAAGATTTACCCCGAATTTCCACCTTGACACAAAAAACCACGGCATTTACCGCCATGGGTTCCTCAAATAATACCACCTATTTGCCCGATGCGAGTTTCTCTGCCTCCTCTTCTGTGGCGGAGAATGGACCTGCCGCTCCAAGTTTTATGGTGCACATGGCAGCGGCAAATCGTCCGCTCTCATCTACCCCACATCCCTGGCTCCGCTTGTAGAGATAGCCAGCCATATAGGTGTCGCCACAGCCCGTAGCATCCACCAACTCCGACGCCTCATAGGCCGGAATATCATAAAACTTACCCTGATAGTATACCATTGAGCCCTCACTTCCAAGTGTGATGACCACCTCATCCACTCCCATCTCATTGAGCCTGATGGCTGCCTCTCTCGGTTCACGCAATCCCGTCAGCGCCTCCATCTCATGCTCATTGACCTTCAGAATGTCGATATAGCGCAGCGCATCCCCCTTCTCTTTCCAGTCGACAGGATATACATTCTCTCCCCTCACCTCCCGCAGATACCCTTGGGCATCAACTGAGACTCTCCCTTTTGTCGACAAATATTTTATTACGTCAAGTGGGAAGTCATCAGCAAGAAGCGTTCCAAGGTGGAAGACCTCCGATTCCTCTGCTTTCAGACTCTCTACTGAGAATGGATCTGCCTTGGCAAGCACACGCTGGGTGCGGTTGTTCATGTCCTCGCCATACTTGTTTTCAAAACAGACTGATTTCCGGCTCGGAATCATCCTCACATCTATGCCAATGGCACGAAGGTCGTCTACTGCCTTTTTCTCACTCTCGGCAAGAGATGTCACAAGTCGGAATTCATCATGTTTTAGATGGCTCATGGCATGCCCAAAGTAGAACGCGGTGCCCCCGGGCATATCCACTGACATTTTTGGCGTTATCACTTTGTCAAGGGTGATGTGACCTATGCAGCATATCTTGTTTTTTGATGTTTCCATGGTTGGTTTTTGATTGAATTTGCAAAATTACACAATTTGTCTACAATTCCATCTATTAACCATGAAAATCAATCCTTGAGCCTTACTCCCAAATGTTATAAATCTCGACAACAAATGTTAAAAACATACATATTTTCGTTTTCTCGTGAACCAACAGAAACAAATTCGTGTTAATAAGTCAAATTAAATGCTAAAAATCAAAGTTTATGAAAAAGTTATTTCTTTCCCTCATCGCCCTTGCCGCAACAACTTTCGCCGGCTACGCCGACACTTCATTAGCGGAGGCTTACTAAGGACTTGCCAAACTTTCGGACATGACTGAACAGACAGCACAGACTGTGCAGATCGACAGCAACAATGTCATCAAAAATGTCAAGACCGCAAGCGTAACTGCTCCCCAGGGCAGCGTCCAGAACTATCGTGACAACTTCATCTATATGATTGAGAATCTTCCTATCCGCAATATGGTGATTGCTGCCAACAATATGCGTGAGATTGCCAACGTATATGCTATTCCTGCCGGTGGTGGTCAATACAATATCCTTATCATCAAGGGTAACGCTCTCGACGGAAACTTCTCAGTGTCTTACGGCCAGACCACAGCTGCCGCTATTAAGGCAATCCGAGGAAGCCAGGTGACTATGGATAGCAACGCTCTCGTGATGTCGCCGATTCAGACCACTTCTCCAGCAGATGCATTCATCTCTTTGAGCGATGAGTAAAAGGCTTTGCATAAGAGAATAATTGAAATTTGTTGAAACGTTATATTGGAGAGACTCCCCTGCCGGAAATCCCGACAGGGGAGTCTCTCCAATATGCAAATAGCTATTCGTAATTTAAACTTACTAACAATTAGTCTTCTATTTCCACCTCAAAATCGTCGGAGAAAAGGTCGTCATTATCAGCCGACTCTGAGTATGACTCGAAATCCTCGTCATTCTCTTCAGGTTCATCGTCGCTGTCTGTGCGTTTTGTCTCCTTACCGGGAAGGAACGGGTTGATGGTCTTATGGCGTGACTCCTCACGCTTTGCCTCAAGGGCTGCCCTTACCTTCTGCTCCAATTCGGCTGAAAGCTCCGGATTGTCCTGGATTACTTTCTTGACAGCGTCACGTCCCTGGCCGAGCTTGTTGCCGTTGTATGAGAACCAGGCCCCGCTTTTCTTCACTATGCCCAGGTCTACAGCCATATCGATTATCTCGCCGGCCTTGGAGATGCCCTCGCCAAACATAAGCTCAAACTCTGCCTTCATAAATGGGGGAGCCATCTTGTTTTTCACCACCTTAACCTTGGCAAGTCGGCCTATCGACTTGTCGCCATCCTTAATAAACGATGATGGACGTATGTCGATACGCACTGAGGCGTAGAATTTCAAGGCATTACCACCCGTGGTGGTCTCCGGATTTCCAAACATCATGCCGATTTTCTCACGCATCTGGTTGATGAAGATGCAGCATGTGCGGGTGCGCGAGATAGTGCCGGTAAGCTTACGCATTGCCTGGCTCATCAGACGTGCATGCAGACCCACATTCTTGTCGCCCATCTCTCCCTCTATCTCAGCCTTCGGAGTCAAAGCCGCCACTGAGTCAATCACAAGCACATCGATGGCTCCAGAATTTATAAGCTGCTCTGCTATGTCAAGAGCCTGCTCGCCGTTGTCGGGCTGCGCAATCCAAAGGTTATTGACGTCTACACCAAGTTTCTCTGCATAGAAACGGTCGAAGGCATGCTCTGCGTCGATAATCGCGCATATACCCCCCTGTTTCTGCGCCTCTGCTATCACATGGATTGCAAGGGTGGTCTTACCGGATGACTCTGGTCCATATATCTCTGTGATTCTGCCGCGTGGGATGCCCCCGATTCCGAGAGCGAAGTCAAGGCCGATAGAGCCGGTTGAGATCACCTCCACATCCTGCACGGCGTCATCGCCAAGGCGCATGATGGTGCCCGTGCCGAAGTCTTTCTCCAGATGGGCCATCGCCATCTCAAGGGCTTTCTTCTTTCCCTCCATGTCGCTGATGCGGCCTACACTTTTAGGCGCTGCTGATTTTTTCTTTGCCATAATGTTATGTTGTTTTTATTTTTGTTCTTTTTTTATTTTCCTCTGCAAAGTTAATACAATATATGACTAAAACCACAATATTTCAGCATTTAAATGCACCTTCCCCATATTAAATATTCTTAACATATCGGCCATTGCTGCAAAACTTTTGCAGCCACTGATTATAATCTATTATTTCCTAATAATTTCCCAACAATAAAAATATTTGCCCAAAACTGACAAAATGTCACTCCAATTTGTTGTAATAGTGAAGGATTTTGTAATTTTGCATTCAAAACGGAATTTTACAGGTTAAAATCTTTTGATTATAGACGATTCCATCATAGACACTCTTATTTATCAAGGTATATGAAACCGGAAATATCCCATCGAGGGTATGAGATGCCCCCCTCCCCTATACGCAAGCTCATCGGGGCAGCGAATGCCGCCGAGCATCGCGGAATCAAAGTGTATCGCCTCAACATCGGGCAGCCTGATGTGCCGACACCGCCACAGGCTTTCGAGGCATTGCGACATATCGACCGCAAGGTGCTCGAGTATTCCCCCTCTGAGGGCATTGAGTCGCTGAGGGTGAAAATGTCTGGCTATTACGCCCGATTTGGTCTGGATATATCCCCCGATGAGATTATAATCACTTCCGGTGGCTCCGAGGCTGTGCTTTTCGCTTTTATGGCATGCCTTGACCCGGGCGACGAGATCATTATCCCAGAGCCGGCTTATGCCAACTACATGGCGTTTGCAATCTCCGCCGGTGCCGTAATCAAAAGCGTACCCTCTTCTATTAAGGACGGATTCAAGCTCCCTCCAATTGAGGAGTTTGAGAAACTTATCACACCCCGCACTAAGGGAATCCTCATCTGCAACCCCAACAACCCAACCGGATATATCTATTCCAAGGAGGAACTGCTGAAACTTGCCGGCATTGCAAGCCACTACAACCTCTTCCTATTCTCCGATGAGGTGTATCGCGAGTTCTGCTACACCGACAAACCGTTCATTTCCGCAATGTCACTGCCTGGCATCGAGGAGAATGTGGTGCTGATCGATTCTGTGTCAAAACGCTACAACGAATGCGGAATAAGAATCGGAGCCATTGTCACACGCCATAAGGAACTTCGCGCAAACGTTATGAAGTTCTGTCAGGCACGTCTCAGCCCCCCATTGCTTGGACAGATTGTTGCCGAGGCTTCTATCGAGACCCCAGAGGAATACATGAAATACGTCTATGACGAATATCTGAAGCGCCGCAATTTCCTCATCAAGCGACTCAACGAGATTCCGGGCGTCTATTCACCCATGCCAATGGGCGCGTTCTACACTGTGGCTTCCCTCCCGGTAGGAAACGCCGACGATTTCTGCAAATGGATACTCGACAACTTTGAATACAAAGGGCAGACTGTATTCATGGCCCCCGCATCCGGATTCTACACAACTCCAGACACAGGGCTCAACGAGGTGCGCCTCGCGTATGTCCACAACATCGACTATCTCGCAGCTGCCATGGACACCCTCGAGGCAGCCCTCAAGGCTTACGCCCAAGTTAAAGGTTGAATCTCATACCACACAACAACAGCCCATTCACTGGAATGGGCTGTTGTTGTGTGGTAGTTGTTGAGATGTCAGAAACTTACTTTCTGTGAGAATCTCTGGCCTTTTGCATCAGTGAAAGTCACCACATAGATACCACGGCTGAGGTTTGTCTCCACAATGCCTTCTGCATTGCGGATGCTAAATATAAATCCGAAAAGCCCGGTTTTATTTCCCAAAGTTAATACATTTGGGTCAAATACCAACTCTTTTATTGTGATGTTATGTATTTTTAACAAATTAGGTGGCTGACCCTTGCATGGTCTTATTTGGAGGCAGCCTCTTTCTCGGCAGCCTGGATAGCCTTCTGGCTGGCGGTGATGTAGATCTCTACGCGGCGGTTTTGTGCACGCCCCTCAGCAGTAGAGTTGGATGCGATAGGGTCGTCCCAGCCTTTGCCAATTGCTTTGAGACGGTCGGCGGCAACACCCTGTTGCTCGAGATAGTTGACCACGCTTTCGGCACGCTGCAATGACAGTTTCTGGTTGACTGCCTCAGAGCCGGTATTGTCGGTGTATCCCACCACTGTAATGTCAGACTCCGGGAACTGCTTAAGGTTGTATGCGATGCGGCTTAGGGTAGCATCAGCAGCAGCGCTAAGGGTGTATTTGCCAGTCTGGAAAAGCACTGCATCGCCCATCACAAGCTTGATGGCGTCAAGATTGTTGCTGTCTTTCACCATCTCAACCTTGATGTCATTGATTGCCTGTGAATTTTTTGCGATAGAGTCTCTGTTGGCTTGGATGTCGGCAGTGTTTTGCTCAATGTCGGCAGTGTTTTGGTCGGTTTGCTGCTGGAGCTGACCGAGTTGTTCCTCAAGGGCCTTTTTCTGCTTGTCCATACTGTTGCCGATAAGGGCACCCGTTCCGGCACCGAGAGCACCGCCAACAAGAGCGCCAATCCATGTGCCCTTACCGCCACCGATGAGGGCTCCGACACCGGTGCCTACGGCTGCACCAAGTGCACCACCGGCAGTGGCTCCCTGTCCAGATTGCGACATATCGTTCCAAGCACTACAGCTTCCCATGGAAAGCATCCCGGCACACAAAATGCCCAGTAATGAGTGTTTTGCCAATTTCTTTGTGTCCATAATTATCTGTTTTAGTAAATGTCTATCTTATAGATAAACGAATTAAATTCGATATTATATCAGCATCTCATTATAAAAGGTTTAAACACACGAAATTGTTTAGAATAATTGCAATAAAACCGTATCGGATGATTGGGTGTTATTCTTCCCAACGGAATACGGCACCGTTGCGGCGGGCTGGGTCGGCTCCGGCATAGTCCATGGAATATGGGCTTCCGGTTGTCGGGCTTTTGCCTACATAGCGATGGGTGCGCAATGACATTAGCATGAATTCCTTGTTGAGGTAGTCCTGCCACAGGAACTCCTCGGCAAGGTTTTCGTCGTTTGTAAGGCGCACGTCACCCGGCAGGCCCAGTCCTGAACAGAACACATACCTGCCGTCGACACATTGCAGCACAACCTTACCGTTGCCACGGTCGACAATCCGGAAACGTGTCTCGTCATTGTCGGTATCGGCAGACGTGTCGTGCATCAGGCCATGGCGTGTGGCATGCATAGGAAGTCCGGTGGCGAGGTTTATGATGCGGAAAGACTTGCCGTAAGGGATATTGCCGGAACGGTCGGCAGCCGTCTCCTCGACTGTGAAATTATCAAACTCAGCAAAGCCGCCGTTCTTCCCCTCTTTGTTGAATGCAAAAAGGGAGATGCGGGCACCCTGGAATGTGATAAGCTGATAACTGAGAGTCATCTCCCTTCCGAGATTCTGGAAATTGACTCCATCGGTGGAATAGGCGTAGTGAGCCTTGTCGTTGTCGAAGTCACCCACAAACCGGAGCCACAGTTTGTTGCCAGGGAGATTGAGGGGAGCGTCGATGGTGTCATTGTTCACCTGTTCGAACCAGCGCAGTGTCAGACCGTTCTTGTCTTTCACCACCCCAGTCCAAGAGCAAGGCACATTGATGTTTCCGAGTCCGGCAACGTCGCCGGGTTTCATATTCCTGACATCGAGTTCTACGGTGGTGATGGAAGATGGACCTATGGCGCGTTGGGTGAGGGTGTTTCTTGCCCACATGAGCTGGTCAGCGGGCATGGTGTGCAGACGCAGCTTGCCATTTTTCAGTTCCCACATCCTGTCGTCAGGGTTATGGTTCCATTGCCAGACACGTCCCAATGTTTTGCCATTGAAATCCTCGTTGCGCTGGTAGGCAGCATGCGGTGTCACGGTGTCGCGGGCAGCGGTGTTGGGTTTGAACCAAGTGCGTGGGGCACGCCCGAGATTACCCTCAAGGCCGAGCATCGGCCAGCCGTCGGTCCAGGTTATTGGGGCGAGTGTCACTGTGCGTCCAATGGAGTGGAAATCCATCATCAGGAGTGCCCACCATTGACCGTCGGGGGTGCTGACGATGCCACCCTGATGGATATTGGAAGCCACGACCTTGTCAGGGTCGGGAGGTGTGATCGACACCGGATGGCTGTCGGGCATTATTCGTCCGCGAATCTGGGTCATGGGAGAGGCATGGTAGCCGAAAGTCTCGTCAGCGGTTATGATGCATGTCTCATAAGGACCCCAGATGCTTTTGCTGCGTGAGCAGAGGGTACGCCCGTTAGGAATATAATCGGTGGAGATAAGGTAGTACATGTCCCCTATCTTATACATATGGTGCCCCTCCCCTACTGAAGAGCCTTCCGGGATTATGACACGCTCAGTGCCTTCCACTGGTCCACTAATGTCGGGTTCCAGCTCGGTGCATTTCACTGTCCCATAGCCATGGATAGCGTAAATCTTGCCATCGTCGTCAAAGAGTACGCTGAGGTCGTAGATGTTTCCGTTGACATTTACGTGTTTCCAAGGGCCTTTAATGTCTTTGCTCATGAAACATTGCAGCCCTTTCCCGTTGACGTTTGAGAAGAGATAGAACATGCCGTTGGAATATCTGATGCAGGGGGCCCAGATTCCCTGCCCGTAAATCTCCTTGCCGTTTTTGAGGGAGAAGGCGTCGTCGTCGAAATCGAAGCGGTCGAAGCAATAGGATACGTTTTCCCAGTTAACGAGGTCTTTGGAATGCAGTATCACGAGTCCGGGTACTGTGTGCATGGTAGTTCCGGCGAGATAGTAGTCGTCGCCGACGCGGATCACATCGGGGTCGGAGAACTCGTCATAAAGGAGAGGGTTGGTGAAAGTGCCATTGCCGTTGTCGGCGGTCCAGGACTTGGCGGGTGTTGTTGCCATATCTGTGGATGGCTCAGCGGCTATGGATTGAGAGGTGGCTCCCAAGGTGAAGGCAGCAGCTGCGAATATGGAAAGAAAAGAGTATTTCATGATATGGGGGTATTCTAAAAATGTTTAGTCTTGTGTTATAATCCAGCGGTCGATGTTGCGGGTTTCCTTTGAGAAGGAAATACCGATTTTGAAAAGTTTGCGAGGGTCGTTGGCGAAGGGAAGGGGGTAATCTTTCTCTTCGATTTGTTTGATGGCATCCTCAGCGGAGCCATTCAGTTTAAGCTCGATGACGTAGATGAAGTTTTTTGTCTTGACAAGCAGGTCAATGCGTCCGGCTGAGGTTCGGTATTCCGTCTCCACGGTGAACCCCATGAGCTTAAAGATGATATATATGTTGTTCTCGAAATATACCTCCGGTTTGTTTTTGGAAAGGTCGTATGGGATGTCGGCAAGGAATGATTGAAGCTTGGAAATGAAACCCTCGGCATCACCGGCATTCACATCTCTACAGAAGTTTCTGATATTTTGAAGACTCTTGCTCCTGCCATTGTTCATATATATGGGAAGCAGGTCTTTGAAAAATCCCTCGCTAACCTCCCTGTTCGGTAACCCGAGTCGATATGCGTCCATATCCTTGTCATACTCTTTTAAGGTCAGATAGCCGGTCTGGAAGAGGAGCGATATTGGGGAGTCTCTATATGAGTCGATATCGGCAAGTTCGGTGGTGTCTGCCTCTGAATGAAGCAGGTCCGGGAGATATATGTCAGAGTCACGCAACGCATTGATAAGGAATGTGGGCGTGCCCGTGGCAAACCAATAAGCCTTTATGTCGCTGTCTTCAAAGGCGCTCATCAGGCTGAATGGATTATAGATGTCAGGGCAATTATCCGAGAAATGATACCCATCATAGTTACGCTTGAGCGCGTTGACGGCTTCCTGATAATCTATGCCACGTCTTTCTGCCAATGCCTCAATCCCTTCCCGGCAATCGCGAAGCATCTCATTTTCGGTAATGCCACAGATGGCACTATAATCCTCATTCATGGATATGTCCCTGAGATTATTGATGTCGCTGAAGATGCTTAGACGGGAGAATCTTGACACGCCGGTGATCATTCCGAAACGGATATACTGGTCAGCTGCTTTAAGCGTTCCGTATATTGGCTTCAGTATTTCCCGGAACTTGTTGTGAAGTTCATCATTGCCGAGAGTGCCAACGAGTGCCTTATCATATTCATCGATTAGCACCACAGCTTTCTTGCCGGTCTGTTCCACGGCTTGTTCTATTACGACATAGAATCGTTGTGATGGATCAGATGATGTTGACTTGATTCCATATTCAGCTTCCCAATTTTCAAGATGACGAATGATTACCGCCTTTAATCCATCGGCTGATGATAGGTTGGCATTGACGAAGTTAAGATGGAATACCGGATGTTTTTCCCAGGAATGCTCATGGCGCGTGATGGCAAGGCCTTCAAAAAGGTCGCGACGTCCCTCGAAAAATGCCCGTAGAGTAGACAGCAGCAGACTTTTTCCAAACCGACGCGGACGACTGAGGAAATAATATCCGTCCTTGCTAACAAGATTGAATATATATTCTGTCTTGTCAACATAAACAAAATCATTTTCCCTAATCTTAGAGAAAGTCTCAATCCCCACCGGAAAATGTCTTTTATGAGCCGCCATAACCATCTTGCCTTAAATTTATAACTGTCGTGCCTTAAATTTTTGCAAATATAACACAAAATCAGCAACAAACCAAATCATGGTTCTAAGATCCCATTTCATGAAATGGGATCTTAGGGAATTTATCTTTCTCAGGCCGCAAAGATAAGGGGGTTAGGCTTCGGCGAGGGCGTTGGCTTTGGTGGTGGTGCGGACGAGGTGGCGCAGCATCTTGCGGATGGTCTTCCATTTGGGGAAGATAGCGTTTGGACGCATCGGGCTGTAACTTAAGAGGATTACGGTCAACGAGATTATACCCACGATGAGCAGCCAGCCGTAGATCTCCTTCATCGAGACCACCAGAGCCTGTTGCATCACCATCCCGTAGAGGTTGCCAAGCGGCATGTGTGCGGCAGTCGGATTGAAATCGGCGAATGTGGCGCCGATAAGCGCGGCATTCTTAGCCACCGTATGCTCAAGGAACTCACCGATGATCGCCGGTCCGAAGGTAGCACCCATCACAGCCCCTGTGAAACCGTTGAGAGTCAAAGCCTGTGGGAAGACAAAGAAATTCAACTTACTCTCGCCCGGTGTCATCGAGGTGAGATAAACAATCGAGATTATCACAGAGGCGACGCCACGGGTGAAGAGAGGTATGAACAGCATCTCCTTCTCCACGCCATAATCTATCAGGAAATAGAAGTAACCCAAATAGATGCAGGCGAGGAAAAAGGCGATGGCGGTCATGGTCTTGTAGCGCCACTTGTTGAGGGCGAAAGTGAAATAGGTGAACAGGCAACCCACAATAATACCAACCAGCACATACCAGTTAAGGTCTATCAGGTTTGTCTCGTCATAGCCTAAGATGGAGGCAGCGTAGCTGTGCTCAAAGACATGTTCCGTTGCCAAAAGAGTGAAAAACACCATATAAACCAATGTGGCGCGTATCACATTTCTATTCTTCAAGGCAAGAAACGAAATGTAGGGGTGATGGAGGAAAGTGGCTCGCCAAAGGTTTATGGCGAGGCATGCCAAGCCAAGGATGGTGGCTTCCATAATCTCCTGTGCCTCCCACCAGTCGTAGTAATTGCCATAGACGCAGACGAAAGCGAAACACAGCATGAAAATCGCCCACAGTCCGGAGCCAATCCAGTCGATGCCGAGCAGCGGAATCTGCATCGGTCCCTTCACCGGTTTCAGCAACACCAGCACCAAGACCATCAGCAGCGCAAGCATACCGATCATAATCCAGTGCATATATTCCCATTGCGAGAAATAAGCCAGATAGACAGTGGAGAGACCGCTCAACTGAATCACGCCATCCACGATGATGTAGACGTAGCAGAAAAATACCGCCATGTCGCGTTTGGGTGATATCCAAAGCTGGATGGTGGAGTTTATGACAAGGGTTGCCCACATGCGGAACCATCCGGCAAATAGACACGTCACCACCAGCACCTGCACACTGTCGGTGTGCGCACAGATGAAGTTCGCTACAATCAGTGCCGTGCTGCATATAAGCAGTCCGACACGGTTGGAAAACCGGAATTTCAGACGGAACATCACGCAGAAATTGATAGCCATGCCGATAAGCGATGCATAACCCGCCATCAGTATGTCTTCCTGCATCAGTGCCGTGGTGCCCACCATGTCAGAGGCGGCTGCCATATAGATGCCTCCCGAGAACTGGATAATCAGCACGAAGAAGACAAAAATCCAAGGCTTCAGTCTGCGCGGAATGAAATTATGTATATCAGGGATATCAAAGGGTCCCTTAGGAGCATTCCAATCAGCCATCTCAATACTTCACTTCACATTCCACGTTCATACCGGCACGCAGCTGGTTGAGTTCTTCTGGGATGCCGTCGAGTTTAATCCTTATGGGGATGCGCTGGCGCACCTTCACGAAGTTGCCGGCAGAATTGTCTTGCGGAAGAACCGACAGGGCAGCACCAGTGGCAGTAGAGAGTGACTCCACCTTGCCGGTGAATGTCTTGTCGGGGATGGCATCTACCTTAATCTCCACCTCACTACCCACCTGGATATGCTTGAGTTGAGTCTCCTTGAAGTTGGCAGTTACCCAAACGTCGGAAGAGTCGACCACGTCGAGGAGCGTCTGTCCCGGCTGCACGAGTTGCCCCACCTGAATCTCCTTTCTTGAAGTGAAGCCGTCGCATGGTGCCAGTATCACGGTGTAGGAGAGGTTTAGCTCAGCGGTCTCGAGGAGAGCCTTTGTGAGTTCTATTCCAGCCTCAGTCTGAGAGATACGCTCCCTTGTCTCGTTTACGACAGAAGACGTTGCGGAACGCTGACGTGCGAGCATCTGGTAGCGGGCTTTCTTAGCCTCATAGTCGGTCTTCACGCCGTCATATTGCTGGCGGGTCACAGCATCCTTCTCCAGGAGCTTGGTGTAACGCTCAAGGTCGACGGCTGCATTATCCATCAATACCTTAGCCTCTGCGATGGAAGCCTCAGTGACAGCCACGTTGGCAGACGCCACATTCACGGAGCGGTCAGCCACGGAGCGACCGGCAAGGGCGTTCTGATAGTCAGCGCGAGCCTGAGCCACACGCAGGCGCATATCGGCATCGTCGATAATCACGAGGGTGTCACCTTTCTTCACCGGCTGGTATTCCTCAAAACGGATTTCCTTTATGTAGCCCTGCACACGGCTGATAACGGGCACAATCTGGCGTTGCACCTGAGCGTTGTCGGTAAACTCGACATCGCCGAAATGCATGAATTTGGATGCCACCCAGAAAGCGGCGGCTACTATGACGATAAGGGATATTATATAGGAGAGAATCTTTTTGGCGCGGTGGTTCATATCTTTCCGGAAGTAAATAGAAGTTTGTAATAATAATAGATGATGTTGATGCGGGCATTCACGAGTTGCTGCTCAGCATCGAGTTTGGAGTTGGCGGCATCGAGCATGTCGGTGATGAGGGCCATGTCGGCGGAATAGCGTGTGAAGACGGTGTTGTAGTTGCGGTCGGCAAGCTCGACACTCTTCTCCTGGGTCTTGAGTTCCTCATACGACTCAAGGTAACGGATGTAGTCGGCACGCACGCTCAGCTCAGTGTTCTCGCGTGCCACGTCGAGTTCATCGGTGGCGAGCACAGTGGCTGCGCGGCTTTGAGCCAGTGACTTGTTGGTCTTGTATAGTGAAGCCAGATTGTAGGTAACGCCCACACCGACATACCAATAGCTGAGGTTACGGTCGATAGGTGGTACCTCCACGAGTATAGGACCCTCAAGGCTGTAGGCAGCCTGAAGGCCGATTTTGGGAAGGCGCTCAGCGTTGGTGAGGTCTTCAGCCTTACGGGTGATGTCGAGTTCCGACTGAGCCAGCCTGATTGAGGGGGAGTTCGCAAGAGCATCGCTCTGCCATGAAGCCTCGTTGGTGGTTGGCAGGGATCGGTTTAGGATAGTGCTGTCTGGCACTACTTTTGTGCCTGCCTGAAGTCCGGCGATGGTCACAAGGTTGTTGTTGAGGATGTCGAGAGTATTGTTGATCTTGACAAGCTGCAGCTTTAGATTCGACACGAGGAGCTCATAGCGGGTGATGTCGTTGAGAAGCACGACACCCTGCTCATGGCGAGCGCGCATCTCATCGAGCACCTTCTCCGCCTGGCTGATGTTGCTTTCCACCACCTTTCGCAGGTTGGTATATTTGTAGATGTCAAGGTAGAAACCAGTGAGTTGGAATCTGATGTTGTCGCGTTGCAGCTCAGTGGCATAACGGGCAGCGGTCAGTTTCAGCTCGGCGAGTTCAATTCCTGCGGTAATCGCGCCACCGGTGTAGACCGGTTGCTCAACGCTGAGGTTTAAAGTATTGCCGAAATGCGGGATAGGAGCTTTCTGATAGTCGGAAAAATTCCGCTTGGTTGTAAACCCGTCGCCGATATAGCTTAAAGAGAGGGATGCGTTGATGTCAGGCAGTTTCCCGCTGCGAGCCACGCTGATGGCTTTCTCAGCCTCCTCCTCGGCGGAGAATGCCGGGCGCAGTTGGACGCTGTTTTTCTCAGCCACATCAAAGAGCTCGTCGAGAGTCAGCACCTTTTCCGACTGTCCGTAGACGCACATCCCAGAGCCCAACAAGACTGCTGCAAACAACCCTGTGAGCAATCGTGGATTGTTCATAAGAAAATGTAAAAATGAAAAATGTAAAAATGAGAATTAAGGGAGGTTAGTGCAATAAATCACACCTACTGAAAGGTGTAAAAATGAATTTGGCACTCACCTAATGCATCAGCGGCATAAGCCGGCAGTGCTTTTCCAGTTCTCGAGGAACCCATAGTTTTGAATATGCGCGTCTACTGCGCCGATGAAAGATATAGATACAGCCATTTTAGCCGCCGTCCTTATGAACGACGGTGCAAAATTACAAAAAAATTCAATAAATCGCAAACGCTAAACGACGCGTATGAATTTATCGTCGGGGACGATGCCGTCTGGAGTTTGACAGAACCTTTCTTAAGAATAATTCAATGAATTGTTGCACAGTTCATTATTTGTTTGTACCTTTATAGTAATATTCGGTGATACCAAACAGATTTCTGACATAGACTCCTACAGCTCGTCTACAATTGCAATCCTGTTTCAGACAGGCTACCTCACCATTAAAGGTTATGATGCAGAATATGAGTCATACTTGCTTGGGTTGCCAAACCGTGAAGTGGCACATGGATTCTTCAAGGATCTATTGCCCATCTATATGGATGACCGTGAGGGAATGAGTTTTACAGCAGTGCGTCAGTTCTGCCGCATGGTAAATTCCGGAGATTACGAAGGATTTATCACGCGTTTGCAGTCATTTCTTGCCGACATTCCGTATGACCTTTCCAAGAATAAGCCGGAGGTATATTTTGAAAATAATATATACATCATCTTCAAGCTGATGGGGTTTACTGTGGAGACTGAATACCGCACCTCCTCCGGACGCATAGACCTCATAGTCAAGACAAAGAACTACATATACGTCATAGAACTGAAACTTAACGGAACAGCCGAAGAAGCCCTCAAGCAGATTGAAGAGAAGGGGTATGCACTTCCATTCACATCCGACTCACGCACTCTCTTCAAAATTGGTATATCCTTTTCAAAGGAGACGCGCAATATTGACCGCTGGATTTGCAAAACGGTCTGACTATTTGGAGAGGAGGTAATCGGAGGCGGTGGCGGCGTCGGAGATGCCGGCGGCTGCCGCTTTCTCATACCAGTAGGGGGCGGTGAAGATTGCGGATGGCGGGGAGGAGGGATAGAATTCGGAGATGATGGCTGTGGGGATTGAGTCGGAGAGTGCGTCGGGGAAGATGTCGAGCAACTCCCCTATCACGAATTGTGCCGAGGGTTGGTTTAGGAGTGCTGCGCGGAGGTAATAGGCAACGGATTTTGCGTGGCCGTATTCCACACCTACGGCACGCGAATAGGCATCGCCAAGGAGGGCGATGGCATCGGGATTATCATACGCGGCAGCATTTTCGAAGAGTGTCACACCGATGAACGGTGCGCGGTGGGTGTAATAATATCTACCCAACGACAATGCGGAGTCAGGCGAGAGCGACTCCCATCCCCTACCCTTCATTGACAATAGTTTAAGTTCTGCATCCTGCAGACCGTGTTCTATGGCGGAAGTGTATAAAGCCTCTGCCCTTGTGGTGTCTTTGGGAGTGCCGAGTCCTTGGCGAACGAGGTCGGCGAGGAGGCTTTGGGCAACAGGAAGTCCGGCATCGGCAGCTTTTGTTAGCCAGAAGACAGCCTGCGGATAGTCGCGGGTTACGGCATCGTCATGGCTTAAGAGGTAGCCCAGGTTACTGGCAGCCTTTACGTCGCCGGCACCGGCAGCCTTAGCCATCCAATAGAGGGCGGAATCCACATCCTGACGCACGAAATCACCGTTGAAATAGCGAAATCCGAGGTAATTCATCGCCGGGGCATATCCTTTCTCCGCAGAAAGGCGATATAGGGCCGTCGAGACGGTTGAATCGACCGGTATGGAGTCGTAACCCATATCGTGGAGCGTCGCGAGATCGTAGAGCGATTTAGGGTCGTCCTCCCCTGCCCTCTCTGCAAGCTGGCGCACGGCAAGCCGCTCGCGGGAGACCTCACCAGAGGCGAAGACAATGCCCACGATGAGGAGCACAAGGGCTAATGGGATGATTTTTTTCATTTTGGGGTGAGGGTTACGAGGGGGACAAGCATTTCCTGGAGGGAGATGCCGCCGTGTTGGAACGTGCCGGTGTAGTATTGCACGTAGTAATTGTAGTTGTTGGGGTATGAGAAGAAATCCTCGCTGCAGGCATAGATGAAAGTGCTGGAGAGATTCGGGGCTGGGAGACCGAATTTCTTTGGGTTGTGCATCTCATATACCTGTCGGGGATTGTAATTCAGGTTTTTGCCTACCTTATATCGCAGATTGGTGTTGGTGTTACGGTCACCCACCACCTTAATCGGGTTGTCGACGCGGATAGTGCCGTGGTCGGTGGTGACGATCACCTTGAAACCCAATTCAGCGAGTTTGCGGAAGATGTCGATAGAGGAGGAATGGCGCAGCCAGGACTCAGTGAGAGAACGGTAGGCGGCATCAGAGTTTGCAAGCTCACGGATCATCTTCGACTCCGTCCTTGCGTGGGAGAGCATATCGATGAAGTTGAGCACCACGACATTAAGTGGAATATCCTTCAACTGGGGCAGTTTCTGGAGGAATTTCTCACCGGCAGAGGAGTCGTTAAGCTTGTTGTAGGAATACTGCTCCTTGCGGCGGAAACGGTCGAGTTGCGTCTTGATGAGCTGGCTCTCGTGAATATTGAGACCCTCATCCTCGTCCTCATCAACCCAATATTGGGGATACATCGTGGCAATCTGCAGGGGCATAAGTCCCGCAAAGATAGCGTTGCGGGCGTATTGTGTTGAGGTAGGGAGGATTGTGGTGTATAGTTCCTCGTCCGCTGAAAACCATTCGGAGATGAGGGGCTGAAGCACTCTCCACTGGTCAAGACGGAAATTATCAATCAGGATGAAGCATACCTTCTCCCCCTTGTCGAGGAGCGGGAACACGCGGCGCTTGAAAATCTCATGGCTCATGAGTGGATGATCTTCGGTTTGCACCCATCCTTCATATTCACGCTTCACAAACTTGCAGAAATTGCTGTTGGCGTCACGCTTCTGCATGAGCAGCAACTCCCCCATCGCCGTGTCGGTGTCGGCGAGTTTCAGTTCCCAGTAAACGAGCTGGCGGTATACCTCCATCCAATCCTCCACGGTATTCGCCATGTTGATGTTGGAGGAAATCTTCTGAAACTCCTGCTGATAGCTTGAGGAAGCCTGTGCAGCAACGAGTTCACCGCTGTGGAGGTTTTTCTTTATGGAAAGGAGGATCTGGTTTGGGTTGACGGGCTTGATGAGGTAGTCGGCAATTTGGTTGCCGATTGCCTGGTTCATAAGGTTTTCCTCCTCCGACTTGGTGATCATTATCACCGGCACGTCGGGATGAGCCTGGTTGATTCTGGTGAGAGTCTCCAGTCCAGAGAGTCCCGGCATATTCTCGTCAAGGAGAATGAGATTGAAGTGGTCATGGTCAAGCGCATCGAGAGCATCACGGCCGTTGGATACAGTCGTGACATCGTAGCCTTTGTTTTTCAGAAACATTATATGAGGCTTAAGGAGATCAATCTCATCGTCAGCCCAAAGTATCTTTTCCATATGTATTTTCCGTAACATTAAATTCGTCAGTAGTTATAACAACGGAGAGTCATTGGTTTTCGTTCATTTCCTTCGTCTCTTCTTGCAGCTCTTCTTCTTGCCGTTCCTCACCTTCGTCAAGGGCTTCCTCGTCGGGACCGGGTGGCATTGTCATGTCGGGACCGACGACGTCTTCCTCGGTTTGCTCTACGGTGGCTTCTTCCTGAAACCGGAAGTATTCCTCGAAGGAGCGGCCCTCGCGGAGGAGAAGCTCAAAGTTTGCCTTACTGATCATGATTGGTCGCACCTGTGGAGAAAGCTCAATGTCAGACTTCTCCATGACAGTGCGGTAATGCTCCAATTCGCGCAGGTTAGCAAAACCCTTGATTATCAAAAGTCCGATGTTGGAGAAACTCATTGGCTCAAGGTCGAAGTCCTTCACGACAAACGATGAGAAATTGAACCTTGCCACGTCGTAAAGCACGAGGTTTGCATTGACTGAATCGCGAGGGAAAGCCAGCACCAGATATTGCGGGGCATCCGGGTCACGCTCAAAGTTAGCCGGGAGCCCGTCCTCCCCTTCCCCGGGGATTGAATCCGTGAGACGTGTCTCCCACAGCATACCGCGTGAATTTGTGATTCCGGCGTGAGGTATCCTGCCAGCCTTCAGACCCTTGACGATAGCGGAAGCCATGTCGGTCATATCCGTATCCGGCCATTTCTGGAGCAGTTCGGTGAGGCGGTCGCGGAACTGGTCATTGTCGCCCTCCGTCAGGTAAGAGAGAGCGTCGATAAACACGAACTTGGGGAGAATCGGTGAGAGTGGATAATCCTTCTCCATCTCGGCAGTGAGAGCATGCACCTCACTGTTGTCGTTGTCGAGATATGCAGAGTAGGCATTGGCATAAATCTCCTCCTGCACGTCGTGCATGCGTCGCAGGTTGTCGAAATATTTGGGGTCAGCCATAGCCTGTCCATAGGGTGAATCGGGGAAGTCCTCAAGAATTTTCTGACGCCGAGACTCAGCGAGCGCACGGTTGTCCTCACGCACCGCCATCAGATACATATTATAATAGACATCAAGGCGATAGATATTGTCGGGATAGCGAGAGTCGAGCTCATCAAAATCACGACGGGCAGCCGTGAAATCCTCCAGCTTGTCCTTAAGGATGACACCCATATTGTAGAGACCCTCCTGAATTACGTCGTTTGCCGTCTGGATCTCCTCCGGGGTCTTGGGAATCTGCTTGAGGTAATATTCCACGAAATGCGGATCGTTTTCCCTGTCAAGTTTCTCCTTATCTTCGGCAGAGATAGAATCGTTGGCTTGTGCGAGGGAGTCCTCCCCTATTGACTCGTCGCCATTCTCATCCTCCTCATCCTCAAACGAGAAACTTGACTTGTTGCGACGACGCCAGTCATCCTCCAGTTTTCTGGCGCCCCATTTTCGCTGGAACTCTGTCTTACCAGCGTTCTTTGTCATGGTGTTGTAGAAATACCAAGACTTGTCGGTGTTCATGCTGAGGGCTGGATTGGCGGCAGCGTTTTGGTCCATAGGATTATTCTGACCCTGCTGTGAAGCAAGAAACTCCTCACGCTTTGCCGCCTCCTCTGCCTCCTTCTCCCTTTTCTTCAGCTCGTCGACAAGGCGTTGCGCCACTTTCTCCTGTTCCTCAGTCGACATTTTGGCGAGCGTGAGCAGCGAGTCCTGAAGCTGCACGTTGCCGGAATATACTGCAAGTTCGTCGAGTACGTCGCTACGTCGGCGCAACATCTTATAGTCAGGGTAATTCTCCGGCAATAGTGGCACCGCCTCTGAATAGCAAGGCTGCGCCTTCACATAGTCGTTCTCGTCGAAATAAATGTTGCCGAGCGCCAGTTGCGCCAAAGCCTTGTCAATTCCGGAGCGTGTGGACTTAACCACGGCAATGGAATAGTTCTCCTTTGCCTTGGCAGTGTCGCCACGCGAAAGGTAAAGATTTCCGATAGCGTAATAAATCTGGTCGAGATACTCCTTATTTCGCTCAAATTTGGCCATCGAAAGCAAGGAGTTAACCTCCTTGCGGATGTTCTGACCAGTAAATACCTCACTCTGCTTGATTCGGGCATTAAACTTGGTGCGATAGTCGGTAGATGCACCGCCTCCAGCCTTCTTGAAAGCCTCGTAAGCGAGTTGCTTTTTCCCCAGATGGGAATATACCTGCCCCAGCAGAAACCAGAGACGGTTTTTCTGAGATCCGGACGATGTTGCAGCCGCCTCACGGAGATAATTCACGGCTTCCTCATATTGCCCCGTGCGGACGAGATAGTCGCCCCTCACAAGATTATAAAGATTGAGCAACTGCTTGTTGACCAAATCCTTCTCCTTGACAAGCCTAAGGACGTTTTCCGCCTCATAATTCCAGTCGAGGGCACAATAGCAACGAGCCTGCCAAAGCTTTGCCTCCGTCACCACGTTTGAGAGCCATGTGAAATGCTTAGAGATGTAAAGGAATGTAGAGGCGGCGTCGAGAAAATCGCCGTTGAGATATTGTGCGCGCCCCATCATCAGCCAAGCGTTGTGGAGAAAGGGGTTAAACTCCTCGCGTGCGCGAAAAGCCTTGTCCTTAGGGTTGTTGGTGCGTTTAGCCGGTTTCTTTTTAATTGAATGCAGCTGTATAGCCTT
This sequence comes from uncultured Sangeribacter sp., assembly GCA_964603335.1. Lineage (GTDB taxonomy): Bacteria > Bacteroidota > Bacteroidia > Bacteroidales > Muribaculaceae > Lepagella. The sequence goes on along the minus strand of CAZRUR010000003.1, from coordinate 11,160 downwards.
CTGCATCTTCTCTATAGTGCGTTTGAAATCGCCGGTTGGCTGGGGGAGCTTGTCGTCGCCACGCGCCTCGGCGGGATGCACGAGGAGGGTGCGTGTGTAGTCATCCTGATAGCCATCTTCCATCGCCTTCAATTGCTCCTTGTAATGCTCAGAGCCATTGAAATATACGTTGTAGCGAGTGGTGAACGCCTGCCAGTTGCGCGAATAAGGGGTGTTTTTCTTAGTGCTGCAACCGGATGCAAAAAGGATAAAGCACAGCAAAACCACCGTGAGCCACAAGCCCCGGAGCCCTGAAAATCGCGTATAAATACTGTTGACATTCACAATAATAATAACGTCATGGAGAGGCTCATTATTGCCATTCATTCTGTATAAGAATGGCAAGCAGCAATGGCGCGAGAGCGGCGAGATGCCAGCTGAAGAGCTTCTCGATAAGATACAGGCGATGTATAATCCCTACTCTCCATAAAGAAGAGAGGATAAAGCCCCTTAGGGTATGAAAAAACGGCATGCTTTCACAAACACGCCGCCAAAACAAAATTATGAAAAACATTCAACGCTATGCTGCAAGCAGCATTTTCGAGCCTCTTGTCGGATTCGAACCAACGACCCCGAGATTACAAATCACGTGCTCTGGCCAACTGAGCTAAAGAGGCAAAAAGGGCGAGCGACCTACATCGCACAGCTCAACCCGCTACCCTTGCTTCGGTCAAGACCTGGGGGATTTACGGGGAGCAAGTCGTGCAGGACTCACCCGGCTGCAAAGTTACGCATTATTTTGATACTGACAAAACATTTTTATAACTTTTTTATAACTGTTTGAATTCCAATACCCGAAAACTAACTACTACCGGCTAACCCCTCCATATCCAGCAGCAGATTTGCCGCGGAGTGACGGATGTTGAGCAGGTCAAGTTTCGCATTCACGAAGTAGTTGCGCTCATTGAGATAGTCAATCAGGGTCATTACGCCTCCATTGTATGCCTTCAGCAGCAGATTGACATTTTCATTGTCTTCCACCACCGCAGACATCTCCTCAGCCTGACGGATAAGGATTATAAGTCTGCGCTCACACCCTTCAAATTCCATTTTTGCGTCGGAAGCGGCCTTCTCAGCCTTCAGCTCAGCCTCGGCAATTGCTGCCTTGGCTGCCGCTTTCTTCCCACGCGAGGAGAAAAGAGGTATGGTTATGCCAAGGGTGGCGCCGTTGAAGTGGCTGCCGTCTTCAAAAGCGTGCTGATAACCAATAGACAAACCGGGATATGACTCTCTCTTTGCCACATTGAGCGCACTTTTGGCAGCCTCCGCGTCGGCTTGCGCTGCCGCTACAGATGTTGATAGCAACAAGTCTTTCTTATCTTCCGGCACCTCAATTTCCGGGAACTCACACGCCATATCCTTAAGGAGAGGAGTGCAGTCATCTCCATACAGCATACTCAAGCGCATTACGGTCTCTGCCTCAGAATCCTGCAATGTGAGGATACTTCCTGTGAGAGTGGCATGCTCAAGGCGAAGTTTATTCATGTCAAGGCGTGTCATCTCTCCCTGACTCTCACTCTTTTGCGCCAGATGCATAATTGAATCATTGGTCAGCTTTATCTCTTGGAGCACAGCCATCTGGCTTTGCTGCAGCACATAGTCGAGCAGCAGGCGTTTGATTTCAATCAACCTGTCGCGACGTGAGAGGGCAGCAGCCGTCTCCGCCGCCGACAATTTCTTGGCAGCCTCTGCCTTCCTCGCTCCATATACACCTGGCCATTCAAGTCCCCACGACACTCCAGCTCCCCATCGGTTTCTCTCATTGCCCGTTGCAAACAGGTATTCACCCTCAATCTCCGGGTCAGGAAGATTGCTTGCGCTCTTAAGCGATTCAGCAAGCGAGGTAATCCCTAACTCATCTATGCGGGATGCCGGAGAGGCATCCAATATTTTTTGTGCCACCTCGACAGGAGTGAGCGGCTCAGCTTTCGTGGGCATTGTCCATGAAAAGATAAGCATCAGGTGCAAGATTAGTCTATATGGTTTCATTTTCAGTAGTCAGTTGGGAAGATTTTCTGTTGATAAGATAATACACGGCTGGCACCACAAAGATGTTGAGGAGCGTAGAGGTGATGAGTCCTCCAAGGATCACCGTTGCCATTGGAGCCTGAATCTCATTGCCGGGACTCGACGCCCTCAATGCGAGCGGCACGAGTGCGAGTGCTGAGGTAAGGGCGGTCATGAGTATAGGGTTCAGACGGTCAGACGAGCCCTTCATTACCCTCTGCATTAGTGGCACCCTCTCCCGGTCAAGCTGGTTATAGTGGGAAATGAGTAGCATCCCATTGCGCGTGGAGATGCCGAGAAGCGATATGAACCCTATGATTGCCGGGATATTGAGATCGCTGCCTGTAAACCACAGAATAAGCACTCCACCAATCATAGCGAGCGGCATATTAAGCAGGATTACAAGTGACTGCGACACGCTCTTGAATTCGGCATAGAGGAGGAAGAATATGATAAGGATGGCTCCTATTGAGGTGAGCATCAGTGTGCGCGATGCCGATTCCTCACTCTCAAACTGCCCTCCATAAGTTATTGAATATCCTTGCGGCAATGCCACGTGAGAGTAGATTTCACTTTTTATATCGTTGACAGCCCCACGCAGGTCACGTCCGGATGTGTTGGCAGACACAACGAGCCGGCGCGACACATTCTCGCGGTTTACGGTGCTGGGACCTGAAGAGGATACTATGTCAGCCACATAACTCAAGGGTATTGGTCCCTGGTTGGAGTCAATCATCAGGTCGCCAAGAATGTCGATTGATTGGCGTTGGCTGTCAGGAAATCGCAGGGTGATGTCGTAAGGGAGGGTGCCATCGTTTACTTGTGACACAACATCTCCGGCAAGAGCCACATCCACAAACCGGCTGAAGTCGGGGATTGATATGCCGTAGCGGGCAAGCATCTCACGGCGCGGACGGATGTCAATCTGCGGACGGGGAATCTGCTGCTCGATGTTGATGTCGACAATCCCCTCCACGCTTGACATCGCTTCCTGAATCTCTTTACCGATAGAGTAGAGTCGGTCGAGGTCCGGGCCGAAAATCTTTACGGCAATCTGAGCCTCGCTGCCGGATAGCATTGCGTCGATGCGGTGGCTGATGGGTTGCCCAATCTCAACATTCACTCCCGGGAGGGTCTGAAGCCGTTCGCGTAGGTCGTGCATCACCTCCTCTCTTGAGCGACCGGAATTGAGCGTGTAAGGCACCTCAATCTCCGACACATTGGAGCCAAGCGAATGCTCGTCAAGCTCAGCGCGTCCGCTTTTGCGGGCAGTAAGCACCACTTCCGGCACCTCGCGTATGAGATGCTCAGCGCGATTGCCGATGCTGTCGCTCATGGCAAGTGATATCCCTGGCAATGCACTGACATTCACAGTGAATGAGCCTTCGTTGAACGATGGGAGGAAACTGCGTCCAAGTGAGGGAAGCAGCACGGCTGCCACAATTAAAAGCACACCCATGGTGACGAAAAGTGGTTTTGGATGGTTCACGGCAGGAGAGAGAAGCCGGCAGTATAATGTGCCCAATTTGCGTGTGACGTAAGGCTCCTTCTCCAGTTGCTCCTCCGTCTTGCGACTCTTGGCAAGCATAAAATAGCACATCACCGGTGTAAGCGTCAGAGCCACAATCGTGGATGCCACCAAGGCTACGATAAACGACACTCCCAAGGGTATGAGCATCCTTCCCTCTATTCCGTTTAGGAAGAAGAGGGGTAGGAAACTCGCCATGATTATCAACGATGAGTTGAGAATTGGCATCCTGACTTCCCGTGATGCCTCAAACACAATCCTTGAGGGTTGCTTCCTGAATTCCGTCGGCTGGCGACGGTTTTGCCGGAGGTGGCGGTAGACATTCTCCACATCAACGATGGCGTCATCCACGAGCGAGCCGATGGCTATCGCTATTCCGCCAAGGGTCATCGTGTTGATGGTGAGTCCAAGGAAATGGAGAATCAGCACAGTGATTATTACCGACATTGGCAATGCCACAGCTGAAATCAGAGTGGTGCGGAAATTCATCAGGAAGATGAAGAGAACAATAATCACGAAGATGGCGCCCTCAAAAAGAGAGCTCTGAAGATTGGAGACAGAGTTGCCGATAAAGTCAGCCTGACGGAATATGTCGGTGTTGATGCATATGCCATCCGGAAGCGTAGACTTCAGATTATCAATCTCATCCATTATACGTTCCGTAAGCTCAATCGATCCGACCCTGGGCTGCTTGGTGAGCGTTATCAATACCGCGCTCTCACCGTTGAGCGAAGCCTTCCCTATCTCCGGGGTCTTTGCGCCGATTTTTATGTCGGCTATATCGTTTAGCAGCACAGGAGTCTCACCGTCAGACTTAACAACGACCTTCCCCATCTCCTCAACGTCGGAAGTGGAGAGGGTAGCTTTCACAAGATACTCGTTGTCATAATCATAGATTATTCCGCCGGAAGCGTTGGAGTTGAAATTTTCCAAAGCCGCAGCGACTTCCTGGAGGGTTACGCCAAGGTGGCGCATCTTTTCGGGGAGGAGAACGATGCTGTATTCCTCCACTTCACCGCCGATCACCGACACTTGCGACACACCGCTCACTGCGAGTAGCCGGGGACGGATTAGTCGGTCGGCGGCTGAGCGCAATTCCCCCAAAGTCAAGGAATCTGACGTGAGCCCTATAATGAGTATCTCCCCTAAAATTGATGATTGGGGACCTAATGTCGGGATGCCAGCCCCGGAGGGTAATGTGGATTGGAGCGCCGGCAACCTTTCAGCCACGGTCTGGCGTGCGGTCTGCATCTTTGTAGACCAGTCAAACTCCACCCATACTACAGAAAATCCAGTGGCTGACGAGCTGCGTACACGTCTCACTCCCGCGGCTCCGTTCATCGATGTCTCTATCGGGAATGTCACGAGTTGCTCCACCTCCTCGGGAGCCATTCCCAGCGCCTCGGTCATCACAACCACAGTCGGCGCATTGAGGTCGGGGAATATGTCGACCTCAGTCTTGAATAGGGCAACCATGCCTCCAAGGAGCAACGCCACACTCAAGACAACAATCAGGAGCCTGTTGTCGAGCGAAAATTTTATAATCTTATCCAACATAATTCATTATCTCTTCACGCTTCATCAATGATTATGAGTATGTTCCGGAGGAGCAATCGCCGAGGTCTCAGCCATGCGGATAATGGTGGCGCCGGCAGCCACAAATTGCTCACCCTCCCTGATGCCGTAGGTAATCTCAATGCGTTCTCCGTCGGTGGCGCCGGTCTTCACGAGGCGTTTCTCATAGGCATGACCGTCTTCACAGATGTAAAGATATTTATTACCTTGAGTTTCGATGAGAGCCTGATTAGGCACAGACAGCACATTCCCGCGAGGGGAGCCAAGCAGGTAGATTTCAGCAAATGCTCCGGGCACAGTCTCTCCGTTGCTCGTGAAAGAGAAATAGATAGGGATGTATCCGCTGGTGGTCTCAACTGCTGTTGCAGAGGATATGATTTTGCCGTCGAGCTCAGTCAGCGAAAATATATTGTCGGAATAGTCGGGGCGGAAATTCACTGAGGTTATGGAAGGAATCTCGGCGGCATATCTTCCGGGCACGTCGGCGCGTAGAGTCAGGCGGGAGTTCTTGGCAACGGTGGCAATTGGAGTGCCGACCTCCACATACTGACCCGAGGTGACAAATAGATTTGTCAGTGTTCCGTCACATGGCGCGGTCTCCACGCTTCTGCCTGAGGAGCCAAGGTTGCCGTCGAGGGCTTTAGCCTCGTTATAAGCACGTTCCGCCTCATTAAATGTAGATGCTGTGACAAGTCCGTCTTTATAAAGAGGAGTCAGTCGGTCGAGTTCCTTCTTGGCAGCATCAAGTGTGGCTTTTGCTGCTGCATTTGAGTCTCCACCTTGAATTCCATCGGAAGATATTGAGCCAATTACGGCTCCAGCGTTTACTTGGCTTCCCTGCGTCAGGCCGGGGGATATGGTAAAGATTCCGCTGCGCTTGGCTGTAACGGTCATGCGGTCGGTTGGAGCCGGCTCAATGCGCCCGCTCACCTTTATCACTTCCGCAAAATTACTTGGGGTGGCAGTCTCAATTTTCACTCCAAATCCGGCAGCTTTCTCAGGCTCCATCATCACAGCCCCGTCATGGTGGTGATTCTCATTAAGTTCTGCTGATTCTTCCGGATGCTCGTCATGATGTTCACCGGAATGGCCTGCACATCCGGAGACAAGCGGCAACACGCATGTCAGCAGCAGTTTAGCTATGTTAAGTTTAGTCATTGGCAATACGTTGGTCATATTGCCTGCAAAAGTAGTAAAACCTTAATGCAACTCGTGTGCAAAGAAGCCAATGTATGCAAAGTATACTCCGCTAACATTGGCGTCTTTTTATTCCAGTAAATTATCAGAAGCCGAAGGCGATGTTGTCGATGTAGAGGGTGAGACCCTCTGTACCTATGAATGCCTCGCCACAGGAGGAGGATGCCATCATCAGCACGTGTGTGGGAGTGGCATCCGCTGGAGCCCACCCAACTTCCTCTACCGGCACGAGCTTACCCTTTGAGTTACGCGCATAATATGCCTTCTCGCCGTTGAGAAGTCCCATCCATGGCTTATAGAAAGACTCCTGGGTAATGTCGCCGTAATGTATCTTCAGCTCATGTCCTTTTGTCCAGGGCACCGACTTGTCATAACGCTCACGCCCTGTGCCGACACGCTGCGCATACAGTTTGCCGTTGCTGTCTTCCCAACGCTTCTGCAGCAACACGTACACCTCGGCATTGTCACGCCCCTGAAGGGTCTTCTTTGATGAGAACCCGGTGGATTTTGTGCGCGTATTGTCGGCTGGCATATCCACCTTGAAATCATAGACAAGCGCTACTGGGCGCTTGGTGTAGGGTATCCCCATCTCCATCTTTGAGTAAGGACTCTTTGTGGAGGTTATTGGCTCAAAAACCTCCCCAAGGAAAATCGACCCCGCCACCATGACATCCATATTGACAAGGCCAAGCACCTTCACCTCCTCCATCTTTGCCTCCATCTTCGCCACCTTGTTGCCATTTACAAGAGCCGGCGACACGGTGTTGGAAGTCTTCACCACCCCCATCACCTTCGCCATCACATTGCTTGTGGCCCACGGTGACCCGCCGGCATTGGAATATTCCTTGTTGCCCTCAATATGGTTGTTGGGGGCTATCTCATATATTGTCTTGTGCTTACCCCCAATCACCCTTGACTCCGTGATGTCGCGCGACACCCAGTTGGAGAAATCGGCATATTTTATAGGCTCAAGGGTCAGGGCATTGGCTGCAAGGAAAGAGAGAGACACTGCCAGAAGCATCGATGGGATTCCTTTGTTCATATTCGGCATGTTGGGTTGGTCAAATTTCAATGATTACAGTTGCAAAAGTAATAAAATATATCTTCACGGTGCATTTTATAATGAATTATTTTTTGTTTGAAAAAAGTTTTGTTAATTTTGCGGCAGAATAACCCGTAATGTTCAATTTGCAAGCAATCGACCTCGAAAACGATGTGAAGCACGTTGAAAATACTAATAAACCCAACCTTAAAACCATGCTACAGTCAACAAATGTAAAGACAATCGAGAATGTAGTGATTCGCTTTTCAGGCGACTCCGGCGATGGAATGCAGCTTGCCGGCAACATCTTCTCCAATGTCTCCGCCGGTGAAGGCAACCTGATCTCCACCTTCCCCGATTATCCGGCTGAGATTCGCGCCCCGCAAGGCTCTCTCAGTGGCGTGTCTGGCTATCAAGTGAGCGTAGGGAAGAATGTACACACTCCAGGCGACCACGCCGACGTGCTCGTTGCCATGAATCCTGCAGCCCTCAAAACCAATCTCAAGTATCTGAAACCCGGCGGCATCATCATCTGCGATGGTGACTCCTTCACTACCGCCAACCTTAAAAAAGCGCTTTACACTACCGATGACCCTGTGACTGAGCTTGGCATCGACCCGCAGAAGATTATGCTCGTGCCGATGACAACTCTCCTGAAAAACACCCTCGCCGACTCTGGAATGGATGCCAAGGGCATCATGAAGTGTAAGAATATGCTTGCGCTTGGTCTTGTATGCTGGCTCTTCGACCGCCCGGTAGACAAGGTGCTTGCAAAACTGAAAGCAAAATTCGCCAAGAAACCAGCCATCTACGAGGCTAACGAGAAAGTAATCCACGCAGGTTGGGACTACGGCCACAACACCCACGCCTCAATGTCGACCTATCGCATTGAGACTGACGCAGCCGTCCCTGGCACTTATACCGACGTCAACGGCAACACAGCCACCGCCTGGGGTCTCATCATGGCCTCTGAGAAGAGCGGTCGCCCTCTGTTCCTCGGCTCATACCCAATCACCCCCGCCACTGACATCCTCCACGAGCTTGCAAAACGCAAAGACCTCGGCGTGAAGGCTTGCCAGATGGAAGATGAGATTGCCGGCGTTTGCTCCGCAATCGGTGCATCTTATGGCGGTCATCTTGCCGTAACCACCACTTCCGGTCCTGGTCTCGCACTCAAGAGCGAAGGTATCGGTCTTGCTGTGATGGCTGAGCTTCCTTTGGTGGTTATCGACGTGCAGCGTGGCGGTCCTTCCACCGGTCTTCCCACAAAGACAGAGCAGACCGACCTTATGCAGGCTATCTACGGCCGCAACGGTGAAAGCCCTGTATGCGTGCTTGCTGCCGCAAGTCCTACAGACTGTTTTACAATGGCTTTCGAGGCTGCCCGCATAGCAATTGAGCATATGACTCCCGTGATTCTTCTCACCGACGCCTTCATCGGCAACGGTTCCTCAGCCTGGAGAATACCAGAGGAGAACGACTATCCTGAGATCAAGCCTAAGTTTGTCAGCAAAGAGCTTCTTGAGAATGGATGGAAGCCTTACACCCGTGAAGAGGAAACCTACGCACGCTACTGGGCAATCCCCGGCACTGAAGGTGCAATGCACCGTGTAGGTGGTCTGGAGAAGGATTTCAACACATCTGTAATCTCAACCGATGGCGCCAACCATCAGAGAATGGTAGACGTGCGCCGCGAGAAGATTGCCCGCATTGCCAACGACATTCCTGAGCTTAAGGTGGGATGTAATGCCGATGCCGACACTATCCTCGTTGGCTGGGGTGGTACTTACGGACACGTGCTCACTGCCGCCGAGCACCTCAATGCTGAGGGCACTCCCATGGCACTCGCTCATTTCCGCTATATCAACCCGCTGCCGAAGAATGCTCTCGACGTGCTCAAGGGTTACAAGAGAATCATCGTGGCTGAGCTCAACACCGGTATGTTTGCCGACTACCTGCAGCAGCATCTGCCCAACAAGGAGGTGCTCCGCATCAACAAGGTGGAGGGTCAGCCATTCCTCGTGGAAGAGATTGTAGAAGGAGTTAAAAAACACATAGCTGAAGCATAACCTTATGGAAGAGAATAAGACACAAACATTCGCAGCAGGCGATTTCAAGAACGAGCAGACAGCCCGCTGGTGCCCGGGATGTGGCGACCATGCCATCCTGAACGTGCTCCACAAGGCTATGGCAGAGGTGGGCGTTGCCCCCAAGGACACAGCCGTCATCTCCGGTATCGGCTGTTCATCACGCCTTCCTTATTATATGAACACCTATGGCATGCACACCATCCACGGACGTGCAGCAGCCATTGCCACCGGTCTGAAGACAGCGCGTCCCGACCTTATGGTGTGGCAGGTGTCGGGCGATGGTGACGGTCTCGCCATCGGCGGTAACCATTTCATCCATGCGCTCCGCCGCAACATCGACATCAACATCCTCCTCTTCAACAACAAGATCTATGGCTTGACAAAGGGTCAGTATTCACCCACCTCCGACAGAGGCTTCGTATCCAAGTCATCACCTTACGGCACAACTGAGGATCCGTTTATCCCCGCTGAGCTCGTGTTTGGCGCTCGCGGCAAGTTCTTTGCCCGTGGCTTCGACATCAGCCTTGACACTACCAAGGAGATTATGGTGGCTGCAGCCCGCCACAAGGGCACAGCCGTTGTGGAGGTGCTCCAGAACTGCGTGATCTTCAACCAGGGCATCCACAGCTGGCTCTCTGACAAGGAAGTGCGTGAAGACCGCACAATCCATCTGAAGCAGGGCGAGAAGATGATCTTCGGCAAAGACAAGAATAAGGGTCTTGTGCGCGATGGTTTTGCAATTAAGGCAGTCACCATCGGTGAAGACGGATATACTCTCGATGATGTGCTCGTGCATGACGCACATACCCTTGACGATATGCTACACCGCCAGCTCGCCCTCATGGACGGTCATGAGTTGCCACTCGCAATCGGTGTGATCCGTGATGTTGAGGCTGAGACCTACAACGATGCCGTTGAGGCCCAGGTGCAAGAAGTGAAGGCAAAGAAAGGCTTCACCAACCTCCGCGACATGATCACCAAGACAGCCGAGACCTGGACAGTCTAATCAGACTGTCTAACCAGACAAATCAAGCAGACAATCAAAAACACGTCTTGCATATCAACCAAAGTGCCCCGACTTCCACAGCCGGGGCACTTCTTTTTGCGTGTATGCTGAATTTAATAGTTAAATTTTGTTAAATATTTTGTTAGACGGGAATTTGGAATTAATTTTGCAGCCACTTTCAGAGGAAAGGATACGGGGCTGACTGGATTTGACAGCACGTAGAAACGGTAAGTAAGCATGCAGAGCTTTGATGTGCAAGCTCTATAATCACAACGCATCGACCTATAATTGGCGAAAGAAACACTTACGCTCTCGCTGCCTAAACTGAAGTATAGTAGGTTGGCTTAATTCCTGCCAAAGTGGCGGGAACGAGACATCACCCCATTGCCCGGTTCCGAGACGTTTGGACAAGGTGGTGCAGAGAAATTCGGAAATAGACCGGCGGGAACCTCGACCGCTGGTTGAAATGAAGAGGATAAGGGCATGATTGGTAGTCGTGAGCCTGTCATGCCACGAAAAACAAGTCAATGACTAAGCATGTAGAAAGCTTATTGGGTCCGTGATTGGACGAGGGTTCAACCCCCTCCAGCTCCACTTATAGCATCCGACCAAAATCGGACAAAAATCGAGTAGGAGGTAAACACTAATTGTAGGTGCTTATCTCCTACTTTCGTGT
>CAZRUR010000002.1:0-81036 GCA_964603335.1 uncultured Sangeribacter sp. | reverse complement strand
GGCATATCCAAACGATAGAACCATGTTTCCTTGGTGTTGAACCCATCGGGGGCGTCTTCTGCCCGTTCATTGTTGAAGAATATGATATTGGTGGCAATTCCGGTATATGGAGCAAAGATGCTTCCGGGCAAACGAATGATGGTGTGTAGATTGAAATCCTTCAGCAACTTCGCTCTTATCGCCAATTTTGCATTATCTGTGCCAAAGAGGAATCCGTCCGGAATGATTACGGCAGCACGTCCTCCTTTCTTCAAACGGTACATAATCAGTACCATGAAAAGGTCAGCAGTTTCACTGCTCCGCATTTCCATCGGGAAATTGGATTTGATGTTACTTTGAGTGCTACCACCGTATGGCGGATTCATTGCGATAACATCAATCTTATCCTCCGGTTTGATGTCTGAAACGCTTCGTGCCAGTGAGTCGCAGTGGCGGATATTGGGTGATTCAACATCGTGAAGCAGCAGATTAGTTATTGACAGCAAATATGGAAGAGGTTTCCATTCCTGCCCGACAACTGCTTTCTGATATAGTTCTCCATCAGCGGTAGTCTTGATTTGTGGAGCAAGGTGGTTGAGAGCAGAAGTAAGGAAGCCTCCTGTGCCGGAGGTAAAGTCACCGAATGACTCGCCCAACTTGGGGTCAAGAGTCTTGACCATAAAATCTGTGAGAGCGCGTGGGGTGTAAAACTCACCGGCATTACCGGCTGACTGAAGCTCTTTCAATATACCCTCATAAATGTCGCCGAACATGTGGCGATCCTGAGCGTCGTCAAACTCAATCTCATTGATGACATTGATAACCTGACGAAGAAGGATACCGTCTTTCATATACTGGTTGATGTCCTCAAAGACCTCCCTTACAATAGACTGTGAACGCGGGGTCTCAGGCGTAATTGCAAGATTCTTCAGTGTCGGGAACAAATTTTCATTGACCAATTTTAGCAGAGACTCACCAGTCAATGCCGTTCCGTCTTTCTCATCAACAGCCCAATTGCGCCAACGCAATTCCTCGGGGATAATAGACTTGAAAGACTTCTTTTCTTTCATCGCCTTGTATTCCCAAGTTTCCTCTTGGGTATCATAAACCTTAAGAAAGAACATCCACACCATCTGCTCAATACGCTGTGCGTCACCGTTGATACCGGCGTCTTGGCGCATTATGTTCTGAATACGTTTGACTATATTATTGACTGCCATTGATTATGCTACTTTATAAATTTCTTTTTCGAGTTCTGTAATCGCTTGGATGAATTTGTCATATCCACCGAATAAGCGAACTATCTTCTGCGGTTTGCCTATCTGGTTGAATGGCGCATGGTCGAGAATATCGGCACTTTCAAAATTGAGAATGCCGTGTTCTGCATATTTCTCCAGAAGAGCCTCCAAGACTTCTCGCGCCTTACCTTCATATTTTGCGAAATAGTTACGTTTCTTTACGTTGTTGGCTCGCTCACGACGTGTGAGAGGTGGTTGGTCAAATGCCACATGGCAAATGATGTCGAATATGTCTGCCTCAGCCAATGCCGGATTTTTCTGACGCACAGCGTCAACCAACACATTCAGTTCCTTGAGTTCATCAACAATTGCCGCCTTACGTTCTGTTGACGTCCATTCGTTGATGAAAGTATCAAGTGTGGAGTAGTGGCTCAGAATTTGTTTCTTTGTGAATGAGGTTACTGATTCCGTACGCATTGTTTTCCCATCTTCTCCAAGCACTGATACTATTTCAGTAGTGATGGTGACTGGTTTCCCATCCACGATGTATTTCACATGAGGCTCACGAACTTCATTGCTCGGATTATCGGGCTTATCATAGGGTTTGGTGGGCTTAGTAGGTTTGGTGGGAGGTAGAGGCTCTCCATCGAAGTCCGGATCCTTGAATTTCTTTGTGGCGTTGCGGAAATCAAGAATTTCAAGATGCCATTTGCCTTTATCGGTTCGCAGACGAGTACCACGACCGATAATCTGCTTGAATTCAGTCATTGAACCGATTTCCTTGTCAATGACGATTAGTCCACAAGTTTTACAATCCACCCCTGTGGCAAGAAGTTCAGATGTGGTTACGATTGTAGGATATGGCTCATCGACATTGATGAAATTATCCAACTGTCGTTTCCCGATATTATCATCGCCGGTAATACGCATAACATAGCGGGAGTCGAGCTTCATCATGTCGCTGTTCAATGAAACGAGCAGTTGACGCATAGCCTCTGCTTCCTCTATATCAGTGCAGAACACGATGGTCTTCGTCATGCGACCGATTGAATGCAGCATCTTTGTTATGCGGCGAGCCACCAGTTCCCTTCTTGTCTTGAAGGCTATATCTCTTCCATAATCCTTACGCTCATAGAGCTTTTGCTCAATTATGCGTTTGAATATGTCTTGTTCGTCATCTTCAGGGGTAAAGCCTGAAAGGTCAAGGTCAATGTAGGAATTGGTGACACGGTAAGGTGCAAGGAAACCGTCTTGGATACCTTGCAAAAGAGTATAAGTGTAAACCGGTTCACCAAAATAGTCAAGGTTGTTAGCACCTGCTTCTGCCTTTGGAGTTGCGGTCATACCGATTTGCGTGGCAGACTTGAAGTATTCAAGCACTTTGCGCCATGCAGAATCATCCTTTGCGCTTCCTCTATGGCACTCATCAACAATTATTAGGTCGAAGAAATCGGGAGAAACTTTAAGGAATGGGTCCAGTTCTCCTTCTTTGCCTACCAACTGATGATACAGAGCCATATACAATTCGTATGCCGTATCAATTTCACCGTCTTTGACCTTGGTCATAACTTTGGCAAAGGGCTTGAAATCCTGAATCATTGTCTGGTCAATCAGAATATTTCTATCAGCCAGATAAAGGATTTTCTTATTTGCGAAAGCCTTGCGGAATCTGTGAATTATCTGGAACGCAGTATAGGTCTTGCCTGTGCCTGTCGCCATAACTATCAATACACGGTTTTGACCCTTGGCAATAGCCTCCATTGTTTCATTGATGGCTATCCTTTGATAGTAACGCGGCTCATGTGAATCCACATCATAATAATATGGAGTAGCTATTATGTCTTGTTGGGCAAGAGTTAGCTTCTTATGTTCCATCAATCGGATAAAAAGCTCATCAGGAGACGGAAACTTGTCAATATCGAGTTCGGTTTCTTTATTGGTGGTGAAATCATGCTCAATGAAGCCCTCTCCGTTTGAACTGTATGCAAACTGCAATTTTAGTATTTGGGCATACTCCATTGCCTGTTGCATTCCTGCTCCGATTGGTTTGCTTGCGTCTTTTGCCTCGACTATGGCAATAGGCTGATTGTTGTGGTCAAGAAGCATATAATCAGCACGTTTACGAGCTTTTCTATCGTGAACTGTTCCATCAAATATCACGCGACCATCTGTAAAGGCATACTCCATACGCACGTGTTGCCTATCCCAGCCTTTTCTTTCAATTGCAGGGGTAATGTAGCGATGTTTTATGTCTTCCTCGGATAAGGATCTGGTTATTTCTTCTGCCATGGTTAAGTTCCTATAAAGTTTTATTATGGGAATATGCAAAGGTAATAATTTTTTTTGAGATTGTATAAGTATGATTGATTATAATGAGTGTTCTCTCGGTTTATGGGGTAATGAATCACATATAACTGTTGAAACCATACTCAATATTCGCATCTGTCGATTAATGTATGTACCCACTCTCTGAAACGATGACATTTCTGAAGAGTAGTTAGTAGGCCGATTTCTAAGGCTACAATGTTGCCGTATATAACTTTATCGTAATCTGGTATGATTCGGATTAGAGAATAAAAAATATCGACTGCGAAACCACTGCGGACTATAGTGTGGCTGCAATCGAAGTTACTTGATTTGCAGGAGGCCTTCCTCCCGCGTCCGCTCAAAATGTCAATGATCTCTGTAGCATTCCTTTCACATAGGGACACAGCAATGGCTGTATACTTAAGAATCAAATATTTTGAGCGGGCTGACCTATCGAGGGTCAGCATCTCTAAACCAAAATGTATTTTTATGTTCGTTTACGAATCATGGCGCAAACTTATAAAATTTTTTGCTAAAGATGAAAATCTTTTGGATGAAAAATTGTAATTTTGCGATACAATAATCGTAAGAAGACAATAATCGTGAATAGACGATGATTGAAATAGACAATGATTGTAAATGTACAATAATCGTAATTTTATCATGAAACATTCTTTGTTTTTGTTGCTTATGGCTGGCATCGTGCCGGCTATGGCGGATGGAGCCGAGGTATCAGAAAAGGAGATTTTCGGCGAGAAGGTAATAGTGTTCTCTCCACAGGATAATCCTGAATACGTCAGTGGGAAACTGCAGGAGATCAACGATTTGCTCTTTGGAAAAGAGATGAGTAAGGACCGATATGCTGTGCTGTTCAAGCCCGGTGACTATACAGAGGTAGGTCTTATAAACGTGCCGTTTTATGTGCATATCGCCGGACTCGGAAAGACTCCCTATGATGTTAAGTTATCCAACATCCACACGCCACCGCATCTAAGAGACGGCAACGGCACCTGCACGTTCTGGCGCTCAGCAGAAAACTTCTCAATCATAGGGGATGCAACCTACGATGAACCTGAGACCTTCAAGTGGGCAGTGTCGCAGGCAGCCCCGATGCGCAGGGTGTATTCACAACGGGTGCTTCGCACGCAATGGGAAAACGGATGGGTGAGTGGCGGTTTTGCCGCCGACTGTCTCTTTGAGGCACCTGCCGGCTCCGACCATCAGCAGCAATGGCTCTACCGAAACTCACGATTGGAAGAGGGTAGGGGTGACTTCCGTGAGGAGAAATATAACTATTGCTTTTTAGGAGTGGAACTCGGTGGAAAGGCTGATAAGGAATCGTATTATGGAGAGAATGCACGCGAGAATGTCACCTTTATACCTACCACCGGCATTGTACGTGAGAAGCCATTCCTGTATATCGGGGATGACGGTCGCTATAAAGTGTTCCGTCCATCACTGAGACATGACAGTCAGGGCGTTTCCTATACACGAGACGACATGGGACCAGGTGAGAGTATAGATCTTATTGACAACTTTTACATTGTGAAAGAGCAGACTTCTGCCGCCGAACTCAACTCGCAGTTGAAAAATGGGAAAAACCTGTTGTTCACTCCTGGGATGTACACCCTTGATGAGCCATTGGTTGTAGACCGTCCAGATGCAATTGTTATGGGGATTGGTTGGGCAACCCTGATTCCTGGTGAAAAGAATAGCGACACAGCCATAAGGGTGGCAGATGTGGATGGAGTCACCATAGTCTCCCTGCTGTTTGATGCCCACTGGTCGTCAAACACGCTGCTGCAGGTGGGTGATGAGAAATCCCCAGTGAGTCACAGCGACAATCCGGTGCTTCTCGCAGATTTGTTTTTCCGAATCGGAGGTTTCCGCCCGGCACCGGTTCATGTTGACCATGCAGTAAAGATTAACAGCAACGACGTTATCGGTGACCACTTCTGGATATGGCGTGCCGACCATGGTGTGAGAGGAAGCGTTGGATGGAATGTCAACACCGCATCCAACGGACTTGTTGTGGATGGAGACAACGTAAAGGTCTATGGACTTTTCAACGAGCATTTCCAAGAGTATCAGACAATCTGGAACGGCGAGAATGGAGAGATGGTTTTCTATCAGAGTGAGAGCCCCTACGATGCGCCGGAACAGTCAGCCTATATGAGCCATGACGGCACAGTGGCAGGATATGCAGCCTATAAGGTTGGTGACAATGTGCAGACCCATGATGCGAAGGCAATGGGCATCTACGATGTCATAATCAATGATATCCGTATAGAAAATTCTGTGGAGGCGCCAGAAAGGGAAGGCGTGAGATTCACAAATCTTTGCAACAACTCATTGTCGAATCCGGGACCAAGAGGTATAGGTTACCTTATCAACGGTAAGTATAAGAGCACCTACGAAACATGGCGCGACAATCTTGTCAGGGTAATAAATTATCCTACAGAGGATTGATGTTCAGCCTCGATTCGTTTTTCGAGGGCAGCCATAATGTGGTTGTGCTCAGTTGAGGTGACGTCAACTTTTGTGGGGGTCTTGGCCTTTGGGTGAGCCTTAAGATAGTTGTCGCGGATTTGCTCATGGGTTACGACGTTGTCGAGCGGAATGTTGTATTGCTCGATAATCGGTAGCATATAGTCTACGGCGCTTTCAATCTGACGGTCAGTAAGCGGTTCCTCTACTGTGTTGCCCTGGAACTCAATACCAATGGTAAAATCGTTACACCCATCCTTGCCATTAAGGCGTGAGCGACCGGCGTGCCAGGTTATTGCCTCAGGAGGCGCGAGCACGTAACGCGAGCCATCGGTATCAATCATCACATGGCAACTTACACCCGACTCCGGGTCGGTGAGGATTTCCAGCGATTTCTCACCTGACTCGGTGGCGGTGTGATGGAGCACAATCCCCTCCACCTTGTTGGTGCCTTCCGACACGTTTGGTGTTGGCAACTCAGTAACCCAGAAACCATCAGGAGCCTTGATTCGCATATGTTTGCATTCGACATCCTCCACGTCACGCTCAGAAAACCAGCAGCATCCAATGCCCATTGCCCCAAATTAATATGCAAAAAGGTAGGAAGCTGGGATAGATTTTTAACACTAAAGTTGTTGCTATTTATCAGAAAAATTGTAATTTTGCAGTCTGAATCCACGCCACCCCCGATGGGGATGGGAAAGCACACGATTTTCGGATGACAAAAGGAGCCGTATACATACAAAAAGGCAGACGAAAGTCCCGACAGATGTTGGGTGGAGAATTTGTGCGAAAGTATCATTCCGTGAGTGGGATGCCCTCCGGCATGGAAAATGTGTGCCGCCTTATGCCCGGCAGCAAAAAGCAGGTAAAAATTATAACGATATAACATGAGTGGACGCCATGAGCAATCAATGGCGCCCATTCCTTTTTTAAACTCTTGTAAAGCAGTGAAAATAGGTGTTGTTATGGGCTCCACCAGCGACTGGGGAGTCATGAAAGGAGCCACTGAGATACTCTCTCAGTTTGGTGTAGAATTTGAGACAAAAGTGTTGAGTGCACACCGCACGCCCGCCGAGTTGGAGAGATGGGTGAGTGGCCTCCGCGACCGCGAGTTTGGTGCAGTGATAGCAGCTGCCGGTGGAGCGGCGCATCTTGCTGGTGTTGTGGCAGCCTTCACCACACTGCCCGTGATTGGCGTGCCAATTAAGGCAAAGTCGCTCGAAGGACTCGACTCACTGCTCTCAATGGTGCAGATGCCATCGGGCATTCCGGTTGCGGTGGTTGCAATCGACGGAGCCAAAAATGCAGCCCTCCTCGCCATCGAGATGCTCGCCATCACCAATCCGGAGCTTAAAGAGAAGATGGATGCTTTCCGCAAACAACAGGCTGACAAAGTGCTTGCATCGGAACTAAAATGACCTCACCCCAGCCCTCCCCACGGGGAGGGAGTTGGAAGGATAGAAATTCTATAAGATTTATAAGACTTATACATCCCATTAAAAAAATAATAGAGATGACACCATACAGAATATTCGTCGAGAAGAGAGATCAGTATCGCGTGGAGACAGAGAGTCTCCGCGAGGAACTGAACTCCAATCTCGGTCTAAATATAAAGGATATGCGTCTGCTTTGCGTCTACGACCTGTTTGGATTTACCCCCGAACTCGTGGAGAAAAGCAGCTACAAGGTATTTGGCGAGCCGGCAACCGACACCGTGTCGAGAGAAGTTGATTTTGAGGGGCGCCCATACCTCGCCATAGAGTCGCTTCCCGGACAGTTTGACCAGCGTGCCGCTGCAGCTGAGGAATGCGTCAAACTTATCCAACCCGATGCCGACATAGAGATTAGAAGTGCAAAACTTCTTATCTTCGATGACACAGTTGGCGAGAAGGAGATGAAGAAAATCGCTAACTACACCATCAACGCTGTAGAATCCCGCCGCAAAGACCTATCAGTGCTTGTAGCTCCAGAGAGGGCTGCTGCTAAACCAGTGCCGGTGCTTGACGGTTTCCGCAACATTACAGCCGCCGATGCACCTGCCTATTGCAAGGAGAAGGGTCTTGCGATGAATGGCGATGACCTCATTGAAGTGGTGAACTATTTCACCAAGGAGGGGCGTGACCCCAATGAGACAGAACTTCGCATTCTTGACACATACTGGAGCGACCACTGTCGCCACACAACCTTCACCACAGAACTCACAGACATACAGGTTGACGATTCGTTTGCCACTGCCGACTTGGAAGAGAGTCTGAGGCAATGGCATGAAATCCGCCGGGAATTGGGCAGGGAAAACAAACCGTTGTGCCTTATGGACCTTGCCACTATCGGCGCACGCTACCTGCGTGCAAAGGGTCTATTGAACGACCTTGAACAGAGCGAGGAGAACAATGCCTGCAGCATCTATGTGGATGTGGATGTTGACGGAAAGACAGAGTGCTGGCTTCTGCAGTTTAAGAACGAGACTCACAACCATCCGACAGAGATTGAGCCGTTTGGTGGTGCGTCAACTTGTCTTGGTGGAGCCATCCGAGACCCATTGAGCGGACGCAGCTACGTCTATCAGGCGATGCGTGTCACCGGCGCGGGAGACATCTACAAACCCGTGTCAGAGACAATGGAAGGTAAACTTCCCCAGCGTGTAATCACCCTGAGGGCCTGTGCAGGATATTCCTCCTACGGCAACCAGATAGGACTTGCAACCACCCATGTTAGAGAGATATATCATCCCGACTACGTAGCCAAGCGCCTTGAGGTTGGTGCTGTGGTTGGCGCGGTGAAAGCATCCGATGTGCGCCGTGAAAGTCCGGCAGAGGGTGATGTAGTGCTGATGTTTGGCGGTCGCACCGGGCGTGACGGCATCGGTGGAGCCACCGGTTCATCGAAGGAACACACCACATCCTCACTTGAGGAATGCGGCAGCGAGGTGCAGAAAGGTAACGCCCCGGAAGAGAGGAAGATTGAGCGTCTGTTCCGTCGTCCGGAAGTGACACGGCTTATAAAGAAATCTAATGATTTTGGCGCTGGTGGAGTCAGTGTCGCCATTGGAGAGCTTACCGATGGTCTTGACATCTATCTTGACCGTGTGCTGACAAAATATTCAGGACTCAACGCCACAGAACTCGCCATCAGCGAGAGCCAGGAGAGAATGTCGGTGGTGGTAGAGGCAAAAGACATGGATGAATTCATGGGCTATTGCCATGAGGAGAATCTTGAGGTGAGACATGTTGCCGACGTCACATCTTCCGGCAGGATGCGTATGTATTATGGCGACAAGGTTGTTGCTGACCTGAGCCGAGAGTTTATCGACTCAGCGGGTGCGCGTCATTTCGCAGCGGCAGCCATCGGCACTATTGAGCCTCGCGACCCATTTGAGCATGAGGTGAAAGGTAGGAATCTTAAGGAAAAATTCCTGAATCTGCTTGCCGATGACAACGTTACCTCACAGAAAGGACTTATCGAGCATTTCGACTCATCAATTGGTAAATCTACAGTGCTGATGCCGTTTGGCGGTAAGACCCAGGGCACAGAGGCACAGGTATCGGTGCAGAAATTCCCTGTGGGGAACCATCATACCGACACCGCCTCCATGATGGCCTTCGGCTTCAATCCCTATCTCACAAGCTGGAGCCCATATCATGGAGCGGCTTATTCAGTGGTAGAGTCAGTCAGCAAGGCAGTGGCAGCCGGAGCGGATTATGAGAAGATGCGATTCTCCTATCAGGAATATTTCGAGAGGATGCACACCCGCGAGTCTTGGGGCAAACCACTCGCAGCATTGCTTGGCACACTGCGTATGCAGACTGAGTTGGGGCTTGCCTCTATCGGCGGTAAAGACTCCATGAGCGGAACATTTGCCAACATCAGCGTGCCTCCCACACTTATCGCCTTTGGCGTGGCTCCGGTGAGCGCATACAATGTGATAAGTCCGGAATTTAAGGAAGCCGGCAACTATATATATCTTGTGCGTCACAATCCGCTCCCATCGCTGATGCCCGACACAGAGCAGTTGAAGCGGAATTATAAGGTGCTCGAGCGACTGATCAATGAAAAGACAGTCGTTTCAGGGTACGCACTTGGATTCGGTGGACTCACAGAGGCTCTTGCAAAGATGAGTTTCGGCAACCGCATCGGTGTTGAGGCAAAGGTGAAGGAGTCAGACCTATTCAATTATGGCAACGGCACGATTGTGGTGGAGAGTAAGGAAATTCTTCACCTTCCGGATTTTGAACTTATCGGCGAGACAACCAGTGAGGAGAAATTGAGGGTTAATGATGTTGAGATATCCATAGATGAGGCTTTCGAGGCAAACAGAAAACGCTTCACGGCTGTATATCCCGACCGCACATCAGTCAGCGGAAAAGTAGAGAATGCTGTGTCTGGAGAGAATGCCGTAGTATATAAAGGAGAGGCAAAAGAGCATCCGGTGGTTTACCTGCCAGTGTTCCCCGGCACAAACTGCGACTACGACATGACGTCTGCCTTCGCCAAGGAAGGGGCAGAGGTTACAACTTCAGTGTTCTGCAACCTTACACCTGAAGACACAGAGAAATCAGTGGAAGATATGGCAGCGCACATTGATGCCTGCGATATCCTCGCATTCTCTGGCGGTTTCTCAGAGGGTGATGAGCCTGACGGAAGCGGCAAGTTTATCGCGAGCGTCATAATGAACGAGAAGGTGAAGGGAGCCATTGAGCGTCTGCATGATAGGGGAGGTTTGATTCTCGGAATTTGCAACGGTTTCCAGGCCCTTGTGAAGTCAGGACTCCTACCGTTTGGAAAGATCGGAGAGTTGACAGCGGAGTCACCCACACTCTTCCATAATGACATCAACCGCCACATCTCGCAGATAGTCTCAACCCGCGTAGGGTCGGTGGCATCTCCATGGCTTGCCGGATTCAAACTTGGAGAGTTGCATTCAGTGGCGGCGTCACACGGCGAGGGTAAATTTATGGCAAACGCAGAGTTGGCAGCCACATTGCGCAAGAACGGACAGATAGCGTTCCAATATGCCGACAGCGAGGGGAATGCCACGATGGATTCTCCGGCAAATCCCAACGGGTCGACAGAGGCAATAGAGGGTATCATCTCGCCCGACGGACTCATCCTTGGCAAGATGGCACACTCAGAGCGCTATTCCGAAGGGTTGATGAAGAATATTTACGGCAACAAGAGTCAGAACCTCTTTGCCAATGCAGTAAGATATTTTAGAAAGAAATAAGCAAAGAAATATAGAAATGGCAAAAAGTTATGAAGCCTCCGGCGTGAATCTCGAAGCCGGCTATGAGGTGGTGAGCCGCATCAAGAAGCATGTGTCATCCACCAACCGCAAGGGGTGTATGGGCAACATCGGTGCTTTCGGCGGGATGTTTGACCTTGGTTCCCTCAACTACAAGCATCCGATACTTGTGAGCGGCACAGATGGAGTAGGCACCAAGTTGAAGATAGCTTTCGCGATGCAGAAGCATGACACCATCGGCATAGATGCCGTTGCGATGTGTGTGAACGATGTGTTGGCACAGGGCGCCGAGCCACTGCTCTTCCTCGACTACGTGGCTGTGGGCAAAAATCATCCAGAGGTGGTTGAGGCAATAGTTGCCGGAGTGGCAGAGGGATGCCGTCAGGCAGGATGTGCACTTGTAGGCGGTGAGACTGCCGAGATGCCGGGAATGTATGCAGAGGATGACTACGACATAGCAGGATTTACGGTGGGTGCCGTTGAGAAAGATAAACTCATCGATTGCTCAAAGGTAAAGCCCGGCGATATGCTCGTGGGAATAGCCTCAACAGGTGTGCATTCCAATGGTTTTAGCCTTGTGAGGAAAGTTGTGAAAGACAATTATCTTGACCTCAACAAGAAATATGAGGGAACGGGCGACCAGACACTTGGCGAGATGCTTCTCACCCCCACAAAGATCTACGTAAAGCAGGTGCATGAGGTGCTGAAGGAGGTTGACGTGCACGGCATAGCCCACATCACCGGTGGCGGATTCGATGAGAATATCCCCCGCATCCTTGGCGAGGGCCAGGGAATTGAGGTGACGGAGGGTAGCTGGGAGATTCTTCCGGTGTTCCGTCTTTTGGAGAAATATGGCAATATCCCCCACAGAGAGATGTTCAACATTTTCAATATGGGAATAGGAATGGTGCTCGCAGTGAATCCGGAAGATGTGGCAAAGACAATCGAGATACTCACCAAGACGGGTGAGAAGGCATCACTCATCGGCAAGGTGGTTGAAGGAAAGGGAGTAACAATTAAATAAGGAGAAAGATGACAAAGAATCTGGCAGTGTTTGCGAGCGGCAACGGCTCCAATTTTGAAGCGATAGCCAAGGCATGCGCAGAGGGGAAACTTGATGCGCGGGTGGCGATTTGCGTCACCGACAAGCCTGGTGCCTATGTCACCAAGCGTGCCGAGAAATATGGAATCCCGGTGCTTGAGTTCAATCCCAAGGATTATCTGACGAAGTCAGATTTCGAGAAGATGCTCGTTGACAGACTCATGGTGGAGGCGGTGGATCTCATATGCCTTGCCGGATATATGAGGATTGTCGGGGACGTGCTTCTGACGGCATTCGACAGAAGGATAATCAACATACACCCCGCATTACTACCGGCATTTAAGGGCGCAAATGCCATCAAGGATGCCTTTGAATATGGCGTTAAGGTGTATGGAGTCACTATCCATTATGTAGATTCCACACTCGACGGAGGCCAGATTATCTCCCAGGCTGCTGTGCCATATGAGGGTGATGATATAGATGAGCTTGAGGCAATGATTCATGCCGAGGAACATAAACTATATCCGGCAACCATCAAAAAGCTCCTAAAGAGTCTCTGACAACCAACAACTGACAACCAACAACAGAAAACTGACAACTAAGATATATGAGAGCGTTAATAAGCGTAAGCGACAAAACAGGCGTTGTGGAGTTTGCCACAGCCCTGAAGAACCTCGGCTGGGGTCTTATCGCCACGGGAGGCACATTGAAAGTGCTTCGTGGCTCGGGTCTCGAGGTGTCTGACATCCAGGATGTCACCGGTTTCCCAGAAATCTGCGAAGGACGAGTAAAGACCCTTCATCCCAAGGTGCATGGCGGTCTTTTGGCACGCCGCGACAGTGCCGACCATATGGCACAGCTTGCAGAGAATGGCATCGACACCATCGAGATGGTGTGCGTGAACCTCTATCCATTTGAGGCCACCATTGCCAAGGAAGGCGTCACGATGGAAGATGCCGTAGAGAATATCGACATTGGCGGCCCTTCAATGCTCCGCAGCGCAGCAAAGAATTTCCAGGATGTGACCGTGGTATGCGACCCCTCAGACTATGCGAAGATTATCGAGGAGATAGCCGCCAATGGAAACACACTTCCGGAGACAAGACTCAAACTCTCAGCCAAGGCATACACCCACACAGCACTCTACGACAGCCATATCGCTACATATATGCGTAAGGCAGCCGGCCTTGATGAGAAACTGTTCCTCTCATTCGATGCCATCCAGACACTCCGCTATGGGGAGAATCCCCACCAGGCAGCCACATTCTATCGTGCGCCTGAAGAGGTGTCTTACTCAGTGGCGCATGCACGTCAATTAGGAGGTAAGGAACTCAGCTACAACAATATTCAGGATGCCAACGCCGCTCTCAATATCGTCAGAGAGTTTATTGAGCCGTTCTGTGTTGCCCTTAAGCATATGAATCCGTGTGGTGCGGGAGTCGGCAAAGATCTTCTTGAGGCATGGACACGCGCATATGAGGCAGACAAGGTAAGTATATATGGAGGTATCGTGGCTATGAACCGACCACTCACGGCGGAGGTGGCACGCCAGATGAAGCCAATCTTCCTTGAGATTGTCATGGCTCCCTCTTTTGAGCCGAAGGCTCTTGAGGTGCTTGCCTCAAAGAAGAATCTCCGTCTGATGGAGGTGACGATGGACAATGTGAAGGCTCCCCAGAAGCAATATGTGAGCGTGAATGGTGGGCTTCTTGTGCAGGATTCAGACGTGGAATGCAAGGAGATCACCGCAGACATGTGCGTAACCGAGCGTAAGCCTACAGAGAAAGAACTTGCTGAGCTCGACTTTGGATGGAAGATTGTTAAGCATGTGAAGAGCAACGCCATAGTAGTAGTCAAGGATCACGCTACCGCCGGAGTCGGTGCCGGTCAGATGAACCGTGTTGGTTCTGCTGAGATAGCCCTTGAGGAGGCTAAGGCAGCCGGCATCACAGAGGGACTTGTGCTTGCATCAGACGGATTCCTCCCATTCGGTGACACCGTGGAGCTGGCATCAAAATATGGAGTGACCGCCATCGTGCAGCCTGGAGGAAGCATACGCGACGAGGATTCCATCAAGGTTGCCAACGAGAAGGGGATTACAATGCTCTTCACCGGAATGCGTCATTTCAAACATTGACAGGCGATGGATAAGGAGAAGAAAGTGCTTGTGGTAGGTAGTGGAGGACGCTGCCATGCCATAGTTAAGGCTCTAAAACGCTCACCGCGCGTTGCCAAGGTGTATTGTGCACCGGGCAACGCCGGCATAGCCGAAGATGCGGAATGCGTGGCAATCGGTGTGGAGGATGTTGATGCCCTTGTTAAGTTTGCCAAGGACAATGCCATCGACATGACCGTGGTTGGTCCGGAGGCTGCCTTGGCTGTTGGTCTTGTCGATGCGCTTGAGGCAGAGGGTCTGAAGGCGTTTGGACCATCCAAGGCAGCCACCAAGATTGAGAGCAGCAAGGAGTTTGCCAAGCAGATAATGACAAAATACAACGTTCCGACCGCAGGATATGAGGCATTTGATGATTTCGATGCGGCATGGGAATATGTAAAGAACCGTCCGTTGCCAGCCGTCATAAAATATGACGGACTCGCTGCCGGGAAAGGTGTGGTCGTGGCACTCAGTTATGACGAGGCAAAGGCAGCCCTTCGCGATATGCTCCTTGACGAGACATTCGGCAAGGGAAGGGTAGTCGTTGAGGATTTCCTTGACGGACCGGAGTTCTCGTTTATGTGTGTGGTGTCGGGCAATAAGGTTTATCCCCTTGCCATGGCTCAGGACCACAAACGTGCCTATGACGGTGACAAAGGACCCAACACCGGTGGTATGGGTGCGTATTCTCCGGTGCCGTTCATCACAGCTGAGATACGTGAGACAGCCCTTCGTGAGATTATCCAGCGCACCGCCGATGGTATGGTAGCAGAGGGTGTACCCTTTAAGGGTGTGCTCTATGGTGGACTCATCCTGACAAAAGATGGTCCGAAGGTGATAGAATTCAACGCACGTTTCGGTGATCCCGAGACAGAGGTGGTGCTTCCACGATTGGAGAGTGATTTATACGACCTTGTGGAGGCTGCCGTTGATGGTAAGGATTGCGAGATCCGTTGGAGTGATGATGCCTATCTTGGAGTTGTGCTTGCATCGGAAGGTTATCCCGGCTCCTATAAGAAAGGTGTGGAGATAAAGGGTCTTGAGAATGTCGATGCCGAGGTGTATCATATGGGCACAAAACGAGTCGATGGCAAGTTGGTGACAGCCGGTGGCAGGGTGCTGATGGTTGTTGGCAAAGGTAAGACCCTTGCTGAGGCTAATGAGGCTGCCAAGAAAGAGATTGAGAAGATTGATTGTCCAACTCTTTTCCACCGCACCGACATCGGTAAGGCAGCCTTCAACAATTAGTAATTATTAATTAGAAATTAGTAATTAAGATGATAATAAGTGGAACACAATTGGCAAAGGAACTCAAGCAGGATGTAGCCCGCAGAGTTGTTGACGCCAAAGAAAAATATGGCAGGGCTCCCCATCTTGTGGTGATACTCGTGGGCGAGGACCCGGCAAGCCAGTCTTACGTTAAGGGAAAGGGTCGCGATGCTGAGGAGGTTGGCTTCAAGAGCACAACAATCCTTCGTCCGGCTGACATAACAGAGGAAGAATTGCTGAAGATGATTGCCGACCTTAACGCAGATGATACTGTAGACGGAGTGCTCGTGCAGCTTCCTCTTCCCAAGCATATAGATGAGAACAAGGTTATAGAGGCAATAGCAAAGGAGAAAGATGTGGATGGATTCCATCCCGGCAACGTGGCGTCGCTGTGGCAGAAACTTCCCTGCACACTTCCCTGCACTCCGAAAGGAATCATCAAATTCCTTGACAAGGCAGGAATCGAGATTGAGGGTAAGAAAGCCGTAGTGATCGGAAGAAGTAACATCGTTGGTCTCCCGGCAGCCAAACTGCTTATGGACCGAAATGCTACAGTTACAGTGGCACATAGCCGCACAAAAGACCTTGCAAAGGTAACCTCCGAGGCAGACATACTCGTGGTGGCTATCGGTCGCCCGAAATTTGTCACAGCCGACATGGTGGGTGAGGGAGCAGCCGTAATTGATGTGGGTGTGAACCGCGACCCGAAGACCGGCAAACTTTGTGGAGACGTGGATTTCGAGGCAGTGAAGGATAAGGCATCTGTAATCACGCCCGTGCCGGGCGGCGTTGGGCCAATGACACGTGCTTGCCTTATGGAGAACACCCTCGAATGCTTCCTTCGCAAAATGGAAAATAAGTAATTAGTAGATATAATAGCTATGATAGAGAGATACGGAAGAGACGTGATGCGTCAGGTCTGGACTGAGGAAAATAAGTTTAACGCCTATCTGAAGGTGGAGCTACTTGCAGCCGAGGCGTGGCGTGAACTTGGAGTGGTCCCGGCAGAGGATGTGGAGAAACTCAACGCCAAGGCATCCTTCAATATAGACCGCATAAAAGAGATAGAACTCCAGACACGCCATGACATCGTGGCGTTTACGCGCACAGTGAGCGAGAGTCTTGGAGACGAACGCAAATGGGTGCACTATGGCTTGACATCGACCGACGTTGTCGACACAGCCAACGGTTACCTGTTCAAGCAGGCAGACGAGATCCTCCTTAAGGATATCGAGGAATTTATCGACATGCTTGCCAAACAGGCAGTGCGTTTCAAGAACCTCCCATGCATCGGGCGCACCCACGGCATCCATGCCGACATCACCTCCTTCGGGTTGAAATGGGTGCTCTGGCTTGCAGAGATGCGACGCAACCTTGAGCGTTTCAAGGCGGCAGCCAAGGGGGTTGAGACCGGCAAGATAAGCGGGGCAGTAGGCAACTTTGCCAATATCCCGCCGTTTGTGCAGGATTATGTATGCGAGAAACTCGGCATAGCCAGCTCCGACATCAGCACACAGGTGATACAGCGCGACCGTCACGCTTATTACATGGCAACCCTTGCAGTGATTGGCTCGAGTCTCGAGCAGATGGCTCTTGAGGTTCGCAATCTTCAGCGCACAGAGGTGCATGAGGTGGAGGAGGCATTCGGCAAAGGGCAGAAGGGTTCATCAGCGATGCCTCACAAGCGTAACCCGGTGAGCAGCGAGAATATCTGCGGGTGTGCCCGTGTGCTTCGCGGATATATGGTGACAGCCTATGAGAACGTGGCTCTCTGGCATGAGCGTGACATCTCCCATTCTGCAACAGAACGAATCATAGTGCCAGATGCCACAATCCTTCTTGACTATATGCTCAACCGCATGAAGGGTATCCTGGAGAATCTTGTGGTGTTTGAAGACCAGATGAAGGCGAACATCTACCGTACAAACGGGGTGATCTTCGCACAGCGCGTGATGAACGCCCTTATCGACAAGGGATTTGTGCGCGAGAAGGCTTACGACACTGTTCAGCCCCTCGCCATGAAAGCGATGGCTCTCGGTGAGTCTTACCAGGATTTGCTGAAGCAAGACCCGACAGTGATGGGAGCGCTCACGGAGCAGGAACTCGACAACTGCTTCACTCTTGACTACTATTTCAAGAACATAGATTATATTTACAAACGCAATAAATTAGAGGAATAATGTCGGAAAGATTAGTTGTCATCGGCTCCCAGTGGGGCGATGAGGGTAAAGGAAAGATTACCGACTATTTTGCATGCCGTGCCGACATGGTTGTGCGCTACCAAGGAGGCAACAATGCCGGGCACAGCGTGATGTTTAACGGGCATAAATACTCCTTGCAGAGCATCCCGTCAGGCATTTTCAATCCGAAGACCGTCAATGTGATGGGCAACGGAATGGTGGTGAATCCGGAGTCAGTGCTTGTGGAGCTTGAGAAACTCCACAACCAGGGAATCACCGACTATCAGCTCTATATCTCCGACCGTGCGGCGATGGTTATGCCATGGCATTCACAACTTGACGGAGCGTATGAGAATCTGAAGGGTGGCAAGCTTATCGGCACCACCAAGAAGGGTATCGGCCCGGCATATAGCGACAAATACAGCCGTGTTGGTTTGCGTATGGGCGACCTTCTTGAGCCGGAGTATTTCGCTGAGCGTCTACAGGCTGCTCTCGACCAGAAGAATATGGAGCTGGAGATGCTTGGTCTTCCAAAGTATGACTTCCAGGAGGTCTACGACCGCTACATGGAGATTGCCAAGATATTGGGACCGCGCATCGTAGACACTTCCGACCTTATCAACAAGGCGCTTCTCGGCGACAAGAAGATTCTTTTCGAGGGTGCACAGGGAATGATGCTTTGCATCGACCATGGCACATATCCGTTCGTGACATCATCCACTCCGTCTTCAGCGAGTGTTCCGGTGGGTGCCGGCATCTCACCGAAATGGATAGACAACGTGGTGGGTGTTGCCAAGGCTTATTGCACACGTGTTGGTGAGGGTCCGTTCCCGACAGAGCTTCATGATGAGATAGCCCATGAGATTCGTGAGCGCGGTCATGAGTATGGCACGGTCACCGGCCGTCCGCGTCGCGTTGGCTGGTTTGATGCTGTGGTGGCTCGCTATACCAGCCGTCTTGCCGGCATCGACAACTGGGCACTGATGCTTTTCGACGTGCTTTCTGGTCTTGACAAGGTGAAGATCTGCACCCATTATGAACTCGACGGAAAGATTATCGACACACCGCCATCGACAATCTCGAAACTTGCCCGTTGCAAGCCGGTGTTTATTGAGATGGAGGGGTGGAAGGATGATATCACAGGCGTCAAGACGTATGATGAGCTTCCAGAGGCAGCCAAGGCTTATGTGAAGAAAATTGAGGAACTGACCAATGTGCCTGTCGGAGTCATCTCCGTAGGTCCAGACCGCACCCAGACCATCATCATTTCTGAGAAACTGAAAAACTTCTAATCTACAAAGAATATGTCATTTTTAAAAGATAAAGTCAATGAGGAGGGAATGACGTTTGACGACGTTCTTCTTGTGCCGGCTTATTCGGAGGTGACTCCCAATATGGTTGAGGTCAAGACCCGTTTCTCTCGCAATATAACGCTCAACATCCCGGTGGTGTCAGCGGCAATGGACACCGTGACAGAGGCAGCGATGGCAATCGCCATGGCACGCCAGGGAGGTATAGGCGTAATCCATAAGAATATGTCGATTGAGGCACAGGCAGCACAGGTGAGGAAAGTGAAACGTGCTGAGAGCGGCATGATTTTCGACCCGGTGACCATCACCCCCACCCAAACTGTAGGCGATGCGCAGAGGATGATGCACGAGAACCATATCGGCGGCATACCGGTGGTGGATGAGGCTGGAAAACTCGTGGGTATCGTCACCAACCGTGACCTTCGTTTCCAGACTGATACAAGTCTCGCCATCTCAGAGGTGATGACAAAAGACAACATTGTCACAACCACCAACCCCAACCTTGCCGAGGCGTCACAGATTCTTCTCCGTCACAAGATTGAGAAACTCCCGGTAGTGGATGCCGACAATAAACTCGTGGGTCTGATTACATATCGCGACATCACAAAGATCCAGGACTATCCCAATGCGTGCAAGGATGATTTGGGGCGTCTGCGCGTAGCTGCCGGTGTGGGCGTTACGAGCGACACACTGAAGCGCGTAGAGGCACTCGTGCATGCGGGTGTTGATGCTATTGTAATCGACACTGCCCACGGACATTCTGCCAATGTGGTCAATACATTGAAGGCTGTGAAGGAGAATTTCCCCCAGATTGATATACTTGTAGGCAATATCGCCACAGCAGAGGCAGCCGAATACCTGATTGCGAACGGTGCCGACGGCATCAAGGTAGGTATCGGTCCCGGCTCAATCTGCACCACCCGTATCGTGGCTGGTGTTGGTGTTCCGCAGCTTAGCGCCATCTACAATTGCTCACAGGTGGCTGCCAAGTACGGCATACCGGTGATTGGTGATGGTGGTCTGCGCTATTCAGGCGATGTTGTCAAGGCAATTGCAGCCGGAGCCGACTGCGTGATGATGGGTTCAATGCTTGCCGGCACTGAGGAATCACCGGGTGAGACCATCATCTACAACGGACGTAAGTTTAAGTCATATCGTGGCATGGGTTCCATCGAGGCTATGGAGGCAGGGTCGAAAGACCGCTATTTCCAGAATGAGACTAAAGACAGCAGCAAGTTTGTGCCGGAAGGAATCGTGGCCCGTGTGCCTTACAAGGGTACTCTCTACGAGACAATCTATCAACTGCTTGGTGGACTGCGTTCAGGAATGGGCTACTGTGGCGCGAAAGATATCGCCGCTCTCCACAACGCACGATTTGTGCGCATCACCTCAGCCGGTGTCATCGAGAATCATCCCCACGACGTGACCATCACCAAAGAGGCTCCCAACTATTCGAGGGCAGAGTGAGGTTGTAGGTTACTAATGACTATAACGTAACGACTAATGGAAAAGATA
Source organism: uncultured Sangeribacter sp. (assembly GCA_964603335.1). GTDB lineage: Bacteria > Bacteroidota > Bacteroidia > Bacteroidales > Muribaculaceae > Lepagella. Next base: position 60,312 of record CAZRUR010000002.1, on the reverse strand, counting down.
CTGATATTGGATTTTGGGTCACAATACACTCAGCTTATAGCGCGGAGAGTGCGAGAGCTGAATGTGTATTGCGAGATCCATCCGTTTAATAAGATTCAGGAACTTGACGGCGACATAAAGGGTGTCATCCTATCCGGAAGTCCCTCATCAGTGAGGGATGCCGACGCGCCAAAGCCGGATCTCTCAGCCATCAAGGGTAAGATGCCGCTGCTTGGCGTGTGCTACGGTGCGCAGTTGCTCGCCGCTGAATATGGCGGTGAGGTGGAGGGTGCTCCATCGCGTGAGTACGGACGTGCCATGCTGACGGTTGTCGATAAGATAGATGCCCTAATGCTCAACGTGCCGTCGCCCACACAGGTATGGATGTCGCATGGTGACACTATCACCAGTCTCCCGGAGAACTATAAGATCATTGGCTCTACAGAGAATGTGAAGGCAGCAGCCTATCATATTGAGGGTGAGCAGACCTGGGGCATACAGTTCCACCCGGAGGTGTATCATTCAACCCATGGCACGCAGATTCTTGCCAACTTCGTACTTGGCATCTGCGGATGCTCCGGCACGTGGAGTCCGGACTCGTTCATTGAGACCACGGTCGCAGAACTGAAGGCTAAACTCAGTGACGATAAGGTGATTCTTGGTCTGTCGGGTGGTGTGGATTCCTCAGTGGCTGCGATGCTTCTGCATCGTGCCATTGGTAATAATCTCACCTGCATTTTCGTCAACAATGGGTTGTTGCGCAAGAATGAGTTCAACGATGTTCTCGAGTCATACAAGGACATGGGTCTGAACGTGATAGGTGTTGACGCCAGTGAGCGATTCTATGCCGACTTGAAGGGAGTGACCGATCCGGAGCAGAAGCGTAAGATAATAGGCAGGGATTTCGTCGAGGTGTTTAATGCTGAGGCAAAGAAGATAGAGGGAGCGAGCTGGCTTGCCCAGGGCACCATCTATCCTGATGTTATCGAGAGCTGTTCTGTGAAGGGTCCGTCAGCCACTATAAAGAGTCATCATAATGTTGGCGGTTTGCCGAAAGAGATGAACTTGAAGATAGTAGAGCCGTTGCGTCTGCTTTTCAAGGATGAGGTGCGCAGAGTGGGTAAGGCATTGGATATGCCGCCGCATCTTTTGGGCCGCCATCCGTTCCCGGGACCTGGACTTGGCATCCGTATCCTTGGTGAGGTTACGCCGGATAAGGTGCGTGTGCTTCAGGAGGCTGATGCCATCTTCATCAATGGTTTGCGTGAGGCAGGTCTGTATGATTCTGTATGGCAGGCAGGCGTGATGCTGTTGCCGGTGCAGAGTGTCGGTGTGATGGGTGATGAGAGGACGTATGAGAGTTGTGTTGCGCTTCGTGCCGTGATTTCCACTGACGGCATGACGGCAGACTGGGTGCATCTCCCATATGAGTTTCTTGCCAAGACGAGCAATGAGATTATCAACAAGGTGCGTGGCGTGAACCGCGTAGTCTACGACATCTCCTCGAAGCCACCAGCCACAATCGAATGGGAATAGTAGCCCCTTTCATGATTCCAAATCAAAGCGCTCTGAGGCATTGTCCTCAGAGTGCTCTTTGTTAATGGGACTAAAGCAAATTCAGATGAAGGGGGTCATGTATGCCGGGATATAGAGCATGCCGTTTTCCCATCTTAAATCCTTTGTATAGATCATCACTGGCTGTCCTACCCTATGGGAATATCTCTCGGAAAAAACATCTATCGACTTGTGCGTCTTGTAGCCGGAAGATTTCACCTCTATTGGATTCACCTTGTTTTCGCTTGTGGTCAGGAAGTCTATCTCATAATATTTTTTCTTTTCGGCATCAGCCGGGAAAGTATAATAGTAGAGGGAATGGCCTGCACACCGTAGCATCTGAGCCACAACGTTTTCATACACATAACCTAAATCGGCAGCCAACTTATCAGCCAACAATCTCTGATAAAGGGTGTTGGCTGACACATCTTTATCCCAGAACGCCAATGTCACAAACAGCCCAGTATCGCAAAGATAAATCTTGAAACTGTTCAGGTCTTTATGCAGGTTGAGTCCAACATTAGGGTCTGTAGTGCGGTAGGCAAAATTCACAGTGAGAGAGTCTTCAAGGTCTCTCCATATGTCTGCAAGATTCTCTTTTGTCAGATTGTTTGCCACCGACCAAGGTTCGAATCTGAGTTTATTCATGGCAAGCTGTCCCGGTATTGATTCAAAAAGGAGTGATGCTTTTCCTGTTGTGTCAATTTTCCTCAGGTCGTTGATATACAATTCTATTATCTCCCTCTTCAATGCGTCTGTTGCAGCCAGATTATTGGTGTCAAGATATGTATTGACTGCCTGGGGCATGCCACCAACGAGCATATAGATTCTAAATTGCCTCATCAACTGCCTGTTGACAGCATCGCCGAGAGATTTCTTATGCTCGAATGCATATTTTGTCAGGGTCATTGTGTTATGGTCGCCGGTTGCCCATAGGAATTCCTCATAATCCATGGGATACATTGTTACTCTTGTCTCCTCACTGGGTATGAGGATTCCGGCTATATTTTTTCGGATTGACAATAATGAGCCTGTCTCGATATAATCATATCTGCCATCCTCAACGAGATATTTGATTGCTTGTCGAGCCTTGGGACATAGTTGTATTTCGTCGAAAATAATTACCGACTCACGGTTGTAGAGCGTGACATGATAGATGGATTGAAGTTGCAGGAAAATGAAATCAAGATTATCAAGGTCGTCAAACAGACCTTTTACAGCCTCAGAGGTCTTGGCAAAGTCTATGGCAATGAATGTCTTATATTCCCTTTTTGCAAATTCACGGGCAATGGTTGATTTGCCCACGCGGCGTGCACCTTTTATGAGAAGGGCTGTTGAGCCATTCCGTTCCTTTTTCCATTTTGAAATCTTGTCGTAAATCTTTCTTTTGAATATTCTTTCTGCCATAGATGTGTGATATTTGGATAACAGGCACAAAATTAGTAAATTATTTTATACCCACCAAATTTGAAATGGCGAAATCATAGTTCTCCACCAAATTTAAAATGGTGAAATCATAGTTTTCCACCAAATTTGTCACGCAAAGGAGCAAAAGCGGCTACGCAATTCTGGCAGGTGTCACGCAAAGGGACAAAGGGCGCAAAGGGCTGTGAATTATACGTATTAAAAATCGGAATATTCAAAATACCTGTATAATTTTGCAGCGATTTTGACAAACGCAGGTTTAGCAAAATTTCTACTTTCCTGAATCATTCATTGATGGGAGCAAGGATTTCACCTCGCCAAGGAACGTTGATGAGGAGAATGGTGACAACAATGAGCATGAAAAGGAGGAATGCGACTAATAGCTTTTGCTTTTATTAAAAAATTTATTAATTTTGTAATCTGATACGTGCAAGAGCAGACAAAGATCACAACGTCTACAAGACTCTTTGCCATGGCAAAGAGTCTTGTAGACAAAAACGAACATCCAACGGATTAATAGGCACCTTGTAGACGTATAAAGGATTGATAGCCGGTCTGCCTACGAGGGCGTTTCTTAAATTATTTTTCTCATGTTTGACATTAACCAACAGATAACATCTATATCAGATGTTGAGACGTTTGCAAAATATCTGTATGATGAAGCCAAAGTAGCTTTTCATCCAGATGAATCATTTGAAGATTATGTAATCGTTGAATCAGATTCACGTGCCTTTTCGAAAGAGGAGTCAAGAATTCTTAATAAAAGGATGGAAGAATCTTTCGCTGTATGTGAAAGGGAGAAAGAAGATATATACGACCTAATGATGCAATTCTCCCCGATTCATTCTTTAATTTAGGAATAGATGAGTAAAGATAGGATAACGTTCACGTTGATGGACTTGGGATATAAAAAAGCAGGTCCGGTTCAAATATTTGAACAGCGTACGTGTTATGATGATGGTTCTGTCATACCGTTCACAGCCCAACTTGCCATTGTGACACATGCGTTAATGCTCAAGGGCACGAGACATGGCAACATCTATCAAGAGAAAGCTCAAAACATAATAGATGCATGGACAAACTCTACATTGCCCCAAAAGGTCAATATTGATTGTTCAATGGTCAGCGAACCAATGAGTCCATTCCAGCGCTCATTGTTTGATGATCTCAATGATGTCCCATTTCCTGGTCCAGAAAATCCAAAATTTACTTTCATTGATCTTTTTGCCGGTATAGGGGGATTCCGAATGGCATTGCAGAATCTCGGTGGCCAGTGTGTTTTCTCCTCAGAATGGGATGCACAGGCTCAGAAGACGTATTTTGCCAACTATGGTGAAGTGCCTTTTGGTGATATCACGTCAGAACAAACAAAGAGTTATATACCCGATGGCTTTGATGTGTTATGTGCTGGATTCCCATGTCAGGCATTCTCCCTTGCGGGTAAACGACTTGGATTTGAGGAGACACGAGGCACATTATTCTTTGATGTCGCGGAGATTCTTCGACGGAAACAACCAAAAGCGTTTTTCCTTGAAAATGTTAAAGGTTTGGCTATTCACGATAAAGGCAGGACTCTCAAAACCATATTGAATACTCTTGACGAAGTGGGCTATGTGGTTCCAGACCCTAAGATTGTAAATGCGATGTATTTTGGTGTTCCTCAGCATCGTGAGCGTATTTACATAGTTGGTTTCCGTAAAGATCTTGGAATAACGAAAGAGGACTTCCAATATCCCGAACAAAAAGAAGTGACCAAGCACTTCATCGACATTCGTGAGAAAGATCCAGTTCCGTCTAAATATTATCTATCGACAACCTACGTTGACACTCTCATACGTCATAAGGCACGGCATGAAAGTAAGGGAAACGGCTTTGGCTATGCAATTGTAGGAGATGATGAAGTTGCAAATGCCATTGTTGTTGGAGGTATGGGACGCGAGCGTAATATTGTTATAGACACACGTCAAACAGATCTTACACCGACTACTCGCATCAAAGGTGAATATAATAAAGATGGCTGGAGAAGAATGACACCAAGGGAATGGGGTGCCCTTCAGGGCTATCCTGTTTATAGTGATGGCAAAGGTTCACCAGTGTTTCAAATCCCCGTAGCAGACGCATCGGCTTATAAACAATTCGGTAACTCGGTGGCAGTCCCGGCTATCCAAGCGACGGCACAACAATTACTTAAAGTATTATCCAATAAAAACATCCTCTCTTTATAATATGGCCTCACGTAAACAGAAAAATTTGTTGGTAAAGCTAAATCTTTTCCGTAGTGTTGGAGAGACTGTGCGTTGTTTTGAATCCTTGTTTGCACCACATTCATTCATGGAGTTTGAATACGAAAGGCCCTCTGATTATGTAAGAGATTGTTGGAGAAAGTATAAAGAGTCTCCTTACGGACATAGGGGTTCCAATTCATTGAATGGAAATATGTTTGAGGTGATTATTAATACTCTCTTAATACGAGAGGGAATTATGCCTTTTTATCTTCAGGCAAGAGTTGCGTTTGTGCCCAATGTGGAATTTGACAATATCCTGTATACACCGAAGGCGCCTATTTCCCTTTCTCTAAAGACTTCTTTAAGGGAAAGATATAAACAAGCAGATTTAGAAGCAATAGCTCTTAAATATGTACATCGTAATGCTGAATGTTATTTGCTTACTCTTTCGGAAGAGGAATATGATATAGTAAATAGCAAAATAGCACATGGAGAAGCAATAGGATTAACAAAGGCAATTCTTTGCACAACAAATGACTTTGATAATTTTATAGAAATGCTTCGAAATAAAAATTTGGAATTGGCTGGTAATGTCAATATAATTGAGAGTTCTCAGATAATAACTAAAGACCTATTGCACAATGAATACTAACTTGTTAAAAGGGAATATAGGTGAGTGGAGTGAAATATATGCTTTTCTTAAACTTCTTGGAGAAGGTAAAGTATATGCTGGCGACCAAAATCTTGAGAGAATCAAAAATTTGGTTTATCCCAGTTTTATGTCTTATATTCCCTTTTTGCAAATTCACGGGCAATGGTTGACTTGCCCACGCGGCGTGCACCTTTTATGAGAAGGGCTGTTGAGCCATTCCGTTCCTTTTTCCATTTTGAAATCTTGTCGTAAATCTTTCTTTTGAATATTCTTTCTGCCATAGATGTGTGATATTTGGATAACAGGCACAAAATTAGTAAATTATTTTATACCCACCAAATTTGAAATGGCGAAATCATAGTTTTCCACTAAATTTGAAATGGCGAAATCATAGTTCTCCACCAAATTTAAAATGGTGAAATCATAGTTTTCCACCAAATTTGTCACGCAAAGGAGCAAAAGCGGCTACGCAATTCTGGCAGGTGTCACGCAAAGGGGCGAAGGGAGCAAAAGAGAGGCTACGCAATTCTGGCAATCTCACGCAAGGGGGAAAGGGTTAGCGGTTTTTTGTAAAAGATTGGCAAAAGAGGAAATTTTTGGGTGTAAAAGTTGCGATTGTAAGAAATAATTGCGAACTTTGTGGCGATCTTACACAAAACGATTTCTTAATGGAGTCGTAAGGTGGGAGGTCATAACATAATTTGAACAGCGTTTATCGACGCACGTTCTTGGCTGTTTCAGAAATCTGGCAGTTTCAAAACTTCGTCAAGAATGAAGTGACGATAGATGTCTCGGGTATGTTTATAATATGCTTGAATGGAATATTTTTTAGAATATTCCTTTAGGTGTATCATATATCATACGGCGTAGGCTCTACGTTACTCGTTCTACGAAGTGACGGCTATGCCAGATGCCATGAAGCAGCAGGACGTGTAACGGTGCGGACCTGCGCTATTCTTTTTATATCACGAATTTTAAGGATTCCACAAAAAATAATAAATTACTAACAAAAACATTATGAAGAAATTCTTTATTGCGTCATGTGTGATTGCGGCATTGTTCTGCAGCACGCTTGCAAATGCCGTAACATGGCATGAATCAGTTGAGACATCCGGGACACCGGTTGCAAAAGTAATGGCCCGCGAGGCTTCAAATTCTAACGTTGGAGTTTCCATAGGCACAGTGGATGCCCAGCTCTACTCAGAATCAGGACTTACCCTAAGTAACTTTGGAAATGCTGAATATTTAGCAAAGACATCAGAAGGAACCTATATGGGGTTCACGATTTCGACAGGCATTTATGTCTATGATTCAGAAACTGGAGAAGAGACTTACTATGACGGTAAATATGCATCATTTGTCGCAATCATGTCATCTGAGGAATCTGTTACAATTCCAGACAACATCAAGGTCGGGGAAGAGGTGATTCCTGTTTTCCGTATCTATTCGTCTAGTTATCTCCAATATGGATTTACAGAAAACATAAAAAATCTGACAATACCTGAGACAATAAATTATATTGGAGGTAGCTATAGTTTTGACCAATATCTTGAAGGCATATATATGTTGGGAAAAGCCCCGGACACAGGGTTTTACGTGAATGCAAGTGCGATATATGTATGTAATAAATCTAACTTCTCCAGTTATACAAATAATTACTACTACTCAAATACATCAATTCTTCCTTATGGTTGGGATTATGAGTGGATTACAGTTAATGTAGAGAAAAATGGAGAGTTTGCTGAGACTTACCTTACCCAAAATGATTATGACTGGGGAGCAGCCCAATATGTAAAGGTGACAGGAAATATTAATGATACAGACCTTAGCGCAATCAAGAACCTGACATCACTTATGAAACTTGATCTAAGTGAGACCATAATTACCGAACTTCCTTCGGATTTCATGTATAATCGCACTTCCCTTTTGGAAGTAAAGCTTCCATCAACTGTTACAGAAATTGGATCTTCAGCATTTCGAGGGTGTACTAGATTACAATCTTTTGATCTTAATGGAATAACAGAAATTAAGTCATATGCTTTTTATGGTTGCAAATCACTATCGTACATAAATCTTAATGGGGTTCAAACAATAGGCGACTATGCATTCTATGAATGTTCAAAACTAAACAACTTAGATTTATCAACAGTTATTTCAACAGGATCTTATTCCTTTGCGTATTGCAACATGCTTGAGTCTGTTGATTTGTCATCAGCAATAATTATTGGATATGATTCATTTTTAAATTGCACAGCTCTAAAATCAGTAGTTTTAGGTGATAATCTACAAAATATATATTATGGTTCATTTTATAACACAGCAATCGAGGCCATTACTATTCCGAATACCCTTAATTCCATAGATGATGAGGTATTTTATAATTGTAAAAATCTTAAGAGCGTAGAAATTCCTTCATCAGTAACGTCTATAGGATATCGTGCATTTTATGGTTGCACAGCACTTGAAGAAATAACAATACCTGCTACAGTTACAAGTATCGGATCAAATGCATTTAATAATACGGGCATTAAGACCTTCAAATGCTATGCAGCAGTTCCTCCGACAGCATCAAATTCATTTATAGGCAGCGATATGGATATGTCACGTACATATCTCTATGTTCCTCCATTTTCAAAAGACTTTTATAGAAACACTGATTACTGGAGTGACTTTTATTTAATGCGTTCCATAGAGGATTCAATAGATTATATTCTTGTTGACCGGCCCTTGACCATCAATCTTGAAGAAGAGGATAATGCTGTAGTAGCAAATAATCCAACAATTGACTTAAGTTATGATAAGAGTAAATATTATTATGATGATAATGGTAATAGCCAAAATTGTATAGGTCAACTTACTGCAACTGGTGAGGGAACCCTCTCCGCCGGTCAATTAACAATCTCCGGACAATTGTCAAGAAGGTCGCGTACCAGTTATCAATATGTACCCACTTTGATAAACTATGCAGATAAGATGCGAGCAGACAATGTAACGCATAATCTTACTTTCTATAATTATAATGGTAGTGGTGAGTGGCACTTCATTTCATTGCCTTATGATGTTAAAGTGTCAGATATAGTTCCGAGTGAAGATACATATTGGGTAATCCGCAGATATGACTCAGCCGCTCGCGCTGCCGGTGATACATCTTCAACTTGGGTAAATCTTACGAATGATGACACACTTGAGGCAGGCAAAGGGTATATTGTATCAGCATATGCAGGTTATGATGAAAATGGATATGTAGTGTATCCTGCTTTGTCATTTACTTCCGGTAATTCCATAACAAAAAACAACCTTTTCCGCCAAACTGATATAATTGTATCTCTGACTGAGTATGCAGCAGAGTTTGCCCATAACCGCTCATGGAATTTTGTTGGTAACCCGTATCCATGCTATTTCGATATGCATTATCTGAATGAGGAGTTCACGGCACCAGTCACCGTATGGAACGGTAGTGCATATGTGGCATATTCACCAGTTGATGATGATTTAGTACTCTCACCATATGAGGCATTCTTCGTGCAGTGTCCGCTTGATGCAACAGAAATGACATTCAAGGAGGAAGGACGTATGCATTCAGATGAAGGGAAATCGATGTATAAGTCACCGGCTAAGTCATCCCCAATGCCATCAGTAGAAGAACGCAATGTATTCAATTTTGAGCTTTCGGGAGAAAATTATGAAGACCGCGCCAGAATTGTGTTTAATTCAGAGGCAAAATTGGAATATGAGATTGGTAGGGACGCCTCCAAATTCTTTGCAGACAATAGTGAAGATGCCCAGATTTATGTGAATGCAGACGTGGCATACAGCATCAATGAGCGCCCTGTAGGTGATGGATTGGCAACCCTGGGTATACGTTCAGCAAATGAGAAGCTCTATACATTGTCGCTGTCAGGTAAGTATAGCGATGAATGGAGCGTCATGCTGACAGATAATGAGACTGACGTTACAGTAGACCTGACAAAGGGATCATACCAGTTCACATCGTCAAGCAATGAGAACGCATCCCGTTTCTCAGTAAAATTCTCAATTGTAGGGAATGGAGCGACGGGGATTGCCTCAATCCTTTCTGAATTTGGTGAGGATACAAATGTTACAGTTACCTCAGTCAACGGAGTTGTGGTCTACAACGGTAGACTTTCAGACATACAAGTACCGACATCCGGACTTTACCTGATTTCCAATGGAAATGTTACACGTAAGGCAATTCTGAAATAACATTAGAGCACGAAACATGAAACATAGATCAATAGCGTGCATTACCCAACATATAAGTCGCATCCTGTTGGCATTCCTAATTATATTAGGATGTCAACTGAATGCAGACGCATCATATTTGGATAATGTCACAGAGCAAAATGACACGACTCCCCAGAAAAAGATTCCTATCAGGAAAATAGGAATAGGGGAGAATTATGACCCTGAGTCACCCGGAAACCCAGGAGAGAATGGGACTGAGACTGAGAAGTATTATAATCTAATCGTTGTCATAAATCCTTCTGGAGCAGGAAGTGCATATGCAAATTCCTATAGTCTTAAGGCAGGAGAACAGACTCGAGTTTATACGTATAATAACACAGGTTTTGAGTTCCAAAACTGGACTATAGATGGGGAAGAGATTTCTACCTCGACATCATTCTACTACACAATGCCGGAGAATGATGTGACGATAGTGGCAAATTACATCTATAATCCTCAAAGTCCTGGCAACCCCAGTCCAGAAGACCAAAAAGTTAGTCATCCGGTTGTAGTCCGTGCCATTCCATCGGGAGCTGCCTCATTAAGTCCATCAGGAACATTTGACATGGAGGAGAATGCCTCCCGCAATATTTATGCCTATCCAAATACCGGATGGGAGTTGACAGGCTGGTCAATAAATGGGGAAGAATTGAAGGAAACGACCTCACCAATCAATATTACGATGGGTGAGGAGGCTCTTGACATTGTGGCATATTTCAACTACAATCCTGCATCGCCCTCCAATCCAGGCGCCAATTACTACAATACGGCAACCGGACAAGTTATCATTGATGATTTCACACCAGGCTATCTGTATGATGCGTTAAATAGTCTTGTTGGATATAGCAATTTCTCAAACATCAGTAGCCTAATTGTAAAGGGTGAGGTTACATCTAATGACATTGGCAATCTGAGTTATTTCAGCAATGCCGGCACAATAGATATATCCAGGACAGGTGGCGTGTCTGCATTACCCGGATATACATTCTCATCGGTTGGTGCCTCAAGTATAATATTGCCTTCAACAATTACCAATCTTGGGAATTATGTGTTCAGTTATTGTGAAAATTTGGCATCGCTGACAATCTACGCACAAGAACCACCGACGTGTAATTCTTCCACTTTCAGTGATTTCACGAATAAAGATAATTGCACGATATTTGTGCCAGCATCTGCGATTGAACTTTATAGCAATGCGGATTATTGGAAAGATTTCACCATTCTGCCTATAACCTCCGATGCACATGTGCTTCAGGTGAATCTTCCAGAGGATGCTGATGACGGAAGATATAAAAACAATTCACTCGAGATTGTCAATATAAATACCGGTGTCCGTCAGAAATATGTGATATCAGACCGATTGCTATATACGTTCAACGGCCTGCAAAAGGATGAACAGTATAACATCTATCTGTACTCCCAGGCAGGACTTGAGATTGGCAGAATTGAAAATGTAATAATTCCGGACCAAGATATTGAGGTCACATTTGAAGATTTGAAGAGCACATACACGGTATATGCCCAGGTGAAGACTCCGGATGGAGAGGATGTTACCACAGATGTTACTGTAGAATGGCTGAAGCCGTTGGCTGATGGCACAACCACCTATCTGCGTAAGGCTACCTCACTTGGCGAGATTCCGGAAGGTCAGGCACTTATTTGTCGCGTAACTCTCAACAGTGCGCTTGGTGCAACCTATGTGGCACCCGAAGATACAGGGTTTACTGTAGATGCTGATAATAACACCTGCACCATCACGCTTGTGCCGTTCCGCAGCATTGCAATTTCCGGAACAGTTGTAGATGGTGACGGAGCGGCTCTTTCAAGTGCTTATGTTTCTGTCAGCCAAACTCTCAACGGCAAGTATTCCAAGTCATATACAACGAAAACAGACAGACAGGGGTTGTGGTCACTGTCCGTGCTTGATGCGCCTGAGACTCGCTTGACATATGCCTATACAGAATGTGTTAATGTAAACGATACAATAGGGGCGTTTGAGCCGGAAATCTTGTCACTTGACTTGGGAAAGACAACGATGAAATCCATCGTCGGTGCTCGCGTAACTTATGGATTTACATATCATTATGCTGGGTCAGAAGATGTCCAAGATTACTATTCCGACTATCAGAATGTGCTCGTCAGCGTATATAATGTCACCCAGAACCGTGCGCATAATGATGTCTCGCTCCAGTATCCGATTCTTGCCGTGCTTGACGAGAATATCAATACTGGCGATGAGCTTCAATTGACAGCTACGTCAAAAACCGGAGCATTCAATCCGATTGAGGAGACAGTTACAGTTGACGAAAATCAGCGAGCAGAAGTGACATTTGACATTGTGGGTAAGGGTGGGATATCTGCATCCTTCGAGATGACCGATAATCCTGCCGTTATTGGAATGCTCTATTCTGCAAAAGGTGAACTGCTTAAAAAGCAAACTTACTCGGAAGCACAAACCACATTCACAGAACTTGAAGATGGCGATTATACGCTCGTCTCAATGGGTCAGTCTGACCTTATGAACGCTATACTACGCTTGTCAAGTTTTGATGAGATCGGTTTGAAGGAAGGTACGGACTATGTGATGAATGCGGTTAGTGTGGAAAGCGGTAAGCTCTCTGAGGTTGTTAATTCAGAGATTCCGGCTTTCGATGAGAGCCTGTTCTACTACACCAATTCTTCAACAAGCTTTTCATCAAACAAGAGTAGCATTACAACTGGTAATTACCTGACACTTCGCGCAGCAATCGACTTCAAAGGCGTTTACAAGAGTGACATTTCAAACGTTGCCCTTGTAGTAGACCTTCCGGAAGCCTGTGACTTTGTAGAGCAATCTGTTATCCAAGGCCCGAATTTGTTGCCTTATACAATTGACAACAACCGCCTGACTGTACAACTCGGAAACGCTTACACTGCGCAAACACGATTCTGTGTAATTCCGACAAACGGAGGCTCATTCAATGCAACTGCTTCAATTGTTTTTGACTATAATGGCAAGACATTGACACAGCCTATAGGCTCGGCATTATCGGAGATTAAAGAAATTGAAATCTCCACTCCTAATATTATAGCCTCTACAGACTTTATTGTTACAGGAACAGCTTTGCCGAAGTCGACAGTTGAAGTATATTCTAATGAATCTCAAATTGGAATTTGTCAAGCAAATGCTAATGGTACATGGAGTGCGTCATGCGTATTGACTGATCCCAAGAAATTGAGTTCAATTGACGTCTATGCAAAAATTGTGACACCAGCCGGTAATGTGCTTATTACGGAAAGTAATGAGGTATATTATGATCCGGAAGCTATTATGCCAACTACTGTTACAATGACATTTTGGAATGGATATTACAAAAAACAATATGAAGTAATTTGGGATATTGCAGAAGGCTCATGTAATGCTTCTAAGTATGACTTTTATACAACTACCGATCTTACATTTTTGGTGAAATTTACTACAACAGAGCCTGATAAAATCCGAAACTTAGTATTGAACGTGTTCACAAGTTCTGGAGCCATAAAAAGACTTGTGCCAGTATATTCTAATGAACAAAAATGTTGGGTGGCCGTTGAATCATTCTCTTCCTCCTCGCTTCCATGCAATGTTAGTGTTGATTATGAATTGAATGAAATTAGTCGTTTTGACTCAGATTTCCTCTTAAACAATTTGAATCCGTCAAAATCCATATTGGACGAATTTGAAGCTAACAATGAATGGTTAAGTACAACAATCGAATCTTTGAATAGTACCTCTATTGAATCAGACGAGGATACAATTATAGATGAAATTATTAGTCGTTATAACATCAATGTTTCTAACGATGAAATATATAGGACAGAGGAAACAATTTCGGCTAAATTAGCAGGATATGATACCGACTTAGATTATTTGGGTAACTTACTGTCAGCTTCTCCATGGAATGAGTCCGTAAATGATTATACTGATGGTATTGAAATTCGAGACTGTGCCAATTTAACAACTGAATTCTTGTATAATCAAGGATTTTCTTCCCTTGATAAGACAGATGGTAATTCTTGTTACTATTTAAGCGATGGGACAACATGGCAATTTGTCGATTTTGAGTCTAACATATACATTATAATAGATACTCAATCCAAATCTCCCATAGCAAGAATATTGAGAGCCTCAGGTTCAGATTCGGCAGAAGGTTGGATAACAAAACTAGAAGAGGTTAGTCAAACAATTAAAGATTTAGTTGAAGGAATCTACGGATTTTTGAATAGTTGCAACGAGAATCTTGACAAAGCTGCTGCTGCTGCCAAAGAGGAACTTGCTGACTTATATAAAGACAGACGCTGGCTTAAAGAGAATAGTAACAACGCATGGTTAAAAGGAGAAATAAAGCTTAAAATTGCCGCAAAAACAAAAGTGCTTGAAGGACTTGAGTCAACCTCAAAATGGCTGAATAATAATTTCAAGCAATATATGAGTGGAGGTGGTAAAATCGCAGGAAAAGCGTTCTCATTTACTGCCTTGATTCTCGATGGTGTAGATGCTGTCAATGAAGTTCGGGCATTGATTGCTTTTAGGGATTCTTTAACGCCTCCATGCCCAGAAGCAGAAACATCTGTGCAAAAATTAAAAGACAGTGCTAATAGATGGGCTATCGGGGCCGGTGCCTATTATTTTGGAAAATTATGTTGTGATGTTGCTGAAATTGGTGGAGTGACTGCTGGTATTGCTGCTTTAGTTCCATCCGGTGGAACCTCTACATCTGCAATTCTTGCATCTATTGCCGTTATGGCAGCAAATATTGCAGCTGATTATGCATATACCAAACTAATAGATGGCTTTAAGGATAGAACTGAAAAATCATATCAAAAGGCACAAAAGTTATGTAAGGAGAAGGATCCAAAACCTGAAGATTTTCCGAATGATAATGAACCGACTCCAAATGACAATAGCGATACAGATCCTAATCATTATCCAGATCCAAAGCAGCCAATAACGAACCCGATAAATCCAATACTTGATCCCTCTGGTTTTGTTTATGAGGCCGTTCCGGAAAATCGTTTAGAAGGTGTTCAAGCTACTATCTATTATAAGGAAACCAAGGAGGATATGTATGGCGACCCATATGAGGAAATTGTACTTTGGGATGCCGAGGAATATGCTCAGGAGAATCCGCTCTTTACAGATGAGTATGGTATGTATCAGTGGGACGTTCCGCAAGGTCTGTGGCAGGTTAAGTTTGAGAAGGATGGCTATGTCACTGCCTACAGCGAGTGGCTACCCGTTCCTCCTCCACAACTTGAGGTGAACATTGGCATCGTGCAGAACAAGCAGCCTGAAGTTACCGAGGCTCGTGCATATGAAGAAGGTGTTGAGGTTCAGTTCGACAAATTCATGGATTTGTCAACCCTTACCACTGACAACATCTATGTAACAGCCAATGGGGAGAAACTCAGCGGCACAATCCGCCTTATTGACTCGGCTCTTGCCGATGAATACGCCGATGAGGAAGATGAGAGCGCGACCCGATACGCTTCGCGTGTCCGTTTCGTTCCCGAAGAATCTCTGAGCGTTACAACTGGCGAAGTTCGTGTGACAGTCAGCCGCAATGTTCTGTCATATGCCGGCATACCGATGACTGAAACTTTCTCTCAGGTTCTTGACGTTGAGAAAGAGGTCCAGATTATAACCGCTGAAGATGTGAAAGTGCTTTATGGTGGCGAGAAAGAGGTTACAATCTACGCGCTACCATACGAAGCAGCCGTAGGTCGTACACTCCATATTGCCAATTCTTCGGATCTGATTACTTCTGTTGACAAGACAGAGGCAACAATTGATGAGGAGGGTAAAGCTACCGTTACTGTAAAGGGTGACCTCCCCGGTCGCGCACAGTTGACGTTCTCGATTGATGGCGTTACCGTTACCGGCGAATGTGCTGTTGACGTTGTTACCGAAATCATCAATGCAGAAGCACCTACTTCATCACGTGCGAGCGGTACTGCCGTTTATCGTGGCACCAAGATAGAACTTACCACCGATTCAAAGGATGGTGTGATCTACTTTACTACCGACGGCTCTTGCCCATGTGATGAGAACGGCACACGCCGCAAATACACTGTGCCTATCGTTATCAACGAAGACACAAAGATTCTTGCCATGACCTCAGTAGGTTCTGGCGATGATGATGTGTCAGAAACAGTAGAGTTCAACTATACCCTCAAACAAAGTGATATGGACTTCACAATGGAAGAGGGTTGGACTTGGATTTCACACAACTTTGAGTCACCGGTTGCTGCTGAAACCATTACCGCTGATGAGAATATTCAGCGTATAATGAGCCAAACTCAGGAAGTAATCCGCGACCCACAACTTGGAATGGTTGGTATGCTTCAGGAACTCAATGCCTCCGAAAGTTACAAGGTTGAGACAACCGCCCCAACCACTCGCCAGCGCTTGAGCGACATCGCATGGAATCCCGCCACACCAATTGCCCTAAACTCTGGTTGGAACTGGCTCGGCTATCCCGTAAGTCAGACAATGACGGTTGACGAGGCGTTCGCCCCCACAGCAGTTGAAACCCTTGATATAATTGTGGGTCAGAACGGATTCGCCCAATATGATGGCGAAAGCTGGGTTGGCACACTTGAAACGCTGTCGCCGGGACTTGGCTATATGTATCAGAGCCAATCGGCAAAGAACGTGGTTTACAACACATCTATCGTTTCGACGGCTTCAGCCAGATATGCAGCCTCACGCATAGCGCAGAACTCTCCTCTTGTGCTCGATATCCATAAATATCCCTCAATCATGCCGGTGGTTGCAACAGTTACGGGCACCGACGGTGTGAGCCTTGACAATGAGGATTATCAGGTCAATGCATTCTGCGGGACAGAATGCAGGGGCATTGGGCGTGTGGTCAATGGCCTTATCATGATGAGTGTGTATGGAAATGCAGGAGATGAGATCACATTCCAGGTTACTGACAGTGGCAGCTCATCAGAGTATGAGACTAACTCATCACTGAAGTTTAGTGAGAACATGGTTGGTGACATCTATAGCCCGCATGCAATCAACATCAACAGTGGCATGAGTATAAGCGAAGTTTCCTATGATGGGAATATCAAAGTTTCCGTAGTGGGCGATATGCTCGTCATCAAGGGAATAGACCCGAAAGAAATAGATCTCGTAGAGATTTATGATATAGAGGGACGCAAACTTCTCCACGAGTCAAAAGTGTCGGAGTCCGGAATCAGGATATCACAATTCAATCCAGATGTCTATGTGGTTATTGTCAATGGTAATGGAGAATATACCTATCACAAAATAATTCTCCGATAAAAACAATAAAAATATATGAAGAATATAATTGTCAAATATAGACACGCGATAATTGCTCTCATCATGATTGTCGTAAACAGTGTCGGGGCTTCGGCCTCGACACCGTGGACGGTCAATGCGAGCGATTACCGTTACGACATGAGTCTCTACCTTGATGTGAGATTTGCAGCATCAGAGATGGACTACTCGCTTTATGATGTCGGTGTATTCTGCGGCGATGAATGCCGTGGAGTAGCTGAACTGCTTCCATTGGACAATGGGGAAAGTTGCCTATATGTTCGCGCCCGCAGTAATCAAGAATCTGGAGAAACGATGACTTTCAAATATTACGATAAGGAGACAGAACAAATCTCTGATATAGATGGAGTGTCGTTTACTTTTGAATCAACTGGGAGATTGGGATACCCTTCAGACCCTTATGTAGTGACGATAATCCGCCATTTCGATGTCGCTATATCGGCAGGCAATGAAGGCACTGTAAACAATAATGGGGGCAGAATCGCAGAAGGGACAGAACTGAGTCTTACCGCAACACCTAATGAGGGATATCATTTTGAAAAGTGGTCTGATGGTTCCACAGAAAATCCAAGAACCATAGTCGTTAATGATGACGTGACTTTGGCGGCTGAATTTGGTGTCAATACCTATAACCTTACCTACACGGTTGATGGCGTTGAATACAAATCGTTTGATGTTGATTATGGCACAGCAATTACAACTGAGGCTAATCCTGAAAAAGAGGGTTATAGTTTCTCAGGCTGGAGTGACCTTCCGGAGACTATGCCGGCTAAGGATGTGACGGTGACGGGCACTTTCTCAATCAACTCCTACAATGCCATATTCAAAATCGGTGAGGATGTGATTGAGACAAAATCTGTAGTGTTCGGTCAGCCAGTTGTGGCACCGGAGGCCCAGGCCAAGGAGGGATATACTTTCGAGGGATGGCAGAACGTTCCCGAAACGATGCCCGCCCATGATGTTGAAATCATAGGCACTTATACCGCCAATCAGTATAAGCTGACCTACATCGTTGATGGTGCTTCGTACAAGGAATATACTGTAGGGTATGGCACTGCAATCACAGCAGAGGCTAATCCTGAAAAAGAGGGTTATACCTTCTCAGGCTGGAGTGGCCTTCCTGAGACGATGCCGGCAAAAGATGTGACAGTGACGGGAACCTTCTCAATCAACTCTTATAAGATCACATTCAAGATTGGAGATAGTGTGATAGAAGAGAAGAGCATTAAATATGGAGAGGCAGTCACTACTCCGAATGCTCCGGAAAAAGAGGGATACACATTCTCAGGATGGCAGAATGTCCCGACTTCGATGCCTGCCAATGATGTTGAGATACTTGGCTCATATACAATCAATAAGTATAGGCTCACAATCTATCTGAATGATGAGATTTATTCAACAGAGGATGTGGAATATGGAGCATTGATTAATGTTGAGGATCCAGAAGTTCCTGAAGGTCATATGTTTGATGGATGGTCAACAGAAATTCCAGAAGTGATGCCTGCATATGACTTGGAGATATATGGCACATACTCGGAATTGAATTCAATTGCCTCTATATATATAGATGCCAATGAGAATGTGACTGTATATTCTATGGCAGGTGTGTTGATTTTCAAAGGCAAGAGTTGGGCGGAAATTGAAGCACAGCTTGAAAGTGGTCTTTACATCATAAATGGAAAGAAGGTTATGATTCGCAAGTAGTGATTTGCGTTTCCAAATGTAATATGATAAGCGGTCGCTCTATAAATGGAGTTGACCGTTTTTTTGTGTTTTATCTTGAGGGTTAGAGGAGGCGGGAGAGGAGAGTTAGGAGGAGGGCGGCGGCTTCGGTGCGGCGGTTGATGGCTGTGGCGCGGAGCATGTCGGCGGTGGTGAAGTCGCGGTGTGTAGTGCCGATGTATGGCTTGTAGACTGTTTCGCCGAAGTAGTCGTGGGTGCCACCGAAACGGCAGTCGAGTATACCGGCCAATGCAGCCTCGGGATAGCCGCTGTTGGGGCTGGCATGCTGAGGTCCGTAACGTCTTACGAATCTGAAGAGTTTCGGTTTTCCGGCAACGAGGATCATGAGAAGTGCTGTAAGGCGTGCCGGGATGTAGTTGGCGAAGTCATCAATCTTGGCAGCCACCATGCCGAACTGTCGGTAACGCTCATTCTTGTAGCCAATCATGGAGTCGAGGGTGTTGATCATCTTGTAAGCCATCATGCCCGGCACTCCGAGGAGTGCGTACCAGAAGAGGGGAGCCACGACGCCATCGCTGAGGTTTTCAGCAAGGGTCTCGAGTGCGGCGGTGCGTATTTCCTGGGGAGATAGGTTGGCGGTGTCGCGACCTACGATACGAGCCACCTGTCGGCGTCCGTCTTCCACGGATTTGTCAACGGCCTTGAACACCATCCTTACTTCGCGGATAAGAGTTGTCCCGGCAAGGCAGAAGAAAATGAGGATGGTCTGGATAGCCAAGTCGAGCCATACAATTGGCGAAACTAATTTGAGGATTGCCCAAGTGATGGCATAAGTCAGTAAGATTAGTGTTATGGCGGTAATCGCACCTTTCATGGTGCGGTTACCGCCTTTGTTCAGTCGATGCTCACAAAAGCTTATTGCCTTGCCAAAGGCAATAACCGGGTGAGGCAGCCAAGTAGGATCACCAAGCAGCATATCGAGTATCCACGCTAAGATAAGGGGTAGGATTATGATGAGGTTTTCCATTAGAATTCGTTAATTTTTGCAAAAATAATAATTTTTTGAATTTGTTTGGAAAAAAGTTTGCCAACGAGAAAAATAGTTGCAATTTACCATTGTTGCAAAATGTGTAAGCTATAGGATATTAAAAAAGAGGGAGAGACTTTGATGGTCTCTCCCATTTTTATGCCAATAATATGAATCAGTCGATGAATTTTACTTTGGACTCGTCGCGTGGTTTTGCGTCGGGTTGCTCTGCGGGATAGCCGAAACCGATTGCGAGAACCAGTTTGTGGTCTTCGGAGAATCCGAGTTTGTCGAGATATTCCTTACCTTCCGGGGAGTTGATGAACGCCACGGGACCGCCGAGACAGCAAGAGCCAATTCCCATCGACCAGGCAGCAAGAATCATATTCTCACTCAGCAGACCGCAATCAATCAGTGAATAGTTACCTTCAGAAGCAGCGATGAAAGCCACAGTTGGGGCGTTGCGGAACATATTCTTGAACTTAGGGTCTGATGCCGGCTTAGGATTTTCCTTGACAAAAGCCTGAGTCATTTCATTAATCAGGTCTGGGTTGTCGACGATTCTGACTTCCCAAGACTGAGCGTTCATGGCGTTGGGTGCATTGATGCCGCATTTTGTGATGATGTTCATGGTGTCGCGGTTTACAGCCTGGGGGAGATAATCGCGAACACTTCTGCGAGACATGATTGTCTCAACCACTACGTTCTTGCCATTGTCAGCAGTTTCGGGAGCAGCGTCTTTGCTCTCTCCATTTCCATTGCAAGACACGAGAAAGGCTGCAATGGAGAAAATTGATAATAAAGATTTCTTCATAATAAGGTTGTGAATTTGGATTCGCAAACTTAACAAATTTTTTGAAAAATGGAAAATGTGAAATGAAAAATGAGAAATGAAAAATGTACGATATACAAAAAAACAGGGCAGCCGAGGCGGCTGTCCTGTTGATTATAGTTTTTTTGATAAATTCATTATGCCATCTTGAGGGCTACGTCGGTGAGCCATATCCAGAGAGGACAGAACCCAACGAAGAGGATCACACTCAAGGTAAGAGACGATGTGCCGGTGGCGACATAGGTGTTGTATTCGTCGGCAATGATGATACCTGAGAAGGCAGGCGGCAAAGCGGCTGCCACAACAAGCATCTTAAGGTTCATGGCGTCCATATGGAACACCATACCCAGCACGAGCACAACCAACGGCATGACAATCATCTTCATGATAGAACCAAGGACAGCCTGCCAGTTGATGTCAATCTTAATAGACGACAGGGTGATACCGGCGGAGAATACTGCCATTGATGCATTCGCCTTTGCGATAAGGTCGAAAGAAGGACTCAGCCAAGCCGGCCACTTAAGCCCGCAAAGCACGAGAATAACGGCAAGGATAGGAGCCCAAGCCACAGGCTGTTCAAGGGCGTGGAGCACAGGTTTCCAAGCGCTTACCTTTGGACGTGGATGCGGTTTGCCGTCAGGACCGATAACCGGCTGCTCAGCAAGAGAGGCATTCATCAGCGACAGACCGACAGGGATGCCGACAGCGTTGACCACAATGCCCACAATAGCCACAACGAGTGCCACGGCAGGGGTTGTTCCGAAGATAGGCTCCAAGACGGCAAAGCCGAGGAATCCGATTGTAGGAGAACCACTGATCAAGGCAGACACGGCAGCGTCGGCACCGGTGTTTTTCTTAAAGCAGTAGCGGAAGACGAAGTATACGAGCATAAAGCAAGCCATGATGCCGATGAGCGACACGAGGGTAAGCTTAATGTCTTTTGCCAAGTCTTCACGGCTTGCCTGCACGATAGACACAAACAAGGCGGCCGGCAATGCGTAGTCGAGCACTACCTTGTTGAATTTCTTAGAGTCTTTTTTGAGAAACATAGAAAATGAATATGTGGCAAAAAAGACATTGGCTGATTTTGTTATATGACATATTTTAACATATATAACATATTTTAAGATATGTCAGCGTTTAAATTGAAAAAATATTTATAATTTTATGGCGTTAAAAACAACGGTTAATAGAATAAGTAAATTTAAAATGCTTAGATCATGGATAAAATTTTTACAAAAGAAGAGTTAACTGAACTTGAAAAAGCAGACATCCGAGGTGGATTTATTTCCGAATCGGTGCAATCTCAAGATAGTTGTACTAACAATGCAGCTTCTTGCGGAGGAGGATCGCAGCCGAACTGCATCAATACTACTGAAGGATGTGGGGCCACTGTAGATCAAGGAGCATGTACTAATGAGTCTGACAGTTGTGGATCAGTACATCTTAAATGCTGATGCTTTTAATTACGCATTGTGTAGAAACATGAGAATAAGACCATCATGTATGATAGGATGATTCGTCACGGAGTCATCCTGTCACCAAAGTATTTTATTCTATATTATTATCCAATTCCCTTCATGAAAGCCAGCCGATACATACTTAATATCAGCAGAAATGGTTTTATGTATTTATTCAATACTCTTACACGCTGTTATGTAAGATTGACTCAGTCTGTCGGTATAAAAGTTTGGGAATTGTTACAGGATAACAAACTAGAATCACTCCCTAAATCTTTCATCACTAAACTTGAGAAAGGAGGGTTTGTTATAGATAATTCCATGGATGAGTTGCTATACATACGCGAGCGTAACATGCTTGCGCGTAATAGCAAGCATTATTTTCTCATTTTGCTTCCTACACTTAATTGTAACTACCATTGCTGGTATTGCATTCAGGATCATGTTGAGTCTAAGATGAATATGCAATGCGTGGATAAAATCAAAGCTCATATAAACCATATGATAGAAGTTGAAAAGATAGAATCTTTGCATATCGATTGGTTTGGAGGTGAACCATTGATGTTTTTCGATGATATTGTGGAGACAATAAGCCGTTACGCCTTGAATAAATGTGGAGATGCCGGAATCCCGTTCATTAATTCATCTACTACAAATGGCTATTATCTGAATGAAAACGTTATTGAGAAGTGTATAAAATTAAAATTCAGACATTTCCAAATCACACTAGACGGAAATCAAAAGTTTCATGATAAGGTGAAATTCACTAAAGGGTGTGATTCCACTTTCAAACTTGTCCTTATTAACATCTGTCACTTGCTGGAACAATCAAAAGATGTAATTATTTATCTCAGGATAAACTATACACACAATAATATAGATATGAGCTTGGTTGACGAGGTTAACGAATTTATTCCGATTCATCTGAGATCAAGAATTATGATAACCCCATGTAAGGTATGGCAAGAAATTGTAAAAAAAGATTTTTATCCCTATTTGCATTCTATTCTTGAACAATTTGAGAAATCAGGATATAAAGTTAGATACTGGAATCCATCGAAAAACTTTATTCCATGTTATGCCAATAAGAAATATTACAGTGCTATAAATTATAATGGGCAAGTTGTCAAATGCACAGCATGCAATGATTTGTATGGGGAAAGGCCTAAAGGAATTCTTGAGATAGATGGACGTATTACTTGGCATGATGATTATGATGTTAAATATCTTTCTCCCACTTTTGATAATGAGAAATGCCTTAGATGCAATAAGTTGCCGATATGTATGGGTTTGTGTCCCAGAGAGCATTTCAATGGTAGGTCATATTGTAAAGAAGATGTGATGGATATTTCTTTTGAAGATTCTATTGTAAATTTTATAGATAAGGATTATGAGAGGATTTGTAACAGCAATTCATCTGCGGAAGATCTTCATGGTGGCGACAGTGTTCGGCATGAGTCTAAGAGTATGTGCACAGAATAAGAATGACAGTGTGTCAACCACGCTTAATGAGTTGACTGTGACAGCAGAAAACCGGAAGATGGACACTAACACCACCACATATTATCCATCATCAAAGGTGAAACGCGCCGCTCAGGATGCAATTGACCTGCTTCGCCGCATGGCCATTAACCAGATACGCATAGACCCCGTCGACCAGAAAATAAAGACAGACACTCGAGAAGATGTTGTTGTCTATATAGATTACTTGCCAGCTGGAGAAGGGGAGATTGACGGACTAAAATCCACTGATGTAAGCAAGGTGGAATTCATATCATTTTCTACTGACCCACGTTTCGAGGGTAATCCATATGTCATCAACATACTACTGCATAAGTATGCATATGGAGGATACACAAAAATTTCCGACAGTCAGAGTCTTGTCAGTTCGTTCAAAAACTCTGGCTCAGTATTCTCACGTTTTGCTTATGGCAAAATGACCTATGACCTTTATGCCGGTGAAATCTATACGAACTCTTCTCATTCTGGATATTACACAAATTCCGTGTTTCGTCTTGCAGATTACACGGTGAAAAGGGATGAGACACTCAAATCGTCAGAAAAAAATTCTCTCAATGTGCCTGTAACATTCCGAGCCACATACAACACGAATAAAGTGTCGATTGCCAATATGGTGGGGTTTACATTTCTCGACATGATGCACAATGTCAGGGAAGGAAGCCTTTCGATGGGACTGCCGGATGCAATGGAGGAATACTCATACCGCTACTCCACGCCATTAATAGCACGGTCACTGACATGGATGGGGAATTATTATTTTACCCTGCCGAAAAAATGGAACCTCTACCTCATCCCTATATTTGCCTATAGGCACGGAAACAACCACAGCAACTATTCTTCTGACGCGGAGGTGGCTGATTTGATTGTAAACTATTCAAGGGAAGATGCTTACTCCGCCACCATTCAGACAAGCCTCTCAAAAGCTTTCAACGGAGGTCACTCATTTAGCGTGAACCTAAACTACGGATACATGTGGAACAACGTGGAATATCTCGACAACTCGCCATCCACATCACATTCAAGAAACAATCTTCTTGTTGCCAAAGTGCTGTATTCTTTCAGACATGGAAATAATTTCAATGCTTCCATTCAAGGAATGCTTTCCAATGATTGGTATGATACGAACGGAATAAAGGACTCTCAACTTGCCCCTGATGCCATGGTCTCCATATCGTATCTTCCTAATCGGAAGAACAGATTCCTGTTTACTATGAGATATAAAGTCTATTCTCTCTCCGGAATATTTCGACAGGACAAGGTTTTGCGCAGAAACGAGTATCTATATGAAACCGGGAATCCACTTCTTGGAAGTTATGGCACCTTCAACACCAATCTAAGCTATACTTTCCTTGCAGGAAACCGATTCACCCTGCAGGCATTTTCAAAATACACAGGTATGTATGACAGGGTTGTAAGCACATATATGCTTTATGACAATGGAAACGCAATCCTTTACAAGCCAGAAAAAAGTGGTGATTATACAGGTATGTCAGCCGGAGTGAATCTCACCTGGAATATGTTGCCGAATACACTTACGCTTCAGGTATCCCCGGAATTCACACACTCTTCGTCGACCGGATTCCACCATCTGCGCAAGAATCAATTCAGCTATTCGCTCGATGCCCAATATTATTTCGGCAATTTCAATGCCTCTGTCTCGTATCAGTCGCTTGGATATACAATGGAACCCGCAACTGGTAATTTGTCGAAGAACTTGTCTTATTACATTTTCCAATTGGGATGGTCGAATGCAGGTTTGAACATAACCATTTCTGCAAATAACGTTTTCAGAAGTTCATACTGGGCACAGTGGAACACCATGAAGACATCTGATTATGATATATTTACTGGCTTTGAAATACCTGAATATCATTGTACATTGAATCTTCGTGCCACATACACGTTTGGATATGGAAAGAAAGTGAAGAGAGGCAACGAGATCAATGCCCTTTCCGGCGCCGCTCCATCAGCACTATAGTGACTCAATGAAGGAGTGTAGGCGGCGGAAGAAGGGGTTGTGGGATAGGGTCGGGACATCGCCAATGATGATGAGTTTCATGCGGGCACGGGTCATGGCGACGTTCATGCGTCGGAGGTCGCGAAGAAAACCGATCTGTCCGGCATCGTTGCTGCGTACAAGGGAGATTATTATCACGTCACGTTCCTGGCCTTGGAAGCCATCGACAGTGTTGACAGAAATCTGGGAACGGAATGGCTTGAAGAAAGGGGTGCGCGAGATAAGCTTGCGGAGATAATGCACCTGAGCGCGGTAAGGGGAGATAACCCCCACGTCAATCCGCTCGTCAAGGAACCGCTCCTTGCCGATACGCTCTATGTATTTTTGTAAGGACAGGATGGTGAGGAGTGCCTCGTCCTTATTCAGACGACCATAGTTGTCACCAGCTGTAGTCTCTTTGAAAGCAGTGTCAGACTCAGCGCTTAGACTATCCTCATCGCTTTCAATAGGGATGGAGGAGGTGTCGAGCCATTCAATAGGGGAGTCATAATCGAGGATTCCCCGATAGCGCACCTCAGGAGCCGCCTGAATGCCGCCATTGTAGAACCAATCGCTTGAGAATTTCATAATCTCCTCATTCATGCGATATTGCACAGAGAGGAGTGTGACTGCCTCCGGATGGTTCTCAACGATGCGTTCCATAAGCGATTTACCGAGACCACCTTTGAGAGCCTCATAACTTTTCACCACCGGGGGCAACTGGCAATGGTCGCCCGCGAGGATAACCCTTCCGACGCGACGCATGGGAATCCAGGCGGCAGCCTCGAGGGCCTGTGCCGCCTCGTCGATGAAGAGCGTGGAGAATTTCTTGCCGTCGAGCAATCTACTTGCACTGCCCGTGAGAGTTGATGCTATGACATGGGCGTTGTCGAAGAGGTCGCTGTTGATGCGGATCTCCAGTTCTGTGGCGCGGCTGCGCAGGCGGTCCATCTTCTGATGCCATTGCTCAGAAGCATAACGTCTGCCTCCCTGCAACTCTCGGATAGCCTTGCGTATGCTCCAGAGGGTAGGGTAGTCGGGATGCGCCTCAAAACGACGCTCATAGGTGAAAGAGAGCATCTTGTCGTTGACACGCGAGGGGTTGCCGAGACGCAACACGTTGATGCCACGGTCAGATAGCTTTTCCGAGATCCAGTCGACAGCCATGTTGCTTTGAGCGCAGACGAGCACCTGGCTCTCGCGACGGAGAGTCTCATGGATAGCCTCTACGAGGGTCGTGGTCTTGCCAGTGCCCGGAGGACCGTGCACAATAGCCACATCCTTGGCGGCAAGCACCTTGTTGACGGCATTCTCTTGAGTGGGATTCAGATATGGGAAGCGCATGTGGGGTAGGGTCAGTTCCCCGGCCTTGCGATGGGAATAGAAGAGGTCGCGGAGTTCACCGAGTCGTCCCTTCGCTTTCATTGTCCGGTCGATGGCCTCAAACATTGTGCGGTAGGTAGTCTCGTCGAATGATAGCGCTATTCCGGAATTGCCGGAGGAGAGTTGGTTAAGGTCGGCAGTGTCAGGAATGGCTACCACCATCCGGTCGCCGTCTACTAAACTGACAGTCCCTGTGAAGGGATAGCGGAATTTCCCGTCAGACGATTCAGTAAGGAATGCCACCGGTTTGCCGTATTCGAAATTATGGTCAATCTCTTCGTCGCTCTTGTGGAAAATCTCCACTACCTGCTGGTTCATGGAGTTATAGAAAGACCTTCCGATATTGAGCGGAAACCATGCAGCCCCTCTCTCTACGAGACGTGAGATGCCGATGCATTCGGTGATGTTGCTGAACGCAAGTTTCTCCGCCTCATATTCCAATTGCAGGAGGCGGCGCTGCTCGGTGAGTGCTAATACAGGCGATTCCATGTCGGGTATTTTCGTTTTACGGCACAGCGTTGCAAAAAACAGGGTTGGCAATTAAAGAATCACCAACCCGTGGGGTAAAAATCGTACAGGAAGTGGGACTCGAACCCACACAGCCGGTAAGGGCCAAAGGATTTTAAGTCCTTCGTGTCTACCATTCCACCATTCCTGCCCTTACAAACCTAAACGGAGTTTAGGCCGAAACATTTGTGATATGACACGGCAAAGTTACTGCTTTTCTCAGTCATATTAAAATATTCGTGCCTTATTTTGATTCATTCAATATATTTTAACATATCGCTGCAATGCTACGGCAGTAATGTGGGGTAATTTTGCATCAGAAAAACAAAACGAAACATTCACACATTCAAAGCCAAAACAGTTATGGACATTCAGCGCAACAAGATAGAATTTGGCGACCGTATATTCGCTCGCCTGACAATGGGGGGAAAGACCGTGTTTGAGTTTATGATCAACCGTGTGTCAGACATGACAGAGTTGCTCGGCGAACTGCGGCACATGACATCTGGACTTAGAGGACTTGCCAAGTTATACATCCGCAATCAGAGCCGGGGCTGGAGCCAGGAGCGGCCAATAATGCTTTATTCCAACGACTTGCCGAGAAGAAACAGCCTTTTCTCAACGTCAGTCATGTCGGGTATGTCACCTGCTATGATGACCCGGCCTTCCCGCCACATGACATTCCCCTGGGAGGTGCACTGATCCATCGATGTGCCTGAATTGGGTATCCTTCGATATTGATATTCGCCGGCTTGCCAATTAGCTTGTCGAGGATTTGTAATGAAATTTTATTCCGTGGGCCAGCCACCGGTCATTTGGAGAATGTCTATACGCCTCGTGCTGAGATTGTAGCTGCCCATGAGTCCGGCGCCGCCCTCTATGTTGCTGTAGATCTTCGTTGGCTCCATCAGTCCCAAAGACAGTAGGTTGCCCTTGATAGCATCCTCCTCATAGTCCATTGCCAAGACGCTGATCATGTATTCATAATAGGCCTTGGATATCGAATAAAGCGATATCTTCCTCATCAGCCGCTTCAACATGGACGTCCATGGATTCTGTATCACCTCAGTCAGCGTGAGTGAGTATCGTTGGCCGTCGATTCCTTTGTCGGAGAACGGATAGCCGAAAATCCCATCTGGCTGCCATCCCTGCACATCCTGATTGAGCATGCTTGCGAGTACCTGAAACACATAGTCGGCAGTGTAATCTATAAAACAAGTGTATGAAAACTCATACTGGTCAGCATCGTCATTAACCACCAAAAAATAGTAATTGTCCTCATCGGTGGGGTCGGTGAATGTTATCTTGTATGTAAACCGGTAGTCAGTGTCCCAATAAATATGGATTGGCCCCACTCTTGTGACTGTCACATCCTCAATCTCAATCTTGTGGGGGACAGTATCGCATGAGGTGACTGACTGCGATTCCCCCTCCACCCTCAGCCGGAGAATCTCCCCATCCTTGGGTGTGTGCCCGGAGACATAGTTGCCGGAGATTTCATCATACGTCAGGCTTTCCCACTCTCCGCCATTCCCCGAGACACTGACATCCAGCCCGGTCACCGGGCTGAAGACAAGATGCGGCTCCGAGAAGAAATATGGATGTGTCACCGACACCGCTATCAGCGAGTCGGGATTGGTAATGGAATTGACCACAAGCATATTGTCCATTTCCGGATTCCGATATCTGTCGAGATTGAGATCTTTCTCACACCCCGGCAGCATAAAGACTGCCATGAATGCCAAAATGAGATATATGTAACGGGTATTTGTCATGATGGTTTCAGAAGTTTATTGTGTATGATACTGATGGAAGGATCGGCAGAAGGCTCAATGTCTTAAACTCACGGTAGTCTCCCTTATCACTCCATTTGTCGTTGATGTAGTCTTTTTTTATAGTGAATGGATTCATTCTGCAATACGCGTTGTAGAGACCGAAGTCCCATTGGTATGTGAGCCATTTACCCAGTCTCCCCTTCACGCTGAGGTTTAGGTTCAGCCGGTGGAACGCCTGGATCCTGACGTTGTTGCGGTTCTCAAAGTAGTCGATTCCGTCCTGCCGCTTGCCGTTTATGTCCATGGGATTGACGAACGGTGAGTCAGGGAAGGCGATGTCGGGAGGGGCTATGTTGTATAGGGCAACGGTGGTTCTGTTTCCGGTCATGTATTCCCATTGTCCAGTGAGCTCCATTCTCTCGTTTATCTGCCAGCCGAGGTTGATGTCGAGTTTATGCCGGTTATCGAATTTTGCCGGATAGCGTCTTCCCTCGTTGATTCCAGGAAACTTGCGCCAGTTCCACATCAGTCCGTATGCCACGTTCCAGTTTACTTTCCCGTATCTTCCGTCAAACTCAAGGTCGAGTCCGTATGCCCATCCTTTTCCGTAGGTGAGTTTATCAAACCATGACAAAGTGGATGTGGTGACCGATGTGTTGGGCTTGTATTCGGCAAGGTTGCGCATGTTTTTCCACCACACCTCCGCCTTCACGCTGTAATCCTTCTTGAATTTCTTGAAATATCCCACGGAATATATGTCGCACACGAGAGGCTTATGATGGCTTGCTGTCGGAAGCCATGCATCCGAGGGCAGATACATATAGTTGGAAGTCACCTGCTGCGCATACTGCGTCACTCTTGACATGCCGATGCTTATGCTCGACTCATATGGGAGACCCACCTTGATGCTGAGTCTTGGCTCAAGGTTCCAATGGTCCGTTCCCTGGCTCATGTAGCGGTTGCCCCTCAATCCCACCGACCCCTTGAATATGTCGGCAGCATTCCATAAAATCTCCCCGAACGCCGACAGAAGCCAGTTCTTGGAATGATTGGTAAAGGGTATCTTCATCTCGCTTGAGCCGGTGTCGGTGTAGCGGGCTGTGGGGTTACCCACATTGTAGTCATACCAGGTCTGCTGCAGACCCGCCTCTCCCTCCAGTCCGTGCGCTATCGGGAAACTGAGATATTCCCTCATTCCGGTCTGGAATACTGATGGTTTTACGGAGGTGGTCGAGGTAAGGTCTACGTCGTCACCCTCTTTTCTGATGTTCTCCTCCACATCTGAGGAGAAGGCCTTTGACACGTATGGCTGGAGTGTGAGGTCACCGATTGGCGTGTAGAGCCTGTAGTCTGCTGAGAATCCCCAGTTGCCCCACGACATCCTGTTGATATCCTTCTCATTGATATCCTTCTTGTCCTTGGGGTCAAAATGCTCGTCACCAAGTTTGAAGTTGTCCTTGCCGAAGAAGAACATCATTGAGAAATCGTTGCGGCGGTGGTCGGTGGCGCTGAATTTCACCGACAGGTCTGTAAAGTTGTAGTTGAAGATGGTTTTAGTGCCGTCCCGTTTTTTCGTGGCGTTCATAATTGCTAAGGCGGGGGCGGAGAACACGTCAAGCCATGTGCGCCGCAACGACACAGACAATGCGCTGTTTCCTTTCTTTATGGGTGTGGTGAGATACAGTTGTCCGCTTATGAGTCCTATGGAGAACACTCCTTTTGTATTGGTGTAGTCAGGTGTCTTCAGTCCCACATCCACAATGCTTGAGGCCCTCTCGGAAAACAATGCGGGGAACGCCCCTTTGTAGAAATCCACCCTGTCAATGGAATGTGTGCTGAAGGTGGAGAAGAGTCCTCCGAAATGATATACATTGAGCAGCGGCAGTCCGCCAAGTAGATACAGGTTCTGGTCTGTCTCGCCTCCACGCACGTAAAGGCCAGCGAAACCCTCTGTGCCTGCCACCACACCGGAGGATGTCTGCAGGGCCTTTATCACGTCATGCTCCCCGAGCAGGGCGGGCCGTTTGTTGATTTCCACTCCTGAGACAGACATGTGTCCGAACTTGTCTCTGCCGCGGTCTCTGACGCCTCTTACGATAACCTCCTGGAGGTCTTTCGAGTCGGTGACGGTGTCTGTATCCTCGATGTATTGACTGTTGTCATTTGCCGATGCCGTAAAATTTGCCAAAAGGATGCAGGCTATAGCCGGCACTCTCATGGCAAGCTGAGATGTTTTCATAACAATAACCTGTTGGCAGCCGCAGTCATCTTACATTTTTATGTTTACCGTCATTGTCCCTAAATCGACAATGCCGGTAATCTCGATGTTTTCTTTTGACTTAGTGTAATTGATTGTGAATGCAATTCCCTCCTCGGTGGCGGTTAGGGGAACATCCTTGAATTCCTTTTTCGATTCTCCTGGAATGACATTCACAAACTGGAAGTCACCCACAGTAAGGTCTTTCGAATCGAATCTGACCTTGTCATAATTTTGAATCGGCTCTCCGTTGACCGTCACATTAAGTTTCCAGAGCCCTCCGTTGGAATAGTCGCCAGACAACATTGAGGTAATGTAGTCATCGGAATCAATATCCTTTTTGGAACATCCGCCGATTCCTATCGAAATCAGCAATGTCAGAATCAGGATTTTTAGAAAATCTGTCTTCATAAGTTTTTGTGGATAAAGCAATTTGGCGATTAAAACTTAAAAATTTGTTAGATAATAATTTTAAAGTTTTAACGAGCCTGAATACGGTTTATTTTTATTTTTGAAGTTCCTTATTATTATTTGATATTTATTAATGATAGAAACACCCTTTTCACGAAGAATATTTATCAGCAATCCTTGTTGTGTGCAGGAATTTCGGGATCATTTCCTTGAAAAGCTGAGAATCCAATAACTAAAGTCCAATCTATTGAGGATATTCTGTCGTTCCATCCAATTGTTTTGAGATTTTTCATTTTGGTTATGTGTATTTAAGTTATGAAATATTGTTATTTGCCGTTATAGTACAATTTCACCTGTAGCTGTCCAGGAATTCGCCTTTATGATAA
The DNA here is from genome assembly GCA_964603335.1 of uncultured Sangeribacter sp. Lineage (GTDB taxonomy): Bacteria > Bacteroidota > Bacteroidia > Bacteroidales > Muribaculaceae > Lepagella. The sequence continues at coordinate 27,664 of CAZRUR010000002.1, read as the reverse complement.
TGTTAAGAATACCCGATACTGCTGAGTCTGAGTATAACACAGCATTCAATGTGGATGTGTAGTCAATGACGTTTCCGAGGTCATCGTAGAGAAATACCTCCGCGTCAGTGGTTTCTTCGCTTTCGACTGTTATCAGACGTGTATCATTATCAAAATACACATTGATAACAGGAATTCTTTCTGGAGCGCGATGCACTTTAGTGTGATTGTTGTCATTGCATGTCTTCTTATACTCAAGCGGAACAGATTTTTGTTCAGCTGAAACAATTGAGACCATTGACAAGACAAACATTAGAATTATTGTCAATCTTTTCATGTTGTTTATAATTTTGGTTGTTTTTGATGCAAAGTTATGCACTCAAAACTTTGTAAACAAATAAAAAGTTTGACAAATACAATTTTTATAATATTAGATATCAATAAATTGCCTGATTTACGACATCTTATTTCAGCATCACACTCTAAAAAGTTTGACAAAGGGATTTAGGGGCTCAAATATGGTCAATTCTCTGGCTTACGAGACCCCATAAGTTTGCGGATATAGTTGCCTAGATTTGTATTGTTGATGTCAAGTCCCAACTTTTTCCTTATGTCACTGCTTATGTGATAGTGTCTCTGACTGTGGATATATTTTCCTATCTCTTTTCCATTAAGACCAAGGGTATAAAGACATGCATAGTTGATCTCTGATTCATTCAGACCATGCTCCTCCAGATGCTTTATAACTTCGGGATGGGATGCCTTCAACGCAAGTCGGGTAGAGTTCATGAATACCTCATGGTCGCGGATTATCCTATCTTTCCATTCATCATACACCTTCGAATACTTTGGATTACTTGATATAGCCGACGCAATTAAGGCGTTCAGCACTTCAATCCGCTCCTTCACAGCATTGTTAATCGCCTTGGACATTGAATCCTTTCTTGACAACACATCTCTCAATAAGTCTATCTCATCATGTAGTTCATAAATCTGCATATTCAGGTTCTCGCTTATAAGAATCTGGTTGTTTCTTTCAAGCTCCGTGTTTTTCTTTTCAGTTTCAAGTCTTTCCTGCAGCGTTTTTGATAACTTTAACTTAGCCTTGATGAGTTTATGCCGATAGACAAGCATCATAAATATTATCAATAAGATTATGAAGCCGCCGGATATACCATATATAATATAATTACGGTGTTCTTCCGCCCTAAGCATGTTGACTTCCTTAATGTGTTCCTCGGTTACAAAAGATAGGTCATAGGCTTCCCCCGACATAATTTTTACAGCATCATTTGTGTAAAACTCTTTGAACGTGTCTAAAGACTCGCCATGCTTTCCCATGGCCTCCAAAATCTCAGATTTTACTATAAGATACTTTTCATTATCTGACACAGATCCAATGGAATCTGCCTTGTAGATATACTCCTCTGCCTTGTCTGTCTCACCCAGTATTAAAAATCCTCTTGCAATCTCAATTATTATCCATCCAGAAGGGTTTCTAAGATCCAACAGCATGTCTATATTGGATTTGATATCTTGTTTATCACCATATTTTATACTGTATGTAAGTCTGTAGCCCACCAAATCCTCTCTATATGACTCATCACATTCACTATTAAGATTTTCACACAAATTCAGTATACTGTCTGTCAATAATTTATTTTCGGTAAGCAACGCGCCTTGCAAAGCTTGGATGTAACAAGACATCCGAAGATCTCTTTTATCAATAGACTTATATGTATCAGCCGCCACTAAAGCATGACTAATCATTTCTTTGGGTACATACATATCACGATACAGCACACTCATTGCTACATGTGTACGGGCAAGGGTAAGAGTATCTGAAATTTTTACGGTCTCTGATGCCCTGATAAAGGATGTCATTGCGTGGCTGTCGTCGCCTCGGTTCTGGTATATGCGTCCCTGATAGTAATAGGTTCTTAGTTTTTCATCGGGGTTTCCGTGACTGGGATAGTAGTCGATGGCTGGCTGCAACACGTCGAATGTTGTGGTGTCGATATAGTTTTTGTCGAGGGCCATGGACATCAGCAGGGCGTGGCGTGCCTTTTCCTTACGGCTGTTGATTGGAGAGCAGTTTATCTGTATGAGCAGATTGAGCGCAGAGTCGGGATGCTCCTCCATCAGCGATTCGGCATGGTCCATAATGCGGCCGGTCTCTGACTCTGAGCATGAGCCAAGGAGAAATTGAAATAATGCAACTGCTATCAGAAGGACATATGCCGAAAATCTCATGATGTATGCGCCTTAATATTTTTGCAAAGTTAACAAATTTTATGAAACAGACAACCAATACAATTTGCCTACTTGCTTGTTATTGCCTATTTCCCTTCTTGCCTGCCGTTGCCTGTTTCCCTAAAACAAGAGTTAGGGATTGAGTAGGTCTTTGTTGTAATAGTTGAGAATATCGTAGGAGGCACGGAGTGATAGCTTTGCCTTGCTGTCGGGATTGATGCGGCAGGCGGTGAGGTAGTCGTTGATGGCAGCCGACCGCTTTCCGAGTGCCCAATACTTCAGTCCACGGATTCTGTAGCCTTCATCATCATCCGGATGGAGGGCAATATATGAGTCGAGGAGCGGAAGAGCCTCAGCCGGGAGATGCTCGCGGATCTGGTCAAGAGTAAGGGAGGGAAGCATAACCCTTGTGGCGGAAATTTCCTTTCCCATAAAGATAGAGGCAAACGAGCTGAATTTCTCCGGATTCTCAGTGGTGAGATATTGTATGATGCTGTTCTTCTCACACTTTGACTCAATCTCTGGATGACGTTTGAGATAGTCGGCAAGACTATCCGCCACGATGCCGCCCTGAGCCACAATCTTAATGCCCTCGCCGGCGTAAGCCTTAATCTTATCCATAAGAATCGGGAAATGAGTGCATCCCAACACGAGGGTGTCAATCTGCGGATCCATACCCATCACACCATCGATATATTTTGCCACGAAATAATCCGCACCGGGGTTACCTGCCTCATTGTTTTCAATGAGCGGCACCCACATAGGACAAGCGTATTCCGTTATAGCCATATTGGGGGCCGACTTACCAAGCTCGAGGGCGTAGGAGTGGCTTGCAACCGTGCCGGGAGTGCCGAGCACTCCGATATGACCGGATTCTGAGATTTCCGGAAGCACCTCGACAGTGGGGCGAATCACACCGAGCACTCTCCTTGTAGGGTCAATCTTCGGGAGGTCGTTCTGCTGGATTGAGCGGAGAGCCTTGGCAGACGCCGTGTTGCATGCGATAATCACCAGGTGGCAGCCACGCTCGAAGAGGGCCTTCACTGCCTGAAGCGTGAATTCGTAAACGAGATCGAAAGAGCGGGTGCCATAAGGGGCGCGAGCGTTGTCGCCCAGATACACGTAGTCGTATTGGGGAAGGCGGCGTCTGATTTCTTTGAGGATTGTCAATCCGCCGTAGCCAGAGTCAAAGATACCAATGGGCATGGGTGTTTAAAATTGAAAAATGAGAAATGAAAAAATGAGAGGGGAACTTTTAAAATTAAAAGCGGAGTGAGAAACTCCGCTTTCATGATATTTACAGGTAGGTGATAGTCAATTACTGGATTCCGAGTTTAGCCTTCACATCGTTGGTGATGTCAACAACCGGGCTGTCATAGTAGAGGATGATCTGAGCATCCTTGTTCTGCACGAGAGAGTAGGAACCCTCTTTGCCGACAGCCTCAATAGCAGTGCGGATTTTCTGAAGAATCGGCGACATGAGGTCGTATTGCATCTTCTGGAGATCCTGATCGGCAGTCTGCTCAAACTGCTGCAATTTCTGCTGATAGTCAGAGAGCTCACGAGTCTTGCGCTCCTTGATTGCGGGAAGCTCGTCTTCTTTCATATTCTGGTATTCATCGACGAGCCTTTTCATCTCCTCAGTGAGTTTGGCATACTCGTCCTGATATTTCTTTGATACGTCTTCGAGCTGTTTCTGGGCAGCTGCAGTGTCTGGCATCTTGGCTATTAGTTCCTGAGTGTCGACGATGCCAATCTTAAGAGTCTGTGCGGAAGCGAGCATCGGAAAAAGCACGGCTGCCACTAACAAAAGTTTCTTTAACATTTCTGTCGGTTGTTATTTTTATTAATTGATTTTGCAAAGTTACTTAAATTATTTGGAATAACCCAATTTTGCGAGCACTTCGTTGCTTACATCTATTCTTGGAGACGCAAAAACGATGCTTTGAGAGGATGCACGGTCGAAAATTGTCTGATACCCCTTCTCTTCAGCCACAGCCTTGACAGCGTTGTAGACGTCTTCCTGAATGGGCTTCATGAGCGACTGGCGCTTCTTGTAGAGCTCACCCTCCGGGCCGAAATACTTGTAGCGGGCATCAGTGACTTCCTTCTCCTTAGCCACAATCTCCTCCTCGCGCTTCTTCTTCTGGTCGTCGGTGAGGAACACCATCTCGCTCTGATAGTTCTTATACATGGTCTCGGCTTCCTTGGAAAGCTCGTTGACTTCCTTTTCCCAACGTTGCGAAACCTGGTTCAGCTGCTCGTTGGCCATCTCATAGGCCGGGACGTTTCGTAGAATATAATCCATATCTATGAGCGCGAATTTCTGAGCAGAAGCCACTCCGGCAGCCATCATGACAACGAAGAGGGCGAGTAATAATCTTTTCATATCTTCTTCTTTTAACTTAATTAACTTAAAACCATGAATCATTTTGACTATAAGACACCAAAATAATTCATAAGTTTAAACGAGTGAAGTTTCAAGAATGTTTAGCAAATTTTCACACTTTCAGACATTCTCCATTAGAACTCCTGACCGAGCACGAAGTGGAGCTGGCTGCCGCCACGTGTGCCCCACACCTTGTCGAAACCGTATCCCCAGTCGATCCCGAGGAATCCGAGCATTGAGAGGTATAGGCGGACACCTACACCGGCGCTTCTCTTGAGGTTGAATGGCGAGAACTGGCTGACAGAGGTCCAACAGTTGCCTGCCTCTGCGAATGCAAGGGCGTAGATAGTTGTGGAGGGCTGCAGCATGAATGGGAAGTGGAGCTCCATACCGAATCGACCGTAGGCATATCCTTCGTATCCGAATGGTGTGAACTGTCCGTTCTCATAACCACGCATGGCGATAGTCTCAGTGGCATATGTATAGCTTCCCGACATACCGTCACCACCGAAATAGAATGTCTCAAACGGAGTGCGGAAATACTTGTTCCAGGAACCGAGCAGGCCGAAGTCAGCACGGGTCATCAGCACGAGGGTCCATTGTCCATCTGGATCGGTGAGCGGAGTATAAGTCTTGCTTTTGAATTTGATTTTATAATACTCAATCCACTTATAGAATTTCTTGGCAGCCCTTTCCTGCTCGTCAGAATTGACGTTAGTGCGGTTTGCCATAGTGGAAAGTTGCTTCCAATCCTTTACATGGTTGAAGAGCGACGCGGGCGGAGTGAGGGTAACGGTAAGTTCAAACTGCGAACCGCGACGAGGATAAATCGGCTGGTCGATGCTGGTGCGGGAGAGGGCGAGACCGAGCATGATAGAGTTTGACACACCGTTGTTCATATAATAGAGATACTCCCAATTCTTGAGGTAATACCAGCGGTAGGAGAGGGAAGCCTGGAACTGGAAGTAATCGTCAGGCCAAGAGAGACGAGTGCCAAATCCGAGGCTTACACCAGCCATCTGAAGCACCTTGTTAGGGTCGTAAGCATTCTGAATATAGTAGCTGCTATAATTATTGTTGTAATTATAAGCATAAGAGTTATAATATAGAGAATTCAGACCGCTATAGAGGTAGGAGTTGTTGTAGAAACTTGAGTTGATGCCGGTAGACCTACTGTAATCCACGCTGAATGACAGGGAGTTCGGTCGTTTACCGCCGAGCCATGGGTCATAGAACGAAATGCTGTAGCTCTGATAATACTTGGCGTTGGTCTGAGCAGAGATGGAGAAAGTCTGACCATCGCCGCGCGGGATGATGCCACGATAACTTCCGGGGTTGAAGAGATTCTTAATAGAGAAGTTGGAGAAAGAGAGCGACACCTGGCCGGTGACACCGGTCTGACCCCAGCCGAAAGAGAGCTGCACCTTATCGTTAGCCTTCGACTCGAGGTCGAAGACGATATCGACAGTGCCGTCATCCTCATTAGGTTCCGGGTGAGGGTTCAAAGTCTCCGGGTTGAAGTGGCCGGAAGCCATAATCTCACGTGCAGAGTTGATAAGGTCGCGCTTTGAGAACAGTTCACCCGGGCGGACACGTAAGTCGCGGCGCACCACTTTTTCAAAAAGCTGGTCGTTACCATTGATGATCACACGGTTGATGCGAGCCTGCGGACCCTCAAGCACTCTCATCTGAAGGGCGATGCTGTCGCCATTGATGTTTTCCTCAATAGGAATGAGGTTGAAGAAGAGATAACCATTGTCAAGGTAAAGATTGCTAACGGCATCGTCGTCAGTGCTGAGACGCTTGTCGAGAAGCACCTGATTGTAGACATCGCCAGGATATATGCCAAGAATATTATTAAGGACATCAGTGGGGTATACGGTGTTGCCCACCCAGTTGATATCGCTGATATAATATTTCTTGCCTTCCTCTACTTCCACATATACGTCGACCTTATTTTCATCATATTTCACGACGCTATCCTTCACGATGCGGGCATCGCGATAGCCAAGCTCGTTATACTTCTCAATGATACGAGTTTTATCGTCTTTATAATCAGAGTCAACAAACTTCTTCTGCTTGAAGAGGTTGAGGATGTCGCCATTTTCATTGGTCTTTTTCATGGCGTTTTTCACCTTGCGGTCGGAAAGCACGTCGTTGCCGGCCACATATATCTTATGCACCTTTACCTTGTTGTGACGGTCAACGTATACATCCAAGAACACCTGATTCTCTTTAGAGATGTCAGGGACCTGCTTTATTTCCACGACGGCGTTCTTGAAGCCTTTGGCGCCATAATAGTCCTTGATTATCTGAGTGGCACGCGCCACGATGTTGGGGGTGATCTGTTGTCCTTCCACCATCTGCAGACGCTCATTGATGTCTTTCTTCTCACTTCCCTTAGCGCCATTGAATCTCATTTCCGACATTCTTGGCTGCTGCTTAAGGGAGATGATAAGCCAGACCTTGTCGCCATGGATTTTCTCAGCAGTGATTTTCACGCTTGAGTAAAGGCCCTGACGCCAAAGGCGCTTAGTGGCGCGAGTGAGAGCATCGCCCGGCACCTCCACACGCTCACCGATGGAAAGTCCGGAGTTGGCAATGATAAGATAATCGTCGACATGATTTATACCTTCCACCTTAATTCCGGCGATCTCATACACTTTAGGAATCGGGGAATAAATGATGTCAGGATTGAATATCGTGTCGCCCTGGATCACAGTTTCCGTCGACTGTGAGAAAGCTGAGGCGGCGACTGTCAGAGATAGGGCTAAAATAGAAATCTTCAGCAGATTCATCGTTTTTGGAATAGGTTATTCATTATTTTGCACTTGCTCGCTGGTCTTTCCGTAACGTCGTTCACGGTTCTGGAAATCCAGAAGTGCGTCGACATATTCCTCATCAGAGAAGTCAGGCCAGAGGATGTGTGTGAAGTAAAGTTCGCTATATGCAATCTGCCAAAGCAGATAATTGGAGACACGTTCCTCACCACCGGTGCGTATGAGGAGGTCAGGATCTGGCATTCCGGCAGTGGTGAGGTTGTTGGCAAACATATCCTCATCGATATCGTCGGGGTTAAGTTTGCCTTCAGCTGCCAATCGTGCCAATTTTCTTGCTGCATCAGTTATTTCCCACCGAGAAGAATAGCTCAGACAAATGTTGAGGTTGAGCCCGGTGCAGTGTGCGGAGGCGTCGCGGGCATAGAAAAGCTTCTTTCGGGGCTCTTCTGGCACTCTTTCCACATCACCAAGAAGATGAATTCGAACATTATTCTGGAGCAGTTCGGGCAGTTCGCGTTCGATGGCCCAACCAATGAGATACATCAAAGTTGCCACCTCATCCGACGGACGGTTCCAGTTCTCAGTGGAGAAAGCATAGAGGGTAAGGTATTTGATTCCAAGGTCGGAGGAAAGTTTAGTGACCCTGTGCACTGTAGAGATGCCTTCCGCATGGCCGTCGCTGCGCATGAAGCCTTGCCTCTTAGCCCAGCGGCCGTTGCCGTCCATAATCATAGCCACATGCACCGGCATGCGGTCTTTGTCGAGTGATGAGATCTTTTCTTGCAGTTGATCCATGATGTGTCATTCTTTATAATTGCACACTGCGCAACGTTTGCTAAATTCATAACTCACTGTGAAAGTGAGGGTGGAATACCAGTCGGTGTTTTTCATAAAAGAACTCTTGATGCCCATAGGGTCGTCAAGTTGTTTGCCGTCAAGATGGTCGGCAAACGTTTTTTTCATGAGAAACTCTACGCCGAGATTGACCCTACGGCTGGGTTTGTATTTAAAGCCTAAACCCAAAGGAATGGCAAAAGCCGCTCCAAAAGACCCAGCCATGCTCCACATGGTCATTCCCAGACCGGCAGTGATATACGGAGAGAATTTTTTCAGTTTGCGGTAGGTCTCGCCCATGCCGTAATTGAAAAAATTGAATTCCGCCATCTCTCCTATCTCGTAGAAAGTAGTGGAAAATTTATATGATTCCCCAGAGGGGAATACATTAGTCATTTTTGAAGAGTCGCCTCTAAGACCGCCTACATAAAGGTTTGTCTTCAGTGCCCAACGAGGATTTATGATATATCTGAACAGCAACTCCATATCCCAAGACGGACTTGACCATAGGTTAGAGGTGTTGGCATCACCGAGATAACCCGTCATGCCCACACCGCCACCGGCGTCAAACCTGTAATCCTCTTGAGCGCGCACTGTCGGCGATGATACGGCTGCAAGGATAAGAGTTGTCATTATCAGAATATATTTTTTCAAAGTTCTTTTACTCAGTATTTTAGTTCTATTGTCAAGATAATCTGATGAGAGATGGGATAGAACTAATTATTAAAATAGAGGAGTGAAGGTGAGCCTGTTCAGCACGCCCCGCCATATTGAGTCGGAGAGAGTGCCATCAGAAAGATCACCACCTATAATATATATATAGGGGCAGTCCCAAGATATGATGTCACCTTCAATGACATAATCGGAAGCTCTAGTGGCAATCTTCGATGGAGATGGGGCCCAAATGTCGGAGATATTGTCGCTGAGACGTGATTCCATTGTGAGCGCATCAGGTGCAAAGAGAGCCGGCACATCCTCGGGCAACTGCATCAGGTCGGGAGCCAACGCCCAGGTGATTCCATTGTCGTAGGAATAATAGAGGGTGTGGTTGAGGGTTCCGTCTTCAAGCCTGCCGCCGAAAGCGAACCAAGCCTCGTAAGCTTTCTCAACGAAGAGGAGTGTAGTGGTGCGATAGACGGTGTATCTCACCATGGCTACTCCCTCAAGAGCTGGTAATGAAGCTTCATCGATAGTGGTCCACATAGTCCCATCGAAAGCCCATGTGTGACTTGATATGACACCATTGGAGTCACGTCCGCCAACAAAGAATACGGTAGGCTCGGGCGACCATTTGTTGTCGACAGACACAAGGTTTGACCTTCCGGAGAGAGGAAAATCAGCAGTGACAGCTGAGTCGGAGATGCTTTCAGACGCGGGGTAATGGCAATGCATCAAACCATTGTCGGTGCTTTTGATTCCGAGCACACTGTCGGCATAAGGTCCGATTATAGATATCCATTGCTCACCGGTGGAAGTCCAGTTTGACATGTCGGTCGACGAATAGAGCATTCCAGAGTTGTCGAGGATGTAAAAGGCATCATCGGTGGCGGCGAGAGATTCAAGATTCGGAGAGAAAGGCAATGCAAGCTCATCCTTGGAAGAGAATCCCTCAGAGAGGTTGGATGATTTTGCGAGAGTGAAAGTGTAGTCACTTTCCTCAATGATTGTGTAGGCTGTGGCGTTGCGCAACACAGTCTTCTGCTTCAGGGGAGAAGCGTTTCTGGAGGGGAGAGAAGTCTTCGCCAAGTTGTCCCATACGAGAGTGTCGGGCACTTGCTTGTGGACATTTACCTTAATAATATAAGAGAACTTGCTTTCGCCATCAGCAGCTGTGACATTAAGAAGCACATCGTTGGTAAAGTCGATGGAGTCGGTCTGAGTCTCCAGATAGTCGACAGTCTGTTGAGTGCCAAGGCTGTCAGTGTATACCAAATCCGCTTGAGTCATTGTGTTGGCAAAAGTGATTATTGGTATAAGCTTCCTGACGTATGTTCCTTTCGGGAGAGAGTCGGCATTGAAGATAACGCCATTGTTCAAGTCAATTGAAAAGAAGACAGAATCAAGGTTTTCATGCACGGCAGTATTTGCGGTGAGGGTAAAGTCGGAGACCGCGGTGGTGGAAGGAGTAACCACAATCAGGTCGGACTCCGAGTCAGACTTCTCGTTGCACGACGAAATGAATCCCAACAGCAGGAGCGCCGGAAGGATAAGCGAAGATAATAGATTATGTGACTTTTTCACAATTAAAGACATTGTTTATAAGGCTCTGAAAAACGGATTATGGAATGCCCGAATCTCATTGCGTTGTTTACAATTTGCAAAATTAATATTTCTTGTGGAAATAATAAGTCAAAAAAGCCTGGATTTTGACAAATAAATTATTTTTAGGTCTTTTTAACGTCTGAAAACTGAAATTATGTTATCTCCGCAGCGTGAAAAATCAGCAAGAATTAGTTCTTGAGGTAATTTAGGAGCTTTAAGTCCGGTTGCGATTGCAATTGGAGCCTGTTCCACACGGATCTCATCATACAGCCCCTCTCGAATAAAACTTTCAAGCAGTTTCGCACCTCCCTCCACCATTAGAGAAGTCACCCCTTGGCTCCTTAAATCCTTGACGAGCTTGTGGAGATCAGCATTGTGGGGGCAGTCAACAACCATGGGATTTTTCCCACCCCAAAGCCTGACATTTAGTGTGGGATTGTCGATATCCTTAGTGTTTGTGCCCACCATTATTGCTTCAGCCATCGAGCGCTCGCGATGCATCCACACCGAAGATAATGGTGTGGAGAACTTGACAGGAAGAGGCTCACCGTCGACCCCACTTCCGGCAATGAATCCGTCGGCACTTTGCGCCCACTTCAGCTGAATCCAAGGACGGTGGTGAGTCTGGGCTGTCATAAACCTGCGGTTGATGTCGAGACATTCCTCAAGAAGGATACCCTCTTTGACCGAAATGCCAGCCTCTCGAAGCATCCTGATTCCCTTCCCGCTGACGAGCGGATTAGGGTCGGGAGCGCCGGTGACAACGTTAGGAATACCCGTGTCAATTATAAGTTTGGCACATGGGGGAGTCTTGCCATAGTGAGAGCAAGGCTCAAGAGTCACGTAGATGGTGGATTTGGCCAGGAGATGGCGGTCGCAATCTTTGACAGAGGCTATGGCATTGACCTCAGCGTGAGGTCCTCCGTAAGTGTTGTGGAAACCCTCGCTGATAATCCTACCGTCAGCCACAACCACAGCCCCTACCATAGGGTTGGGGGCAACGCGACCAGCGCCGTACCCCGCAAGTTGCAGGGCACGGCGCATGTAATATTCGTCAATATTGAGAGTGTGCATATGAATTATTTCTCGAAACCACGGAGACGGAGAAGAGCGTGTGGGTCAGGCTCATGCCCACGGAAACGCTTGAAGAGCGCCATCGGATCTTCAGTGTCGCCGGATTCAAGGATGTTTTTCTTATATGAGTCAGCGGTTTTCTTATCGAAAACACCGTTTTGCTCAAAAAGTTCCCATGCGTCAGTCTCAAGCACCTGGCTCCAGAGATAAGTGTAATATCCGGCAGCATAACCGTCATCGCCGAAGATGTGTTTGAAATAAGGAGAGCGGTAGCGATATGTGATCTCCTCAGGCATACCGATTTCCTCAGCCACCTTAGCCTCGAAGGTGGGGACATCGATATTAGAGCCATCGGTTTGTCCCCATTTCATGTCGAGGAGAGCGGCACCGGCAAGTTCGGTAGTCACGAATCCCTGGTTGAATTTAGATGACTCGTTGAGCTTGTTGATAAGCTCATCGGGGATAACCTCGCCAGTCTTGTAATGGCGTGCATACGTCTTGAGAAGCTCGGGGGTGAAGGCGAAATGCTCATTCATCTGAGAGCTCATCTCCACATAGTCGCGGTCGACGTTAGTGCCGGCGATAGTCTTATAAGGAACCTGAGAAAGGATGGCCTGCAGGGCGTGTCCGAACTCATGGAAAGTAGTCTCCACCTCGTCAATGGTAAGGAGTGCCGGAGTGTCGCCGGCAGGGCGTGTGAAGTTTGCCACATTATAAACAATTGGTCGGCGGTTGCCATCCTCATAAATGCCGCAGCTCTGGAGCTGTTCCATCCAGGCGCCCTGTTGCTTCGATGCACGAGGGAAATAGTCGGTCATAAAGACAGCCACATGGTCGCCGGTCTTAGCGTCAACCACCTCATATACTGTCACCTCATCCATATATTTAGGTGCATCCGGCATCGGGACCATCTTGATTCCATAAAGGCGCTCAGCGGCTGCGAACATGCCCTTAAGCACATTCTCAAGAGAGAAGTACTGGCGCACCTCATTCTCGTCAAGGTTATATTTCTGCTGCTTAACCTTTCCGGCATAATAGTAGTAATCCCAAGGGGCGATTTTGAAACCGCCATTCTCAGCATCAACATAAGCCTGCATGTCAGCCACTTCCTCATGGCTTCTCTGCACGGCCGGCTCAAACACCTGCATCAGCAGGTTGGTTGCAGCCTCCGGAGTCTTAGCCATTACGCGGGAAGTCATCATCTGGGCGAAATTGTCAAAGCCCATGATCTTGGCTTTTCCAGCGCGGAGTTTGACAATCTGCTCAATCACAGGATAGTTATTGTTGTCGCCATAAGAAGCGAGAGAGGTGTATCCTTTATAGATAGCCTCACGGAGTCCGCGGTTGTCAGCGTTTTGAAGCACCGGCAGACGGCTTGGATTATGGAGAGTGAACACCCACAGGCCGTCGAGACCACGGCTCTTGGCTTCCTCGGCAGCCTGGGCGATGGAAGATTCCGGCAATCCGGAAAGGTCATCCTTGTCGTAGACAGTGATGAAGAATGAGTTGGTGGCATTCAGGAGGTTCTTGTTATATTGTATGAAAAGCTTGGAAAGCTCGTCGGTCACCTTTATAAGTTGCTCCTTCTTGTCGGCGGGCAGGGCTGCACCACGCTCAGCAAATTCGCGGTAGTATTTCTCCACTACGCGTTTCTGCACCGGAGTGAGATTGAGTTTATCACGGCGATTATAGACATCCTGAATTCTTTGGAACAGTTGCTCGTTGAGGTTGAGTTTGTTTGATGCCTCGTTTAGCAAAGGGATAGCCTCCTCTGCCATAGCGGCAAATTCATCAGTAGACATGGCAGAGTCATAGTGATAGAACACGCCAGACACCCTTTCCAAAATAGGGGAAAGATTCTCGAGGGGGAGAATTGTGTTGTCGAAATCGGGTGTTGCCCTATTGGCAGTGATTTTGAAGATATTTTGGTCTTGCTCCTCAATACCGGCCTTGATGGCTGGGATAAAGTCAGAGATCTTGATATCCTCGAAAGGGGGAATCTGATACTTATTTGTGTACGGTTTCAGGAAAGGGTTAGAGTGGTCTTCAGCCATAGCTGTTGAGGTTGATGCGGCGAGAAGGAGAGAGACAGCCGCGAGTTTGAAATAACGTTTATTCATTTGTTGTTGGTTGTTGGTTGTCAGTTGTTGGTTGTTGCCGGTTGGTTGTCGGGGGTGGTGAATGCGAATTCACCGATGAGGGGGTAGTGGTCGGAAGAGTTGATCTTTCCAACCTTCACCTTGAGGGGAGTGATGTTGCCGCGATAAAGCATCTGGTCGATATGGAAAAGGAAGAGATGCTTATTGTATGTCCAAGTGAAGCCGAGGTTGGTCTCGGCGTAAGCGTCGCGCATGTCATCCCCCTTGATAAGGTTATATGTCCACGAAGCTGGCACATCGTTGAAATCACCGCAAACAATAAGGGGAGCAGAAGGGCGAATCTCGTCAATGGCATCCCTGAGCACACGGGCATTGTTGGCACGTTGACGGAAAGCGTTACGGAGCTTGTGAAGGATAGAGCCTTTGAGCTCCTTGACGCTCTCTTTAGCTCCGTCAACACTCCTCATATCCTTTATCACCTGACGTTCCTCTTCCGTGAGGTCGTAAGAATACAGGTGTACCATTCCGATATTGAGTATCTTACTGCCGGGGAAGTTTACCTTGAAGAAATCGAAGCGGTGGTGACCCGTCTCAGCGATATAAGAGTGACCCTCACGAGAAACTGGATATTTTGAAAGAATCTTGATGTCGGTGGTGGAAAGGCCGGCGCGGTAAGGATAAATGCGTATAAGGCTGTCGATGAGGGTGGGACTCGCCTTTTTCAACTCGTCTGGGCTGAAGTTGTTAAGTTCTGCGAGGCATATCACGTCGGCGCCAGAGTTTACCATGAATTCCACGGCACGGTTTCCGGGATAATCCGGCTTACGGATGTCGTCGGTGTGGAGCACATTCCAAGAAATTATCTTGAATGTCTTCTGACCCTCCTCAGCCTTTTTGCCGGAACTGAGAGGCATGGCAAGACTAAGGGGACCGGTGCAAGCAATTATTGTCAGCACTCCGAGAGTGGTGAAGATGATTTTTCGGGAGAGAGCCCAGAAAATGATGAGGATAATAGTGGCAAGTGCAAAATATGGGAGAGCAAGGCAGAGGATTGATGGAATGGTGAGGTATTCAGGGTTTACTCTTCCGCCATATGCAGCCACAATGGTAAGGAGGAAAATGATGATGGAGATGATTCTCATCACCATTCTGAATATTGGGTTTATGAGGGGAATTGAAAACATTGTTGTTGGTTTTTCGTTTTTCGTTTTTGGTTAAATTGTGGAACTTATTGGTTTTTGAGGCGTTGGGAGAGTGCGTTGAGCTCGCGTCGTTCAGCGGCGGTGAGCGACTGATATCCGGAGAGTCGGATTTTGTCGAGGAGCTCATCGAGACGTGCCGGGTCACCCAGTCTTCCTGAGGCAGCCTTAGCCACGGCATTTCCATCGCGCGTGACGTTGATTCTGCTTATAGTCTGCGCTGCTTTCTTTAATCCAGTAGTCTTTTTGGAGACATCATAACCGCTTTTCAGTGCGAGCACGAAGGCGGCTCCAAAAATCACACCTCCGATGTGTGCTGCCTGACTGCCGGCACTTCCGCCACCCACTCCGGCGATTGTCAGTAAAATGCATACCAAGGCAATCCATTTCAGCTTGACTTCGCCAAACAGCAGGAGATTCATTGTCAAATTGGGAGTCCGGATGGCTGTGGCAGTCATTATTGAGAGCACCGCCGCGGAGGCTCCACAAAGATATGCAGAAGGACCGGAAGCGGGGAATGTGGCTTGACCGGCTATGTAAAGCAATGCTCCGAAAACTCCTCCTCCTATATATAGCCATAACAGATGTCGGTCAGACAGAGTTGTCATCAAGAGACGTCCAAACCAAAATAGCCACAACATATTGAAGAGGAGATGCAGGAATCCGTAATGGGTCACCATATAAGTGACGGCAGTCCAGCACCTTCCCAAGAACATCGACGGCACAGATGGCACACACAGCCATTGCATGGTGAAATTGCCCTTCACCCCCATGGCGTTGCTGGAAAGGATTATCACCCACAGCAGCACAAACATTGCCACATTGAGGATGATGAGCCATGTCAAGGCGCGCGATCCGCAGATACGTTGGAATTTATCAATAAAAGCTGCCACCTCTCAAAGTACCTTTGTTTCTCCAGTATAACAACAATATAAGTCCGAACACCATGCCTCCGAGATGGGCGAAATGTGCAATCATATCTTTGCCAGCCACACCAAGGAAGAACTCAATCACACCATATCCCAGCATCATGTATTTAGCCTTGATGGGAATAGGGATGAAAAACAGATACAAAGGCTGGTTGGGAAAGACAAAAGCATAGCCAAGCAGCAGACCGAATACGGCGCCCGAGGCACCGATCGTGACCATCTGATTCTTGAATTGCGCTATGGCAGAAGTGAAATCCGGGTCGCCTTGCGCGATGGAGGCATCCACCACGGCTTTCATGTGGTCAAATGTGAGTCCTTTCAATCGGGCTATTGCAGAAACATACTCGTGATTCCAACTCATAGCCCACACCAATTCCTGAACGAGAGCGGCTCCAATTCCGCATACGAAATAGAAGACAAAGAAGCGTTTAGACCCCCACACACGTTCCAGCACCGAGCCAAACATCCAAAGAGAGAACATGTTGAAAAACACGTGGAAAGGACTCGAAGGGTCGTGCACAAAAAGATAGGTGATAAACTGGATGGGATTGAAATGCGAAGCCCCGACAAGGTGAAGCCCGAGGACGCGGATTATTGTTCCGGAAAAGTTGGAGAACACCGCCTCCACCACCCAGATGATGACATTTATGATAATCAAGTTTTTGGTGACCGGCGGCATTGACGCCATGAAACCACCTCTGCTATTTCCAAACATGCTGCAAAATTAACAAAAAAAGATGATAGTGAAAGTGAAAGTTACCAAATAAATCATTATCTTTGCCACCTAAAGCAATAACGCAAAGATTAAACAATAATCCTTATGTTTTAGTTTCAGCATTTAGGATTTCACTTAAACACCAAAAAACTCTTATACATATCTTACAATGAAAAAGCTAACCATGATTGGTCTCGGACTGGTAGCCATGGCATGTGGCAGGACCAGCTCTGGAGACAGCATGTCGCCGGCGATACCGGCAGACAGCGAACTTGAGGCACAGGTGCAAAAAATCGTATCAGGGATGTCGCTTGATGACAAGGTGGGACAGATGTGTGAGGTTAACATAGACGTTATCCTTGCCGACTCGCTCGCCGACGGGAAGATAGCCCTTGACCCAGCAAAAGTGAAGACCGCTTTTGAACAGTATCGTGTGGGCTCTATCCTCAACACACCCAAGGGAGAGGCGCAGACTCCCGACACTTGGTTTGAGATAATCGACGGCATACAGAAAGCCTCGATGGAATATATCGGAGTGCCGGATATATATGGTGTAGACCAGAATCACGGTACCACCTACACCCAGGGTGGCACCCTTTTCCCACAGGAAATCAATATGGCAGCCTCGTTCAATAAGGAACTTGTGCGCGAGGGCGCCAAGATTTGTGCCTACGAGAGCCGAGCATGTGCAATTCCATGGGTCTACAACCCGGTTATGGACCTTGGACGCAATCCGGCATGGAGCCGTATATGGGAGAGTTTCGGAGAAGACCCTTATATCAACGGCGCGATGGCTGTGGAGATGGTCAAGGGGTATCAGGGCGATGACCCAAATCATGTCGGACTTCAGAATGTCGCTGCCTGTCTGAAACACTATATGGCTTATGGTAACCCGGTTAGTGGCAAAGACCGTACACCTTCATCAATCAATCCCGTTGACCTTCGCGAGAAATATTTCCAGCCCTACAAGATGGCAATCCAGGCGGGAGCCCTATCAATAATGGTAAATTCGGGCGTAAACAATGGTTTGCCGTTTCATGCCAACCACGAGATGCTGACCGAATGGCTTAAGGAAGACCTCAATTGGGACGGCATGATAGTGACAGATTGGGCTGACATACATAATATATGGAAGCGCGACAAGGTTGCTGCAGATTATAAGGAGGCGATAATGCTTGCAATAAACGCCGGCATCGACATGTCGATGACTCCGTATGATATGGAATTCTGCACACTGCTTAAGGAACTTGTGGAGGAAGGGAAAGTATCGAAAGAGCGAATTGACGATGCCGTCTCACGCATCGTGCGCCTGAAACTCCGCCTTGGACTCTTTGAGACCCCTGCCACCAATCCTAAGGATTATCCGTTGTTTGGCAGCGAGGAGCATGCGCAGAAAGCCCTCGAGCTCGCAGTGCAGAGCGAGGTGCTTTTGAAGAATGAGAAGAATGTGCTTCCGATTGCACAAGGCAAGAAGATCCTCGTCACAGGGCCGAACGCCAACTCAATGCGTGCTCTTAACGGGGGATGGTCATACACATGGCAAGGCACCGATGACCCGAAATTCCACGGCCAGTATAACACAATCTATGAGGCCTTATGCAACGAATATGGCGCATCGAATGTGATTCTTGAGCAGGGCATGGACTACGTTAAGGGTTATGGCCAATGGGAGAAGGAGGAGAACGTAAGGATTAACCAAGCCGTGGCAGCCGCACGTGGTGTGGATATCATCGTGGCTTGCGTAGGTGAGAACTCATACTGTGAGACACCTGGAAACACCAACGACATATCACTTTCGGTAAATCAGATAGCATTGGTGAAAGACTTGGCAGCAACAGGGAAGCCTATCGTGCTTGTGCTTAATGAAGGACGTCCGCGTCTTGTCAGGGATATAGAGCCTCTGGCATCGGCAGTTGTAGACGTGCTTCTTCCCGGCAACTATGGTGGCGACGCACTTGCGCTTCTTCTTTCCGGCAAGCGTAATTTCAGTGCCAAACTTCCCATCACCTATCCCAAATGGCATAATGCAATCGCATTCTATGACCATAAGCCAAACGAGACTGTTGAGACAATGTCAGGGGCCTACAACTATAGCGCAGACATCGACGTGCAGTGGCCCTTCGGCTATGGACTCAGCTACACCACATATGAATATTCAGACATAAAGGTAGACAAGAGTGATTTCACACCGGAAGATGAGATTACGGTGAGCGTCAATGTCAAGAACACAGGAAATGTAGACGGTATGGAACCGGTGATATTCTACAGTAGTGACCTTGTAGCGTCCATCACGCCCGACGTGCTGCGCGTGAGAGGCTTCGACAAGGTAAGCCTAAAGGCAGGAGAGAGCAAGACAGTGTCGTTTAAGATTCCAGCAAGCGACCTTGCCTTTGTCAACTACGAAGGGAAATGGACCATAGAGCATGGAGAGTTCGAATTTACAATAGGAGGTCAGAAGGTGAAAGCCACTTGTAACGCCACAAAAGTGTGGTCAAGCAGGAATATCTGATAAAAAATGTAAGGTTTTGACAATAAATTTTAAAAAATTGTTGCTGATGCATATGAAAAGTTGTAAATTTGCAAAATCTTAACGGATTAGAATAACCAAATAATTATGAACAAAGGAGATCTCGTAAATGAAATCGCTGCAAAAGCAGGATTGAACAAAGTGGCTGCCAAAGCAGCGCTTGATGCTTGCCTTGAATCAATTTCCCAGGCATTGGTGAACAACGACAAAGTGCAGCTCATCGGTTTCGGCACATTTTCAGTAGTGGAGAAACCAGAACGCACCGGCATCAATCCCCAGACAAAGGAGAAAATCACCATTGCAGCTCGCAAGACAGTGAAATTCAAACCGGCTGCTGACCTCGGTAAATAATCTGCTGATAAACAGGTTCAATACCCAATAAATTAAGACGCTTCCACGCCAATAGAGGGAAGCGTTTTTTTTTATGGCAGAAATTTGTTAATTTTGCACCATAAATAATATAACGCACAACGATAATGACAATAGAGACAATAATTGCCGGGGCAGTGGCAAAAGCCCTGAAGGAATTATATGGGGCAGAAGTGGATGGCGCCACCATCGTGCCCCAGGCCACAAGGAAGGAATTTGAGGGCAACCTTACAATAGTGGTTTTCCCTTACCTTAAGGCATCGCACAAGGCTCCGGAGGCAACAGCCACTGAAATAGGGGAGTGGCTTGTGTCCAATGAACCCGCCGTAGAGAAATTCAATGTAGTGAAGGGATTTCTCAACATCAGCATCAATCCGGCATTCTGGCTCGGTATGCTCCGCAGCATTGCCGCCGACAAGGATTTCGGCATAAAGAAAGCCGATGAGAATTCAGATCTTGTGATGGTGGAGTATTCATCTCCCAACACCAACAAGCCGCTTCATCTCGGTCACGTCCGCAACAATCTCCTCGGCTATTCACTCTCTTGTATTCTGAAGGCCAACGGACACAAGGTAGTTAAGACAAACATTGTGAACGACAGAGGTATACATATCTGTAAGTCGATGCTTGCATGGCAGAAATGGGGCAATGGGATCACACCTGAGAAAGCCGGCAAGAAAGGCGACCATCTGATTGGCGATTTCTATGTGGAGTTTGACAAGCATTATAAGGCAGAGGTTGCCGAACTCATGGAGAAAGAGAATCTTTCAAAAGAGGAGGCAGAGGCAAAGTCACCCTTGATGCTTGAGGCGCGAGAGATGCTCCGCAAATGGGAGGGAGGCGACCCGGAGGTGCGCAGCCTTTGGAAGACCATGAATGAATGGGTCTATGCCGGTTTTGACGAGACTTACAAGAGACTCGGCGTAGATTTCGACAAGATCTATTATGAGTCAGACACATATCTTGAGGGAAAGGATCTTGTGCTTGGAGGCATTGAGAAGGGTATAATGTATCGCAAGGATGACGGCTCTGTATGGGCAGACCTTACAGGGGATGGCCTTGACCATAAGCTTCTTCTTCGTGCTGACGGCACATCCGTCTACATGACTCAGGATATCGGCACCGCCAAACTGCGTTATCAGGATTATCCAATAGACAAGATGATATATGTGGTGGGGAATGAGCAGAACTATCATTTCCAAGTTCTCTCACTGCTCCTTGACAAGCTTGGCTTCAAATGGGGTAAAGACCTTACGCATTTCTCTTATGGGATGGTAGAGTTGCCTGAGGGTAAGATGAAGTCGCGTGAGGGCACTGTGGTTGATGCCGATGACCTTATCGACAAGATGATTACAGATGCCAAGGAGGCATCAGCCGACCGCTTTGCTGATATGCTGGCAGAGGAGGCAGCTGAGGTTTCGCGTATGATTGGTCTCGGGGCTTTGAAGTATTTCCTTCTGAAGGTAGACCCGAAGAAGAACATGCTCTTCAATCCGAAGGAATCCATTGACTTCAATGGTAATACAGGACCGTTCCTGCAGTATACATATGCTCGAATCCAGTCTGTTATCCGTCGTGCCGGCGGTATTGACATGGATATCACCCCGATGTCGGAGCCTAATGAGAAGGAATCAACTCTCATTCAGAAGGTAGCTGATTTCCCAAATGTTGTCAAAGAAGCAGGACGCACTTATTCTCCAGCGTTGATAGCAAACTATTGCTATGATCTGGCGAAGGAGTATAACCAGTTCTATCACGACTACTCTATCTTGAAAGAGGAGGATGAGCAGAAACGTAACCTTCGTTTGCTGCTGTCGGCAGTGGTGGCTAGTACGCTGAAGACCGGCGTGGGTCTTCTCGGCATGGAGATGCCGGAGAGGATGTAGGTGAGAGTATAGAGTATGAAGTATAGAGTGTAGAGTTGCTGAAGATGTTATGGGACAAAGAAAGCGACATGGAGAACAATAAACTTGGCACGCTATTTGTTGTCTATAATATATGAGTAGCAAAAATAAGCAAGTGTCAGATTCAGATTTAAACTTTATATCAGGTGTAATTTGTTGAAGACATCAAATTTGCTTAATTTTACATTTTCAATTTTAAATTTTACATTTTATTAGATATGGATTACAGGAATCAAAATGTGACTCCGCCGCCCTATTACGGACAGGGAATGGCAGTCAGCCAGACTAATTCTGTGCTGAAGCGAGTGTATGTCCGTATGTTCGTAGGCTTGCTGATATCGGCATTCTGTGCACTTGGAGTGGCTTCGAGTCCGGCGATTATCAGTTTCATCTTCGGCAACACATTGGTGTTCTGGGGAATGTTTATAGTGATGCTTGCCATGGCATGGATACTTCCAGCACGAATGATGAAGATGTCCACGACAGCGTGCTTCGCGTTGTTCTGCGTATTCTCTGCCCTGATGGGCACATGGCTTGCGCCAATTTTCCTTGTGTATAAGCTTGGCACT
Organism: uncultured Sangeribacter sp.; assembly: GCA_964603335.1. Classification (GTDB taxonomy): domain Bacteria; phylum Bacteroidota; class Bacteroidia; order Bacteroidales; family Muribaculaceae; genus Lepagella. The sequence continues at coordinate 5,782 of CAZRUR010000002.1, read as the reverse complement.
ATAGTATATACTTTCTTCATCACCGCCGGCACATTCGGTGCGATGTCGGTATATGGATATTTCACGAAGAGCGATCTTTCTAAGTTTGGCACTTATCTGATGATGGCACTGATCGGACTTATCATCGCCACAGTGGTGAATATCTTCTTGGCCAACAGCACAATGGAATGGATCATCTCCATTCTTGGAGTATTGATCTTCACAGGTCTCACCGCTTGGGATACCCAGCAGATCAAGCGTATAGCAGCAGGCAACTATGAGCCACAGCTCGCCGACAAGTTGGCAACTATGGGAGCCCTCAACCTATACCTCGACTTCATCAACCTCTTCCTCTTCCTTCTCCGCATCTTCGGAGGCGGCAGCCGCGACTAATCCGCAGTATCCCGATAGAATCTGAATTTTTCATTTGATTATACTGATATCCTCCTTCGGGAGGATATTTTATAGTTTAAGCAATTTCCTATCACCAAAATTCATGTTTACGCTTGATGAATATATGCCTGAGAAATAACTTCCCTTGAATGGGAATACCTCAAGCCGGATATTGTCTTCGGGCAATTGGAAAATCCAGAAAGTCTCCTTTAGGGCTGCCTCATAATCTTTCTTACGGGCTGTCAGGTCATGACCCTCTTTTGCCAAAAGAATGATATCGGCGCCGGTGGCATTGTTCATCGCAGGTACTGTCATAGAAGGATTGACATATTTCATCATGGAGAAATTCAAGAGCATATCCACCGGCTTCTTGTCATACGTCATGAAAGCGGTGTTGGTCATTGGCTCCATCACACCGGTCACTACAAACGGCTCTTCATTGATATTGAACAATATGCTCTGACCCATTGGATCCTTGTCTCCCCAAACCTTACGGGCATACTCTTCCGTCACAATGGCTCCTGCCGGATTGTCGAGGGCTGTCTTTGGGTCGCCTTGAATAAGTTTGAAGTCAAAGATATCATAGAATTCAGCCTGGTATCGAGTATATCTGGAGTTTGACAGAATCTTTCTTAAAAATAATTCAATGAATTGTTGCACAGTTCATTTTTTTTGTTTGTACCTTTGTAGTAATATTCGGTAATGCTACAAATATGATATGAGACTTAGTTTTTCAAGGCCGCAGCGCCCCCATACGATATATGTGTTGAAGTCCTTCCGCGACAAGACAGGCAAAGATACTTGAGGCCCTTGTCATGCTCCGCATACTGGCGCCCTGCTCCAAGTCAGGCAGCTATAGCCTTGGGAAGAAGCGGATGCGTAAGATGACAGTTGGACTGGAGGATGTCTACAGGGCACTGACGCTGCTGTCATCGCACATTGACGACATCCAGGCCACAGTATTGGAAAACTCCAGCAGGATTATGGAGCGCAACACACGCGTTGTGTTCTATGACTGCACGAACTATTATTTTGAAATCGAGGACAATGACCCCAAGGGGAAGGGCCCGAGGCATCCTGCAAGGCCCGAGGGGATACGCCGCAGGGGCAAGTCGAAGGAACACCGGCCCAACCCCATAGTGCAGATGGGACTGCTGATGGACTCCGACGGCATCCCGCTGTCATTCATCATATTCCCGGGCAATGAGTCTGAGCAGCCGTCGCTGAAGAAACTGGAGGAGATGATAGCGGACAAATTCGGTCTGAATGAGTTCATAATAAGCACCGATGCCGGACTCTCCAGCGAGGACAACCGCCGCTACAATATGACGGAAGGCCGGGAATACATCGCCGTGCAGTCCCTTCCAAAGCTCCCGGAGGCAGACTGCAGGATGGCGCTCGACCCACGGGGATGGCATGTGGCCTTCAGGGACAGGGACATGGGTCCCATAGACCCCTCTGACCCGGGCAGGGACACCTTCAACCTGTCTGAGATTGACCTCAATGCGGAGAGACACACCAGATTCTACAAGGAGATAATTGTCGAGAAATGCATCAGGGGAAATGGCTCAACCGCCAGAAAGGAAACAGCTTGACATGCCTGAACTCTCCATTGACAGACTCATCGCCACGCTGAGAGGCTTCAAGCTTGCTCACATCAAGGGGGCAGGGTACATACCTCTTTTTGAGAGGGACAATGTGACTGACCGCCTGCAGGAAAATGCTGGCATATGCATTGACACTCAAATCGTTAAACAGAAAACCATAAATTCGATGTACCGCAAAGTGTTAAAATAGTGTTAAAAATTTGACAGATTGTCATATTACTACATAGCATATGAATGTAAGTTTGTGTGCCTTAATAAATTACAACAGAAAGTGTCAAAGACGGAAAGATAATCCTTTTTTTTGAACCAACCAATTTTTATCATATTTAGTGATTTGTTTAATCAAGTGTTTCGCTATATAAATATTTATTTATATATTTGCATCATATAAAAACCATGCCGAATGAAAGCAAAAATCATAGCAGTGGCCAACCACAAAGGGGTGTCGGAAAGACGGCATCAGTCGCAGCAGTAGGCGCCATTCTTGCATCGAGGGGCAAGAAGGTACTGATGGTTGATCTTGACACCCAAGCTAACCTCACGCGCCACTATCTGGAGAACATTCCACCTCGTATCATTTACCATGCAATTCGAGAGCAGTCCAATATCCCCATCTATCCAATCCGGGAAAATCTCGACATTGTTCCCAGCGGACTCGACATGGCCGGGATTGACCTTGAATTGATGATGATGTTCAACCGCGAGCGAGTACTTAAAAGTCTCCTTGAACCGTTCACCAATATCTATGATTACATTCTCCTTGACTGTCCTCCAGCTCTCGGCCTTGTAACCATCAAATGCTCTTACCGCCGCCACAAAACTCATCGTTCCGATGAATGCAGATCTAATGTCAAGCTATGGCCTGGCGATGATGGATCAGTTCTGTGTGAAGATGCAAGTGCTGAATCCCGGAATCCACGTTGACTATATTTTTTTCAACATCTATGAAAAGGGGCAGACTGTAACAGACGTTATTGAGACAGATGTACGGCGCAAATACGGAGACCGTGTGCTTAACAGTGTCATTCGCAAGAACACTGATATTGCCAAGGCTGCATTCGACTTTACCGATGTCACCAGTTTCAATCCTGAAGCCAATGGCTCAAAGGATTTCCAAGCCCTTGTCACGGAACTTGAAGAGAAACTATAATTACTCATAACACTAAATATCGAAATATTATTATAATTATAGATACATTTAGTGTTATAGCTATTTATTAATATAAATATTTACCATATATTTGAAACACTGAATACTATGGCGAGAAAGAAATCACTGGTCGTTCCCCAAGAAGGCACACAACCATCATCAATTCCTACACCAATTGACAATATGCTCTCCGGCAATAACAATAAACAATCTCGTAAAACAGATATTGAGGCTACTGAAAAACTGGCAAGAAAACGAGCGACCTCATTCAATATAGAAGCCGAAATTGTCTGCCAGTTCAAGGCGGCATGCGCCACTCAGGGGCGTACAATGTCAAGCGTCCTCGAAGAGTATATCAAGTCATACGTTAGCGGCAATTGACACTCCAATGAAAAGAAAATCCAAAAGACTCACATCACTAAAGATAAGTGGATTCAAGTCAATTCCACTTAATCCTCCATTGGAGTTGTCCTTCGGAGACATCAATATTCTCCTTGGTGCAAACGGTGCAGGGAAAAGCAATATAATTAGTTTCTTCAAGATGCTTGGCTACATGATGAGTGGAAGCTTACAACGTTTTGTAGCCGAATATGGGACAAGCAGCCGGTTTCTCTATTATGGGGCAAAACGGACACCAACGATGACTGCCACTCTGAGATTTGATTCTTCAGAGTCTCACGACTTATACTCGTTTCAATTGACCAATGCAGTGCCTAACAGACTCATCTTATCTTCAGAGGAAATAGAATGGCAACGCAAATCTACTCCAGCAAACTCTGGGCAGCCTTTCAAAAAAATGCTGCAATCAGATTTCAATGAGTCCGCGTTGGTCAATGCTTCCGAAAAGACAGACAAAATTATTTGGAGTTTACTTGGGACCTGTAAAGTTTATCAGTTTAGCGACTCCTCTCTGACAGCACCTGTGCGTCAGGCTTCAACAGTGGAATCAGCCCACTACCTACAATCTGAAGCCAATAATCTTGCATCCTTTCTTTTCTATCTGAAAAATAATTATCAAGACTCATACAAACGCATCCGTGAATATATCCGTGAGGTTGTACCACAATTCAGGGATTTCTACCTTGAACCGGAACGCGGCTATATATCTTTGAAATGGGTTGACGACTCTCCAACCGACTATATCCTTTCGGTGGATCAATTTTCAGACGGGTCGATTAGATTCATAGCCTTGGCAACATTGTTGCTCCAACCGGAGGAAACCATGCCATTCGTTATTATTGTTGACGAACCGGAATTGGGATTACACCCATATGCCATAGATCTGCTGAATGAGATGATCAAGGATGCGGCCAACCACGCTCAGATTATTATCGCCACACAATCCACCGCCATCATTGATGGATTCTCAGCCGATGATGTTACTATAATCGAACGTGATGACATCATCAAAGGCACTGTGGCGCGAAAACTCCGTGAGCAGGATTATAAAGACTGGCTTGAAGAGTATTCCCTGAGTGAATTGTGGAACAAGAATGTAATAGGAGGGCGTCCGATATGAGGTATATAATTCTACATATCCTATGCGAGGGTCCTACTGAAGACCGATTCGTCAAGAAGATTCTCTCACCATTTTTTCAGCATAATATAGAATTAGGTACAACTTATCAATTATGTTCCTTTGATGAAGTAGGATTATGCGATAGATTATATGAATACTATAAGTTTAAGAAAAAATGAAATTCATCGGGTTTATATTTTTTTTACTGTCAACCATTGAAATCTATGCACAAACCATTCAAGGTAGGGTAATAGACGAAGATGGATTACCAATTGGCTATGCCAATGTTGTACTTCTTAGTCCAGATTCCGTATTTGTCGATGGCACAACTACCACAGATACAGGAAATTTTATTATTCATTCACGTGCAACAAAATTTAATACGTATCTTCTTAAAATTACATGTGTCGGATACACTCCCATCTACATTGAGAGCAATGATAGTGTTCCTATCGAAGCAAGGATGGAAGTTAAAGCTAATACACTCTCAGAAATTGTTGTCACACCTCCCACATATAAAATGAAGGGCAATAGTCTGGTAGTCTCAATTCAAAACACATCCTTGAGCCAATTGGGGGATGTTGGGAAAATGTTTGAATTTATTCCAGGACTGCAATATAACAGCAATGGCCTGTATGTTTTTGGTAAAGGGAAACCTATCCTTTACTTAAATGGAAGAATTCTATCCGACCTCTCAGAATTGGAAAGACTCAATCCTTCCGACATAGCTTCCGTGGAGATAATCAAAAATCCCGGCGCGGCCTACTCCGGTTCGTCGCAGGCGGTAGTAAAAATAAGAACCAAACGCAAACCAGGCGATGGATTTAGCATTAACCTAAAGTCTTATTTTCAATTGGCACATCGGACAAGATTTGGGGAAACAGTGCAGACGAATTACAGGTCAGATAAATTTGATGTGTTTGCTTTCCTGAATTACTTGCATGCGAATGACTATGAATCCGAAAATAACACCCATGAAATCATGTCTACAGATCCGTTTACTATTAATAACGCCTTGACTAAAAATATAAATCGAAACAACTATACAGGTAAAGTTGGATTCGATTATTATTTCACTCGAAATCAAAATATCGGTGCTTATTATTCATATACATATTATGACATTAACGGGAA
>CAZRUR010000001.1:0-109787 GCA_964603335.1 uncultured Sangeribacter sp. | reverse complement strand
CTTAAAATTTACCATTCCTTAAACACTATAACGTAATTTAACAAATTTTCAGAATAGGAATAATTCTTAATTAATTGAAAAACAAACAGGGCAAAGCCAGCGTTATTTAAACGTAAATCCAATCAATTATAAAGACAATTCACTATGAAAAAACTTTACAAACGATATTTGGCGGGGATTATGGTGGCATTGTTGGCAATAGGATGCACAGACACCGCCTCCGCACAATTGTATCAGCTGGCAAACCAACTGCCGTCTTTTATTAGTCCGGCTCTCTCCGGGTCGTTCAATTACAAGGGATTTGTAGAGGCTGGCTACAGCAAGACACTCGGTCACTATGATGCTGATTTCCTTGAGATATCAACATCGCAGGGCTTCCGCTATTCCAACTGGTTTTATATGGGTGTCGGCATCGGAGCCGACATATTGTTCTCCCATAAGGAGGATAACTGGGGTAACTGGGACAGAAGCTCCGGCTTTGACACCAACCACTCAGCCACCACAACTGCCGTGATGCTGCCTCTTTTCACCGACTTCCGGTTTAACATAGGAGGCAACACCGGCGCATCTTTCTTCATTGACTTAAAGGTGGGCTGCTCATTCCTTCTGAGTAACAAATATATCTCAATCGGGAATGGATACCTCACAAACCAGGAATATTTCTACCTGCGCCCATCGATAGGCATTCGCATCCCTACCAATTCCCGGAATCCGAAACAGGCAGTAGACATAGGCATCAACTACAAACTGCTAACCTCAAACTATTGGAACTCCTGGAGCCGCAATATAACACTCAACGGCATCGGCGCCTCGATAGCGTATGAGTGGTAGAGAAATGACATATTCCGCGCAATATATCTTTCAAGAAGACATTCTGTAAATTCAGGATGTCTTTTTTTATGGGTAAATGGCAATTTAAATTGCAAAATGACGTTAATAAAGAGTTCCAATTCCATAATATACGGTAATTAATATGACGATTTCTACCAATCTATTAAAGTCATTTATCATATTGGCAGCCATGGGCATCACGTCCATTCCCATGATGCACGCAATTGTAGCCAAACCGGGTGTAATACAGGCAAGTCAGCCAGACGGCATCCTTGTCAGTATCCGGCTCGAAGGACAGTTTGGCAATCACCTTGCTTACAGTTCCGATGGTTATCTTCTCACCACTGACTCCGAAGGCTTCTACGTCTTTGCCGACTGCACTGACGATGGGATGCCGGTGGCCACCAACATCAGGGCCATCAACCCAGAGGTCCGCACTGCCGACATAAAAGCCGCCATCTCTCGTCTCGACCAAAGCCGCATCACGGATGCCTTTCTAAGCCGCAACGAAATTGCCACCAGAAGCGGAGATGCCCCAATGAAAGGCCCCGGTCTGTTTTCAAACCATTTCCCCACTTCGGGTGAGCAGCCCTCGATTGCTATCCTTGTGAATTTCTCCGACAACCAGTTCACTTTGGAAAATCCTAAGGATTTCTATCATAGGCAACTGAACGAAGAGGGATTCAGCGACTATGGGGGCACTGGGAGCGCGAGAGACTATTTCATAGAGAATTCTTATGGCCAGTTTATGCCGGCATTCGATGTGTACGGACCCGTGACACTTGCAAATCCAATTGAATATTACGGTAAAAACGACAAATGGGGTAATGACGCGCTTGCCCACGAGATGGTCATTGAGGCTTGCCAGCTTCTTGATGACGAGATTGATTTTTCAAAATATGACCGTAATGGGGATGGCGTAATCGACAATGTATATGTTTTTTATGCCGGCTATGGCGAGTCTGACGGCGGAGCATCCACAACGATTTGGCCTCACTCATATGATTTGGAGTATGCCGACCCAAGTCAGAAATATATGTTCGACGGAGTGCAGCTCAATCATTACGCGTGCTCCAACGAAGTGGATTTCGAGACCAAGGCTCCAGCTGGCATAGGATCTTTCACCCACGAGTTCAGTCACGTCTTGGGGCTTCCTGACCTCTATGCCACTGATGGGTCGAATGCTTTCACTCCAGGCTATTGGAGTGTGCTTGACGTGGGCTCTTACAACAACAACAGCTGCACACCTCCCAACTATTCATCGTTTGAGCGTTATGCCCTCGACTGGATGGAACCCGTGATTATCGACACTCCGGGAGATTACACCCTTGAGAATCTGGCTGACTCCAACAAGGCGTATATGTTTCCTACGGAGGAGACAAGGGAATTCTTCCTTTTCGAAAACCGGCAGCAAACCGGCAACGACACCTATCTTCCCGGACATGGAATGCTCGTATGGCACATCCATTTCAACCAACTGATTTGGGATGACAATATCGTAAATAATAAAGCAAGCCATCAATATGTAGATTTGGTTGAGGCCGACAATATACAGACTACCCGTACAGCCTCCGGCGACTCGTTCCCCGGCAAGTCTAATGTCACAAACTATACATCTGACACCACACCGGCGTTCCTGAGTTGGGCAGGTGTATCACCCGGCTTCGACATCCTTGACATCGCTGAGACGGAAGATGGCATAATTACCTTTACCGCCAATGCTTACGAAGAATCAGGCATTGATGATATCTTTGCGAATGACAGCGAAGACATTAACATCAGCGGCAGGAAAATCAGTTGCGAGAATGGCACAGCTACCGTCTACGACCTTTCCGGCAAGACAGTGGCAACCGTCACCGCCAATCCCGTCACACTCCAGCCCGGTCTCTACATCGTCTCTTACGCATCCAAGACTCAAAAAATCGCAATCAAATAACGTAGACCGTCGCCTACCATCCCTTCGGAGGCGTCATCGCCGATCTTGGCACCGGACACTCCCTGCAGCAGTACAAGTTTGGGGGCAAGGAGCTCTACACAGCCAACGGTCTCAACGAGTATGACCTCGCTGCCCGCCGATACTTTCAGACAGTGCCGATGTTCACGCAGCCAGACCCCTTCGCTGAGAAATTCCGGGGCTGAGTGTGTCTGAGGCAATTTGACTCAAGCCTGTAGACTTTAATTTTTGCTGATTTGTTTCATCAAATTTTGCAGAATAAGAAAAAAGTTGTAATTTTGCGGTGAAAAAGCGCACGTGGCGTAATGGTAGCCGCGCTAGACTTAGGATCTAGTGTCTCACGACGTGGGGGTTCGAGTCCCTTCGTGCGCACAAAGCAAGCCGAAGCCAATGTGGCTTCGGCTGTTTTGCTATTTTAGCTGTTTTATGAAAGTCATTAATACATACCTAATTAAGATGTGGGTGATAGTGTCGGCTTTATTTGCCATGACACTGCCAATCGCTGCCAATGACGATATTCCGGAATTGCTACTTCCCTCAGTGCCAGACACCATTCGGGTGCCGGCAGACCGGGCTGATTATGTGATGAGGCATTTCTGGGACGCTATGGACTTTGCAGACAACACCATTACCCACAACAACGTATTCATGGAACAGAATGTCGTAAACTATCTTAGCCTATTGCCCCATGCCCATCAGGACAAACTTCCGACAATAATTGACAGTTTCCTTGACACGGCCAACACTGACGGCGACACCTATTCCATTATATATGACCTTGCCGGGAAATATCTAAACAACTCTGATTCACCAATGCGGAATGAGGAATATTACATTCTTTTCCTTAACCATGCCGTTAACAAAGGAAATCTAAACGAGGCAGAGCGAGCAAGAGCCGCTTTCAAACTTGAGATGGCTATGAAAAACCGACCCGGGACCAAGGCTCCAGACTTCAGCATGATGACACGGGAGGGAGACACCGAGACCTTGTCAGAGACTCTGACTGACGGAAACAATGTGATATTATTTTATGACCCCGACTGTAATCACTGCGCGGAAGTGATTGACTATTTGCAGAATGCGCCGCAACTGAAAGGCATCAAGGTGATTGCCGTGGATTCTGAGGAAGACCACTATCTCTGGGAGGCGACTAAAGACCAACTTCCGGATACCTGGACGGTAGGGTTTGCCCTTGACCCTATACAGGACACAGAGCAATATGTGTTCCCGGAGATGCCCACAATCTATCTCATTGACGGCAACGGAACCATACTGCTTAAGGAGGCAACAATGGAAAACCTACTAAACCACTTGCAATAATGTAGATTTTTTGCTAACTTTACGCCAAATTCCACTTTTCTCATAACAAAATGGCAGAAGACATCGAAATAACTGAGAACTCACAAGAAGAAGAACCGACAATAGGGAGCAATATGCCACCATCACTCCAGGACCCAACCGCGAAAAAGACAATCCTGTCAGGAATGTTCCGCAACTGGTATCTGGAATATGCAAGCTACGTTATCCTTGAGAGAGCCGTGCCTCATATCGAGGACGGTCTGAAACCCGTGCAGCGACGAATACTGCACTCCATGCAGACCCTCGATGACGGACGTTTCAACAAGGTGGCAAATATCGTGGGCAACACCATGCAGTATCACCCTCACGGAGATGCCTCAATCGGTGATGCCCTCGTGCAGTTGGGACAAAAGGAACTTCTTATTGACACTCAGGGTAACTGGGGAAACATCCTTACCGGCGACTCAGCCGCCGCCCCCCGTTACATTGAGGCACGTCTGTCGGAATTCGCGCTCGAGACCGTCTTCAGTCCTAAGATTACTGAGTGGACCCCCTCATATGACGGACGTAAGAAAGAGCCGGTGACACTTCCAGTGAAATTCCCACTGCTCCTTGCCCAAGGCGTGGAGGGTATCGCCGTGGGTCTGTCGTCGAAAATCCTGCCTCACAATTTCAACGAGATATTGGATGCCGCAATCGCCTATCTTCACGATGAGCCATTCAAACTGCTGCCCGATTTCCAGACCGGAGGTCTGCTCGACGTGTCGCGCTATAACGACGGCGCAAGGGGTGGAAGCGTAAAGGTAAGGGCAAAGATTGAGAAAATCGACAACAAGACTCTTGCCATCACTGAGATACCATTCGGAAAGACCACCTCAACCCTCATCACCTCCATCCTCGCCGCTATGGAGAAGGGGAAAATAAAGATTCGCAAGGTAGATGACAACACTGCCGCCACTGCCGAGATCATTGTGCATCTCATCCCCGGCACTTCTTCCGACAAGGCAATCGACGCACTGTATGCTTTCACTGACTGCGAGGTGAGTATCTCCCCAAACTGTTGTGTCATTATGGACAGCAAACCGCAGTTCCTGTCGGCAACAAGTCTGCTGAAACATTCTGTTGACCACACAAAAGAATTGCTCCGCAAGGAACTTGAGATAAAGCTCGCAGAGACTAAAGAGACACAGTTTAATTGCTCCTTAGAGAAAATCTTCATCGAGCAGCGTATATATAAAGACAAGGAGGTAGAGGAGGCTGCTGACATGGACACCGCAATCGCGCACGTTGACAAGCGGCTCGAGCCGTTCAAGCCAACTTTCTATCGTGATGTGACACGCGATGACCTTATCAAGCTGTGGGAGATAAAGATGGGGAGGATTCTCAAATTCAACTCAGAGAAAGCCGACCAACGCATCAGCGACCTTCAGAAAGATATCGAGCGTCTGCAGTTTGACCTTGACCATATGACGGAATACACTGTGGCATGGTATGTGCATCTAAAGGAGAAATATGGCGATGCATTCCCACGTCGCACCGTGATACGCGGTTTCGACTCCATTGAGGCTGCGAAGGTGGCAGAGGCAAACAAGCGTCTTTACTATGACAAGGCTGGCGGTTTCTTGGGAACAGGTCTGAAAGAGGGTGAGTTCCAATTCACCTGCTCCGACATCGACGACATACTCATAATTTATCGCGACGGCACCTACAAATTGGTCAAGGTGCAGGATAAGTTTTATGTGGGGAAGAAAATAATCCACATCGGACTGTTCAAGAAAGGTGACAAACGGACCATCTTCAACATCATCTATCGTCATGGCAAACCAATGACCAAAGATGAGGACGGGAAATGGCTTGGATACTCTTATAAAAAACGCTGCTTCATAACCGGATTGACACGCGATAAGGAATACAACCTCACAAAGGGCTTGCCAGGTTCAAAGGTGGAATGGCTGACGTGCAACCCCAATGGTGAGGCTGAGATTGTAAAGGTCAACCTTAAGGATGAGGCAAACGAGTCGGGACGCCGCCCAAGAGCCAAGGACGTGATGGTCAACTTTGCGGAGCTCGACATAAAGGGGAAGGAATCTCTCGGCAACCTCGTGACAAAATATCAGATCGACGACGTAAGACTTGTGGAGAAAGGCACCAGCACTCTGGGCGGCAGGGAAGTATGGTTCGACCGTGATGTGCTCCGCCTTAACTATGATGGGCGTGGTGAGAGCCTTGGTGTGTTCCAAGGTGACGACATTGTGCTGGTAATAACAAAAGACGGCGAGTATTTCACCTCTACCTATGCTGATTCAAACCATTATGACGACAATATCTACAAGATAGAGAAATTCAATCCCAGCAAAGTTTGGACTCTTGCCTTGTTTGACGCATCCCTGGGTTATCCTTACCTCAAGCGGTTTGTCTTCGAGCCAACCGCAAAGCCACAGAGATTTGTCGGCTCAGAATCAGACTCAAAGATGCTGCTTCTCACAGACACCGCCTACCCACGCCTACAGGTGACATTCAGTGGGGCTGACGAGGTGCGTCCCGCAATGGAGATTGATGCCGAGGAGTTTATCGCCGTGAAGGGATTTAAGGCAAAGGGAAAGAGAATCACCACCTTCTCTCTTGGAAGCATAACAGAACTTGAGCCCACACGCTTCCCGGAACCCGATCCGGAGCCGGAATCCGAAGAATCCGCAGTGGATCCTGAAGAGACTGAAGTTGAGCAAACGGAAAAACGCAGTCCGGTTGTGGTGCAAGGCGACCTTTTCGCAATGGAAGACGAGAACGTAACTGAAGATGGAAATGAGACCGACAACTAAACTCCTGCTCCTTGTTTCATTAATATTGGGACACATCTTCCCCATGTCTGCCAAAGGGAAAGACATTGAATCATCCGATTCATCGCGACCCGTGACGGGGATATATTCTGTGGAGATAGGGAGCAAGAATGTGCTTGCCACCTACCTTTCTCCCCTTCATTACAAAGGCACTTCGATGGCTTTTTCCGGAGCTTGGAGCAAGGCTATGCCTTTCAATCCAGAGTCGGCTATCATGCACTTCAATGCAATGGCTGAATATGACAAGATGTTCAACCCTATGCATACAGCGAGGATGATAGCCATGTCGGCATCATTCTCGTGGGGAATGTCGTGGCGCAAGATGCTTCCTAATGAAGTGCAACTCACCCTCGGAGGTGCCATCGGGATTGACGGTGGCGCCTACTGGCTCTTGCGAAATGGCAACAATCCTATCCAGGCATTGGCATCTGCAAATCTTGCTGCCCGTGCATCCTTGGGCCGACCTTTCAAAATAGGCAAACTTGATCTCCTTCTCCGTGATGAGGTGTCGCTCCCTTCATTGAGCGTTTTCTTCTCTCAGGAATACGGCGAGTCTTATTATGAGATTTATCTCGGCAACCATAAGGGGCTGGTGCATCCCGGATGGTGGGGCAACAATTTCAGGATTGACAACCTGCTTTCCCTGACGTTTGATTTCGGAAGGACTGCAGCCACTATAGGTTACCGCTTCCGGGCAGACACCCAATGGGCAAACAACCTGAACACCAGGATTCTCACGCATTCATTTGTGATTGGTGTAATCCCTGGTGGCATCGGACTTAAACCAAAAGCGAGGAGACTTCCCTCAGAAACAATCTATTCCCTATATTAAAAGACAAGCCGATATGCAGAAATCCATTCTCACAATGCTAATTCTATCCGCCTCTGTGGCATTGACCTGCCTGTCGTCGTGTCATGACGCTCCGGATTATCGGAATGACCTCTATGGCAATTTCGATGCCCTCGTTGATATCATCGACACAAGATATTGCTTCTTTAAAGAGAAGGGTATAAATTGGAAAGAGACAGCAGCAAAATATAGGACTCTGATTGACAGCGAGACAACCTATATGGAGCTCTTTTTCATATGCGCAGCCCTGCTCGACGAGCTCAAAGACGGACACGTAAATCTTGTATCAAACTACGACACAAGCTATTACCGCGCATGGTGGACCGATTATCCCCAAGACTTTAATCTCCGCACCCTTGAGGAGAACTATCTTGAATTTAACTGGCTCACCACATCAGGAATATATTATAAGCAATTTTCAAATAAGGTTGCCTATATGTATTACCCATCATTTTCGAATACTGTAGGTGAACTTTCACTGGATTATATTCTCGCACTTCTCCACAATAGCCGCGGCCTGATAATCGACATACGCAACAATGGTGGTGGCACACTCACCAACATCAACACCCTCGTGGGTCGCTTCATCAGTGAGAAATTTGTGGGAGGATATATTCAGCACAAGACAGGTCCGGGCCACGATGATTTCTCAGAGCCTTATCCAGTGGAATATGAGCCATGTGACTCATACCGTGTCAAATGGGATGGTCCCATAGTCCTTCTCACAAACCGCTCATGTTTCTCGGCTGCCAACGATTTCACATCCGTGATGAAAAGCCTTCCGAATGTCACCGTTGTGGGGGCAAAGACCGGCGGAGGCGGCGGCATGCCTTTCTCTTATGAGTTGCCCATAGGTTGGGCAGTGAGATTCTCGGCATCCCCCATCTACAATGCAAAGATGGAATGTATTGAAGATGGCATAGATCCATCGGAGGGGTATGAGGTGCATGCCTCAGATGAGGAACTTGCAGCCGGGAAAGATGCTATCCTTGACAAGGCAATTGACATGCTGAAAGATCTTCCGCTTCCGGAAGGAGCAGGAGATGACGATGAAGATGATGTCAATTCCAAGGAAGATGACAATTTATGATGCGTAAGACAAGACTGTCGGGCTCTCCACATCGACGCCATATTCCTTGGCTAACCGCAGGATTGCCTTCGCCAGCCTTGGCTTCAATTCCTCAGGACAGTAACGGAAATAAGCCTCGGCAGCCCTTACATGCTCTGCATCGGGCATTGGATACTCTCTTCTCTCGGGAAGTCCGAACACACTGTCTGGAAGTTCCTTTTTCTCTTCATAACTTAATCTGTCGTTCATAGTATAATCTTTTTTAGGAATATAACGCTTCAGAAACGTAAAGAGATTAAAGGATTTCAATTTTGGTTTAGTAAATCAATTCCCTATGCCCCCGAAAGACATCCCGACATCCTGACATAATGACAAAATGACAAAATGACAATAAACCCAAATAAAACACATAGAAACCATGTGGACATTTAATCCAATTTTCAAGACAATAATCTGGGGAGGCGAGAAAATCGCCCCTTTCAAAGGCGTGGAGACAGATCAGCGCAGCATCGGTGAAAGCTGGGAACTTTCAGGTGTCAAAGGTTCAGAATCAGTGGTGGCTGATGGCCCAGACAAGGGGATGACGATAACGGAACTGATACGCCGCGACGAGGCTGAACTCTTGGGAAAGAAAAATTTCCAGAAATACGGGGACTCGTTCCCCCTGTTGATAAAGTTTATCGATGCCAACGCGGATCTTTCAGTACAGGTGCATCCCACAGATGAGCTTGCCCAGCAACGAGGCAGCAGGTTTGGCAAAACCGAGATGTGGTATGTGGTGGGCGCCGATAAGGGGGCACGTCTCGCCAATGGGTTTAACCGTAGCGTAGACCCCTCTGAATATGAATCACTTGTTGAGACGGGTGAGATAATGGATGTGCTTAATTTCAATGACATAAATTCCGGAGACGTATTCTACATTCCGGCAGGACGTGTACATGCCATCGGAAAGGGGGCGTTTGTTGCTGAGATCCAGGAAACATCCGACATAACATATCGCCTTTATGACTATAAGCGTAAGGACCAGGACGGCAACGAACGTCAACTTCACACAAAAGAGGCTTTCGATGCCATAGATTTCAACGACACTGAAGGGAAGGCGATAGATTATGTGCTCCACACCGGAATACCTGTCAACCTCGTCACATCCCCATTCTTCACAACCAACATATATCGCATAGACCATGAGATAATGCGCGACTATTCTGAATGGGACACATTCGTGGTGCTGGTTTGCACAAAAGGTAAGGCATCAGTGACCGCCGGCGATTCCTCAATGGAGTTTAGAAAGGGCCAGACTTTGTTGATTCCGGCATCGTGTCCGTCCATCACAATCAATCCGGAGGGGGTGTTTGAGGCCCTTGAGTCGTTCATTAAATAATTTTTTCGGCTGAAAAGTGGGAAATACGCGAATTTCTGTGTAAATTTGCACGTTTAATCCAAAAGATATATTTTATCACATATGTATAGAGACAAGACGTGTGGCGAATTGCGGCTCTCCAATGCCAGCGAAAAAGTAACAATCGCCGGATGGGTGCAGCGCAGGCGTAAAATGGGCGGCATGACATTCGTTGATGTCCGCGACCGCTACGGCATCACCCAGGTAGTGTTCAACACAAGCGACGATGAGAAGGAGAATGACCTTTTCAACGCTTCCAATGCCCTCGGAAGAGAGTTTGTAGTTCAGATTTCCGGCACTGTCGCCGAACGCACAAGCAAGAACAAGAACCTTCCAACGGGCGATGTGGAGATTATCGCAGAGAGCCTGAGGGTGCTTAACAAGAGCGAGATTCCCCCATTCACAATCGAAGACAACACCGACGGTGGCGATGACCTCAGAATGAAATACCGCTATCTCGACCTGCGTCGTCCCTCTGTGAGAAAGAATCTTGAGTTGCGCCATAAGATGGCGTTTGAGATCCGCCGTTACCTTGATTCCCAGGGCTTCCTCGAGATAGAGACCCCAATCCTCGTGAAGTCTACACCGGAAGGGGCACGCGATTTCGTTGTGCCTTCTCGTATGAACCCGGGAGAATTCTACGCCCTTCCCCAGAGCCCACAGCTTTTCAAGCAGCTTCTGATGGTGAGTGGGTTTGACAGATATTTCCAGATTGCCAAATGTTTCCGTGATGAAGACCTGCGTGCCGACCGTCAGCCTGAGTTCACTCAGATTGACTGCGAGATGAGTTTCGTGGAGCAGGAAGACGTTATCGATATGTTTGAGGGTCTTGTTAAGCATATCTTCAAATATGTGAAAGACATCGATTTCACGGAGCCATTCCCGCGCATGACATGGAACGATGCGATGCGTCTATATGGCAGCGACAAACCGGATATCCGTTTTGGAATGCAGTTTGTTGAGCTTACCGATCTTGTAAAGGGGAAAGGTTTCTCAGTTGTCGACGATGCCGAGCTTACCGTTGGTATTTGTGTGCCGGGGTGTGCGGGCTACACACGCAAGCAGATTGACGAGCTGACAGAGTTTGTAAAGCGTCCACAGGTTGGGGCAAAAGGCTTGATGTGGGTTAAGGTTGAGCCCGATGGCCAGTTCAAGAGCTCCGTTGGCAAACTCTTCTCTAATGAGGAAATTCAGAAATGGGCAGACCGTATGGAGGCGAAACCTGGCGACCTGCTACTTGTGATGAGTGGCGAGGCTATGAAGACACGCAAGCAGCTTTGCGAACTGCGCCTTGAGATGGGTGGCAGACTCGGACTGCGCGACAAGAATGTCTTCGCTCCCCTTTGGGTCATTGACTTCCCACTCTTTGAATGGGATGAGGAGACCCAGCGCTATTATGCAATGCATCACCCGTTTACATCTCCAAATCCAGAGGATATATCAAAGCTTAAGACCGACACTGGCAACGTGCGTGCCACAGCCTACGACATCGTGGTAAACGGCACTGAACTTGGCGGCGGTTCAATCCGAATCCATGAGGCTGCCCTTCAGGATGAGATGTTTGAGCTTCTCGGATTCACCCCGGAGAAGGCTCAGGAGCAGTTTGGATTCCTGATGAACGCATTCAAGTATGGCGCGCCACCTCATGGTGGTCTTGCCCTTGGCTTCGACCGTTTTGTGTCAATCCTCGCCGGGCTCGACACTATCCGTGACGTGATTGCTTTCCCGAAAAACAACTCCGGTCGCGACGTGATGAACGAGTCACCCTCGCCAATCGACCAGGCACAGCTTGACGAACTTCAGCTTCAACTCAAACCTGTAAAAGAATAAACCAATATAATAATTGTGTATGCTTAAGGTAAAAGACATAGCAGCCGCCATAGAAGATTTCGCTCCAAAAGGACTCCAGGAATCTTACGACAATGCCGGGCTTCAGGTCGGAGATCCCGATATGGAGGTCACGGCAGCCCTGTTGTGTCTTGATGTCACAGAAGATATTCTTACAGAGGCAATTTCACGTAGATGCAATCTGATTGTCTCCCATCATCCCTTGCTCTTCAAGGGGCTTAAGGAGGTGACCGGGAAGACCGCCACAGAACGCATAGTGATAAAGGCAATCCTCAATAATGTAGCCATCTATTCCGCCCACACCAACCTTGACTCTGCTTGGGAGGGTGTGAGCCACGAGATGGCACATATCATTGGGATGAAGAATATTAAGGTGCTTGAGCCGCATGATCTTGAAGCCAAATATGGTCTTGGTGTCATCGGTGATGTAAAACCCACCCCGAAACTCGAGTTCCTGCGTAATCTTAAGGAGCAATTTAAGGTGAAGAGCCTGAAATATTCTTCTCAAAATCCGCAACTTGTAATCCGTAAGGTGGCTGTGTGCGGCGGAAGTGGGGCTTCCCTTATAAAGGATGCCATCAATGCCGGGGCAGACATCATTGTGACGGGCGACGTGAAATATCATGATTTCACCACTTACGGCCTTGACATTCTGATTGCCGACATCGGACACTATGAGAGTGAACTTTGCACAAAAGAGATATTTTCCCGCATAATCCGGGAAAAATTTCCTGATTTCGTGACATATTTTGCAGCGACAGAATCCAATCCTATCAGCTATATGTGATGTGAGTGGTATCTGTTTACCAATTTTGAAAAACAAATCATAAAATAACGCCAATGGCTACTGAAAAAAAAATCGACAAAGAGCGCAGCGTTGAGGAGCGCCTGCAGAACCTCTATCAATTGCAGACCCTGTTGTCGGAGATTGACAGAATAAAGATTCTTCGCGGCGAGCTTCCAAATGAGGTTAAGGACCTTGAAGATGAGATTATCCGCTATCAGACCCGTATTCAAAAACATAAGGATGAGATTGAGGATCTGAAGGAATTCGTCACCAAGAAGAAAGGTGAGATTGTGGAGCGCAAGGAGATGATTGCCAAATATGAGGAGCAGATCAACAATGTGCGCAACAACCGTGAGTTTGCTTTCCTTGAGAAAGAGAAAGAATTCGAGGGTCTTGAGATTGAGCTCGCTGAGAAAAATATCCGTGAGGCTCAGGAGAAACAGGAGCAGAAACTTGCGGAGATTCAGCGTTCAGAGGAAGGTCTTGCCGACAACAAGCATATCCTTGAGGAAAAGAGGAAAGAACTTGAGGATATCGTCTCAGAGACTCGTCTTGAAGAGGAAAACATACGCGCAAAGGCAAAGGATCTTGAGCAGAAGATTGATGATTACACACTTGCTGCCTTCAAGAGAATCCGCAAGAATGCCCGTAATGGTCTTGGCATCGTGACTGTGCAGCGTAGCGCATGTGGCGGCTGCTTCAACCGTATCCCTCCCCAGCGTCAACTTGAGATCAAGATGCATAAGAAGGTGATTGTTTGCGAGTATTGCGGAAGAATTATGGTTGATGCCGCCCTTGTTGGCGAAGAGCAGGCTGTGGCTGAAGCTCCGGCAAAACCAAAGCGCAAACTCAAGTCAGCCTCAAAGAAAGCATGATCGTAACCGTGACATCTGGTCACGACACACAACAGCATATTAGATCTATCTGATGAAAAGAATCGGATTGCTCTTATGGGGCAACCCGATTCTTTTTATTCTGGGGGAGTTCTTCTGCAAATTTGTTGGGGAATTTCCAATGTTGTCGGGGATGGGTCATCGCCCAAATCACTAGGCCGATTCCTGCAATGACAAACGGTATGCTCA
Organism: uncultured Sangeribacter sp.; assembly: GCA_964603335.1. Taxonomy (GTDB): domain Bacteria; phylum Bacteroidota; class Bacteroidia; order Bacteroidales; family Muribaculaceae; genus Lepagella. The sequence goes on along the minus strand of CAZRUR010000001.1, from coordinate 95,831 downwards.
ACAACTGGCCCATGTTGATGCCGTAGTGGGCAATCATCTCATATTCTGACTGCACCTGGACATTCTTCACATACTCAATGAGGAAACGGGGAAGGAAGATTCCAATGAAGAAGACACCGGTGATAAGATACGGTCTCTCCTCAGCGTTCTTCTTCCAATACATCCACATCAGTATTGCGAACAGAATGAAATAGCACAGCGCCTCATAGATTTGTGTTGGGTGTTTCGGTTCAATCTCACCGTTGCGCACAAAGACAAAGCCCCATGGAAGGTCGGTGGGACCGCCATAAATCTCACTGTTCATAAGATTGCCCAGACGTATGAGCCCTCCAACGAGCGCAATGGGTATCACGAGCTTGTCGAAAGTCCATGAAGCCGGTTTCTTGGTTACAAACCATGAGAACAGGAAGACAGCGATTATAAGGGCTATCGTTCCGCCATGAGAGGCAAGGCCTCCATTCCAAATCTTCAGGATCTCTCCGGGATGCGCTGAATAGTAGTCCCATTCATAGAAGAAGACATGGCCGAGGCGGGAACCGACAATAGTTCCCACCACGACATATGCCAGAAGTATTCCAAGCCATTTCTCGGGAGCACCCTCATGGCGGAACATCTTTGCTACTATATTATACCCGATTATGAATCCCACAGCAAAGGCAAGTCCATACCATCTGACAGACAAGGGGCCAAGGCTGAAAAGGATCGGGTTGGCGTTCCAGGTTACGAAATCAAGCATTTCCTACAATTTCTGCTGTGTCCTGGGCGATCATCAACTCCTCGTCGGTAGGAATCACAACCACATGTGTCTTGGAATCCTTACCTGAGATCTCGACCTCCTCGCCACGCACTTTGTTGGCCTCGGCATTGAATGTGATGCCCAGGAAAGCGAGTTTCTTGCAGATATTCTCGCGAGTGCTGATCTGGTTCTCACCCACACCACCGGTGAAGACAAGGACATCAATGCCACCAAGCGCGGCGGCATAGGCACCTATATACTTCAATATGCGATATTCATACATCTCAAGGGCGAGTTTGGCTTTCTCATTGCCAGCCTTGATGGCAGCCTCAATGTCGCGCATATCGCTTGAGAGCTCGGAAACACCGGCTACGCCACTGCGCTTGTTGATGAGCTTGCTCACACCGGCAGCATCAAGATTCTCGCGCTCCATCATATAGACGATAGCTCCCGGGTCAACGTCACCGACACGTGTGCCCATCATAAGGCCTTCGGTTGGAGTGAGACCCATTGAGGTGTCAACACTCTTGCCGTTCTCAATGGCTGTGATGCTGCCGCCATTGCCGATGTGGCAAGTAATGATGCGCTGCTTGTCATAGTCAAGACCAAGGAATTCACATGCACGGCGAGACACGTAACGGTGGCTTGTGCCGTGGAAACCATAGCGGCGCACACCATATTTCTCATATGCCTCATAAGGAAGGGCATACATATAAGCCTTTGCCGGCATTGTCTGATGGAATGCGGTGTCGAACACTGCCACCTGTGGCACGTCGGGCATAAGGGCTGATACTGCCTCGATACCTGTCACGTTTGCCGGATTGTGGAGAGGAGCAACTGGATAGCACTCCTTTACTTTCTCTACAACCTCTGGAGTGATGAGCACTGACTTGTTGAACCATTCCATGCCATGCACCACACGATGTCCTACGGCATCAATCTCGTCGAAACTCTTGATGACGCCCTCTTTCGGGTCTGTAAGGATATCGAGAACGTTTTTTACAGCCTCTTTGGCTGTAGGCATCTCAACGGTCACTACCTCTTTGCTGCCGTCGGTCTTCTTGAATTTCAAGAATGAGTCGGGAAGACCAATCTTCTCCACACCGCCCTCGGCAAGCACTGCCTTTGACTCTGAGTCAATAAGCTTATATTTTACGCTGCTGCTTCCGCAGTTGAGCACCAATATTTTCATTAATTCGAAATTAGTATTTATTAATTAGTAATTTGTCGTAAGTCTCTCAGCTGTAACCTACAACCTGTAACCTATAACCTATAACCTAACTTAGAGATTCTTGTCGCCGATTGCCTGGTTGCAGGTGACGATGATGGTGTTGACGATATCCTCTACAGTTGCGCCACGGGAAAGATCGTTGACTGGAGCTGCAAGACCCTGAAGGATCGGGCCTACGGCACCGGCACCTGAGATGCGCTGAACGAGCTTATAGGCGATGTTGCCTGTCTCGAGTGATGGGAAGATAAGAGTATTTGCATGTCCGGCAACCTTGCTGTCCGGAGCCTTGAGCTCACCTACAGAAGGCACAATTGCTGCGTCGCTCTGAAGCTCACCATCAATCTTGAGAGTCGGATCCAACTGCTGCGCAAGTTCTGTTGCCTCACGAACCTTGTCGACTTTTTCATGGCTTGCAGAACCCTTCGTTGAGAAGCTGAGCATTGCCACAACCGGATCAAGACCGGCGATATCCTTGGTGGTCTTGGCGGTGGCGATTGCAATCTGTGCAAGTTCCTCTTTTGTTGGGTCAGGCACAACGGCGCAGTCGGCAAACACGAGCATATGGTCCTCGCCATAAGGACAATTCTCCGGGAGAAGCATGATGAAAGCACCGCTCACCACTGAGATGCCCGGCTTTGTCTTCAACACCTGGAAAGCAGCGCGGAGCACACTTGATGTGGGACTAAGGGCGCCTGCAACCATTGCGTCGGCATCGCCTGCCTTGATGAGAAGGCATCCAAGGTATAGAGGATTCTTCACTGTGTAGCGTGCGTCCTCAAGAGTGACTCCTTTTTTCTTGCGGAGCTCACAGAAAAGCTCTGCATATTTCTCAGTAAACTCTGTGTCGTCGGGGCTATGGAATTCAGCCTCACCGATATGCTTCAGGCCAAGTTTCTCTGCCTCTGCAAGGATTTCTTCCTTTTTACCAAGGAAAATGATATTTGCTAATTTCTCTGAAATGATCTGTTCGGCTGCCTTGAGAGTGCGTGGCTCTTTTGATTCCGGCAACACGAGACGCTGGGGATGCTCCTGCGCCTTCTTTTTAAGTCTTTCAAATAATGTCATGACTTTCGGGTTGTTTATAATTGTTTTTCTGATATCATTTCTATGTCGGGCACATGCTCGACAAGGTTTATGCAAAATTACTAAAAATATTGGAAGGTAATGTCTATTCTTCGCATTTTTTATCTAAAAAAATCATTAACTGCACAGAGATACAAAAAATTCGTATGTCTTTACAGTTAGACGGCGGAATTTTTGTAACTTTGCACCTTGGTGGCAAATGAGAGTCTCATAAATCGCCATTCCCAATGAGAAAACCTACATGAGAATAATAAAACGACTATACGGTTTCATTCTGAAAAGCTTCCTTCCACTGTTTGCGATGACGTTTTTCATCGTGCTTTTCATCGTGATGATGCAGTTTCTGTGGAAGTATATCGACGATTTGGTGGGTAAAGGACTGTCAATGTCGCTGATAGCCGAGCTGTTTTTCTATGCGGCAGTGAGTATGGTGCCGATGGCTCTCCCGCTTGCCATCCTTTTGGCGAGCCTTATGACTTTCGGCAATTTCGGTGAGAAATTCGAGCTTACGGCGATGAAGGCTTCCGGCATCTCGCTGATACATGCCATGCGCCCGCTCATTGTGTTTATCGGCATCGTTGCAGTCGGTGCGTTCTTCTTTCAGAACTACGTCTTGCCTCCGGCACAGGTAAAGATGTATACCCTGCTTTTCTCTATGCGCCAGAAATCTCCGGAACTGGAAATCCCGGAGGGTGTCTTCTACGACCAGATCCCCGGCTACAATCTGTTTGTGGAGAGCAAGAACCGCGACACCGGCATGATGTATGGCATGATGATTTATGACGTTAGCAAGGGAGGCGACAACTCCACGATTCTTCTTGCCGATTCCGGGCGTCTCGCTTTCACTCCCGACATGCGATATCTTTACCTGCATCTTTATCAGGGTGAGCAGTTTGAGAACCTGCGCGAGCAGAAAAGCATCGACAAGAACGTGCCTTTCCGCCGCGAGGACTTCGCAGATAAGGAGGTGCTGATTCCCTTCGATGCCAATTTCAACCGTCTGGATGAGGGGGGAATGCGAAACCAGTATGTCGGTAAGGATATAAAGGAATTGCGCCACACAATCGACTCCATTGGCGAACGTCTCGACTCCACTGGTGCACTATACGCCCGCGACCTGAAAAACAATGCATTCCCTATTCTTCATGAGCGGATTGAGCCGCTAAGAGAAGATGCTGACATAAGTGAGAAGGATAAAGATAAAGAGTTGACGGCTGACACTGTGGCGGTCGCTGAGATACCACCCATCAATCTCGATTCCCTGCTCAGGTCTGTGAGCCACACACAACAAAACCAGATTTTTAACTCAGCACTCGACATCTCAAAGCATCGGATTTCTGAGTATCAGTTCAAATCGTTGACCGTGCACGAAGACAAGCGGTTGATGCGCCGACATGAGATTGAGCTGATTAGGAAATATACCCTTTCGGTGGCGTGTCTGATTTTCTTCTTTATCGGAGCGCCATTGGGTGCCATTATACGCAAAGGTGGCCTCGGCACGCCCCTCGTCATCTCCGTGTTGCTATTCCTATTCTATTATATCATCGACAATTCCGGCTACAAATTAGGTCGCGACGGACGTTGGCCAGTTTGGGCTGGCATATGGCTCTCCACATTCATACTCGCTCCTCTTGGTGTGTATGTCACGATAAAGGCAATGAACGATTCAGCTGTGTTTGATGCAGACAGATACAAGGCATTCTTCCGCAAGATCTTCGGAATCAAGCAGGATAGAAGCGTGACATATAAGGAGGTTATCATCAACGATATATCTCAGGAGGAGGCAATCTCCCGTCTGTCAAACCTCAAGGAAGAGGCGTTGGATTTCTTCGAAAGATATAAAGGGAAAATGTCTTACCGTCAGTTCTGGAAAACAGGAATGGATATGGATGCGCTCTCCGTGATAATTGACAACCTGGAGGATGACGTGACATATATGACTGACTGCCGCGACAACATCGCTGTCAATAAACTTATGGATTATCCAGTGGTGAGAAAGTTATGGATTTATCATCCCGGAATGGGCAATTGGATAGGCAAGGTTGGAATGTGGTTTTTCCCATTTGGGGTGTCGCTATATTTCATTGGTATGAAATCAAAGAAAGACCTTATGGCTGAGATGCAGAAAATCGCCTCTGTCAGCGATTCCATAATCGAACTCCTCAATCCCCAACAATTAAAAATTAAAAATGAAAAATGAAAATTGAATTCCAAACACGAAAAACCAAAATCCATAACGAATATACGCAAAAACGACCGCTCTCACGAGTGGCCGTTTTTGTTAACGGTCTTTTCAGACCATTAAAACTTAATGAACAAAAATCTATCTTCTTTCTTTACATCTATAAAACCATCCGAAAATCCATTTTGTTGCGAAGAAGATAACAATTTAACATTTATTAACCATATTGCCGTTTAACTTATTGCAGCAACGATTCTATGCAATCTATATTGTGTTTGCATACATTGCATGAAATTTGTAATTTTGCATTGGAAAAAACACATTGGCGCATATTGGATGGTGGCAGCTCCAAATATGTGTCGTCAAAATATATATACTCATATGAGAAAAGAATCAGAACTTGAAGGCGTAACCCTTTTAGGCTGCCAAGGGGTGGCTTATCCTACAGATTACGCTCCCCAACTGTTGGAGACTTTTGAAAATAAGCATCCGGAAAACGAGTATGTAGTGACTTTCGATTGCCCGGAATTCACCACATTATGTCCTAAGACCGGACAGCCAGATTTTGGACACATAATAATCTCCTATATTCCATGCTTAAGAATGGTGGAGAGCAAGAGTCTAAAATTATACCTTTTCAGTTTCCGCAATCATGGTGATTTCCATGAAGACTGTGTCAACATAATTATGAAAGACCTCTGGAAACTTATGGATCCCAAATATATTGAGGTGAAAGGATTGTTTATGCCTCGTGGCGGCATCTCAATCTATCCTTTTGCAAATATGGGAGATGCAGGTCATCAGGATTTATGTCTGCGCCGACGTGAGTGGGCTCTTGACCTTAAGAAATAATTTTGCTATGGAGAAGGATTCTGTATTGATACTTTCTGGAGGGATGGACAGCGTCACCCTCCTGCATTATAGGAAAGAGTGCATTGCGCTTGCAGTAAGTTTTGACTACGGCTCCAACCATAACGCCCGTGAGATTGAGTGCGCCCGCAAGCAGTGTGAGTTGCTCGGCATAGAGCATTTGGTAATCCCTTTGGACTTTATGGGGAAATATTTCAAGAGCTCACTCCTTGAGGGTGCCGACTCCATTCCAGAGGGACATTATGCCGATGAGAATATGAAATCTACTGTGGTCCCTTTCCGTAACGGCATCATGTTGTCGGTGGCTTGCGGTCTTGCGGAGTCGAGAGGTCTGCTTCATGTGATGATGGCAAATCATGGTGGAGACCACGCCATCTATCCCGATTGTCGCCCGGAGTTTGTAGACGCTATGAGTCTTGCAATGAAATATGGCACATATGACGGCATAACCATTGAGGCTGCCTTCACCAATATTACCAAGGGTGACATAGCACGCCTTGGCAAGCAACTCAGTGTGGATTATTCACTCACTTATTCCTGCTATAAAGGCGGTGAGAAGCATTGTGGCAAATGTGGCACATGTGTTGAGCGTCGTGAGGCTATGGCTGAGGCGGGAATTGATGACCCAACTGTTTATGAGGAGGACTGAACAATGTATTTTGTAAAGAAAAAATTTGAGATAAGTGCTGCCCACCGCCTGGAGCTAAGTTATCCAAGCAAATGCACCAATCTTCACGGTCATAACTGGATAATCACAGTGGAGTGTCGCGCAAAGGAGCTTAATGCCGACGGCATGGTGGTGGATTTCACCCATATAAAAAGATTGGTGATGGAGCGTCTTGACCATTCCATCATTAACGATGTGCTCGAACGCAATCCTACTGCTGAGAATATCGCCAAGTGGATTGTCGACACTGTTCCCAATTGCTGGCGTTGTGAGGTGCAGGAGAGCGAGGGCAACATCGCAGCTTACGAAAAGGATTGATTATGAGAAAAATCAACGAGATATTTTACTCTCTACAGGGAGAGGGGACTCATACCGGTGTCCCCTCTGTCTTTATACGTTTTTCCGGATGTAATCTTAGTTGCAGTTTCTGCGACACTCAGCATCAGGAGGGCATGATGATGACAGACGATGAAATTGTGAATGCAGTCAAAGACTATCCGGCTGAGTGGATAATACTTACCGGTGGTGAGCCCTCGCTGTGGATTGACAGTGCATTCATCTCTTATCTGAAAACAATGACAGAGAAGAAGGTTGCCATTGAGACCAATGGCAGTCATCAGATTCCCCCAGAGATTGACTGGATCACGGTGTCGCCGAAAGTTGGAGTTGAGGGTGCTGACCAGTATGATTTGAAGGTGGATTATGCTGATGAGTTGAAGGTGGTGGATTTGGGTCAGGACTTGGAGGATTATTTCAATCTCCCCTGTGTAAAAGATTTCACAAGGATGTATCTTCAGCCATGCTTTGTCTCAGACCCCGACGAATGCCTCCGCAACCGGAGACGAACCATTTCGCGTGTCCTTGCCGACCCCCGATGGACACTCTCAATCCAAGCCCACCGTTTCCTACAAATCCAATAATCCACAGAGGCAGTAAATTCAACCAATCGTATATACGTAGCAAGGGGTCGATTTCACATCGACCCCTTGCGTGTTTTCCATAATACTTATTTGAACTAACCTAACATCATGAAACGATTTTCTGTATATAAGACAATCCATACACTAAAAAGTTTAGACTGTCGTCAGTTTTTAATAAATCTTAACCCTTCGATGCATTCCTTAACAATAAAAAATCAACAGCGACCAATTTCACAATTGATCGCTGTCTGTTTTCTATAATACTTTTTCGAACTAACCTAACATCATGAAACGATTTTCTTTACGCCATTATAACAACCCCTCAAAAGAATTTGTTCAACCATCCAATAAAATTAACATATCTTAAAAGATGAGGCTGATGACTATTATATTTGCATATCCTGTGATAATAAACAAAAATATTGGGGCAGGTTAAACCATTTAATGTTAACTGTGTCAAATCAGTAAAAAATAAGATTATGCCACAGGAAGAGATACTTAAATCAAAATACGGCACCGACACTGGATTCCGTGTTCCTGACGGGTATTTTGACGAGCTCAACGCTAAGATACTCGCCGATTTGCCACCTTACAAGATGGCTTCCAAGACTGTGCATATGTCAATGTGGCAGAGGGTTAAGCCCTACGTCTACCTCGCTGCCATGTTTGCCGGGATATGGATGATGATGAAGGTGTTTCACACAGTCTCTACTTCCGATCGTCTAACTCTCGACAATCCCCCAGAGGCTATAGCACAGGTGCTTGAGGCTGACTCTTTCGACGATATGTTCTTCTTCTCACACGATGCGTCGTCCGACCTTCAACTGGAGGAAGAGGTGAGCGAAAGTTATGACTCAATGGAGGATTTCGAAGCTGACTTCGGATATAGGATTATGCCTGAATACGACAATGTCGCCATCCCTCCATCCCAAAATGACTATCAGCACAGTTGACCTTAATTTTTAAACTTGCATGATGATGAAGAAAATTTTATTGTTTCTGCTACTCATAATAGGTTGCGTCTCAGTTGCATCTGCCCAGGGACATGGAGATAAGAAGTCAAAGGACAAGATGTTTGAGGAAATCCAAGAGTTTAAAATGAAGTTCCTTGCTCAGGAAATGGAGCTCAATGAAGACCAGAAGGAGCAGTTCTACCAGCTCTACGATGAGATGTGTAAGAAAAAATGGGAATGTATGGCACCGGCCTGGCAACTCGAGCGAGAGGTGAAGAAAAACACTTCAGCCACTGAGCAAGACTATCAGGCTGCCGCTGAGGCTATGACCAAGGCTAAGGACGAATGTGCTGCAATTGACAAACAGTATGATGAGAAATTCTCAAAGTTCCTGTCTCAGAAACAGATATTCAAGATGAAATCTGCCGAAGATGAGTTCCGCAAGAAAATGCAGGAGATGAGACAAAACAAGAAAAAGAAACGTTGAATGTAACACTTCAATCGCATGAAGAAAAATTTACCACATATAAAGGCTGCTCTTATGGCAGCCTTTATGTTTTTAAGCTTTTGGCTTGTAGTTAATGTAAATGCCAGCGTAACCAACAATTCAAAGGTGAACAATAAAAAAACTGAATATTCATTTGCCAACCCAGACTTCGCATTCCCGGAGACCGTGGAGAAGGGTGCCGAAAAGAGTCTTAATACCGCCATTAAAGGCAAAAACAGTGTTGAGGCTCTCAATGCGGCAATTCAGGTTATCGTGGCAAGAAATCAGATCTCATCTTCCTCCTTCCAAGGCAACGTGGAATTGATTGATTCCCTTGGCAATCTTTTGCCACGGCCATACAATGCTCTTTCTTTACTCCTTCAGGCTGGGATGTATACACAGATGTATAACACAGAGCAATGGACTTTCAACGGAAGGACACTTCCTCTTGATTCCTATCCCACAGATGTCAAGGCATGGAGCGGTGACCTCTTCGCTAAGAAAGTTCTTCAACTTGTCGGCGAGGCTCTTGAATACATTGACAACGCTGAGAATATCCCCATCTCTGTTATATCACAATTATTGGATAATAAGGAAGGCTCAGATTTAACCGGTTTGTCAGTGGCAGATTTCATGGCTTCCTGTGCGGCAGACCAGCTGCGTAATTTCGCGTCTGTTAGTGCGGAAAAAGTAATTCCCTTCCGCACCGAAGGCGAGAGCGAGTTGTTGTCGCCAAAAGAGGAGTGCAGCCGCAGGGCATCGCAGATTATTGACAGTCGTATCTCTTTTGCTGAAAATTCCGGGAATCCGTCAGAACTCGCTTTTTTCATCTACAAGAAATCAGAGAATCTTTATGGTGATGATAAAAAGTCTTTTCTATCGCAATGGAAAGATAAACTTATTGATACTCCGGAAGGAGGGATGCTTCTTTCCCTTTATTTTGATGCTGTCAACAGCAATAATTTCATTGGAAGTGAAGACTCCAAGGCATTATATCATCAGATGAGTCGATGGCTTGGGTCATTCCAAGACTCTCGCTTTGCAACTGCTGTGAAGTATGACATCGAGAAACTTCAGCAAAAGAATGCGTATATAGATATCCCGTCAAATGTCTATCCCGGCTCCGAGGCCATGGCAAAAGTTACTGCTGTCAACGTCAACAAGATGTATGCCTTGATATATAAGGTGAGTGATGACTTGCTGAAAAATGGAAGTCTTGTGGTGAACAGTTTCCCCGGTTCTTCCAAATGTGTGGCTGTCATACCTCTTGAATTTGAGGGAGAACCGCCATTCTCAGCAGAAAACCGATTTGAGATCCCGCCGTTGCAATCAGGAAATTATGTCATTATCCTTTCTGCCTCAGAAAAACTTTCCGCTGACTGGAAAAACTATGTCGAAAAATGGTCATTGCAAGTTTTTAACGTCACCGATCTCAGCATTATATCCACAAGCAACTCACGGATGGAAGATTCGGGTATGGTGTATGTGGTGGATGCCATGACTCAGCAACCGGTTGAGGGTGCAGAGGTGACTTGTGGTGACAACAACAATAAGTTGGTTAAATCCGGCATTACTGACAAGGATGGCGGTTTTGCGCTTCCGTCAGGCTATTTCCAAATAACTGCCAAGAAGGATGGAAACGTTGCAACCCTTTGGAATCGTATCTATTATAGCAGACAAGAAGATAAGAAGGTAGACAGGGCAAACATCTTTACCGACCTCTCAATATACCGTCAGGGAGATACTGTCCAATTCTCATTGGTAGGATGGTCGGTGTTCCAGGAAAAGTGTGAGTTGAAGAAAGGGTCAGACATAAGTATTGTGCTATTCGATGCCAATTCTATAGAGAAAGATTCGTTGTCGTTGACCACCGACGAGTGGGGAAGATGCAATGGTAGTTTCAAACTACCCGCTGACGGACTACTCGGCACATACCAACTTGTTGCTGAGTATAAAGATAATCCCGGCAAGAAAGTCTGCCGCCAGACGATTGAGGTGGCAGAGTATAAGACACCATCGTTTTATGTTGAGATGGAGAAAGACTCCACATCGTCTTATCTTCCAGGCGATATTGTAAAGTTTAAAGGGATAGTCAAAACCTATTCCGGAATGCCATTGGCAGGGGTGGGGGTGAATTATAATGTGAGATGGAGTCCGTGGTGGCGTTTTTACAGTTCATCCGGTTCCGCTTCATATGGTGGCTCTTTGCTTACGGATGGGAATGGTGAGTTTGTTGTGGAATTGCCGACAGAAAACCTTAAAGGCACTGAATTTGAGAGGGGAATTTATACTCTTTCAGTATCTGCCACTTCCGATGCCGGCGAGACCCAGACTGCACCCAACTTACGCTTCTCTCTCGGCAATGTTGTCTCAATTCGTCCTCAGATTGAAGACAAGATACTTGTAGACAGCGACTCCATAAAATTCAATGTCCCTGTTTATGATATGCTCGACCTTCCGATTGCCCGTGAAGTGGAATATCGTGTAGCTCCTGTGTCTGACCCGTCAAGAGTGATGTCTGGCAGGTTCATGAGTCCATCTCCCGTCTTGGAATCTGAGAAGTTCCCTTCTGGTAAGTATTACTTTGAATTCAATATAGTTGGCGATACGCTGAAGACCGGTGTAAAGACGATAATATTCCGTAAGGATGATGTGAAGTGTCCAGTTGTGGCGCCTCTTTGGGTGCCGGAAACTCAGATAGTTGCCAAGACAGGGACTAGATCAGTTGATGTAAAGGTTGGCTGCGGATATACTGGCAGTTATATCCTATGCATAGTGAGTGACAAGAACGGCATCATCAGCAGACAATGGCTGTCTCCGAGTAATGAAATGATCAAGGTGAATGTAGCTGCTCCTACGGATAATGATAAGGTTTGGGTCACATTCAGCGGTATGCATGATTTCAAACAACAGGTCTCAACAGTAACGGTTGTGTCGGAGAATTCGTTACGCAAGATGGATGTAAAGACCTCAGTGTTCCGAGATAAGGTTTCAGCCGGAGATAAAGAGGAATGGAAATTCATCTTTTCAGTTGACGGGAATGTCCAGAAGGATATCCCGGTATTCGCCGTTATGAGCGACAAGGCTTTGAATGCCCTTGTGCCATTCACTTGGAGTTTCAGCAACGGAATTTCCTATCGTGGCAACTCAACCAATGTGTCGGTAAATAATCCAGGCAGATTCCGTACAGAAGCGCATTTCAATAAATTGCCTCGTTATGTTGAGATAACGAATTATTCACCTGATTGGAATACGTATGGATATGGTCTTGTTAGTGTTGCGGCACCACGCATGATGCTCTCACGTAGTGTAAATGATATGGTGGCTGAGCCAACTGTAGAATCAGCGGCTCCAAGAATGTATAAGGCGGCTGCCAATCAAGCTGTGCCGGAGATTTCTTATGAGATGGTTGCTGTTACAAGCGATTCCGATAGTGGCGAATCTAATTTCGGAGAGTCTGTTAGAGGCGGATCAACCCCCAAAGATATTGAGCTGAGACCCGTTGAGATGCCTTTGGCGTTCTTTATGCCAAATCTTAATGCCAATAAGGAGGGTGAGGTGACGGTGGCTTTTGAAGTGCCCAATTACAACACAACTTGGCAGTTCCAACTCTTTGGTTATAACGAGGATTTGATGTCAGCCGGCACACTGCTTGATGTGGAGGCTTCCAAACCGGTTATGGTGCGCAGTAATCCGCCTCGCTTTGTCCGCACTGGCGATAAGATGTCGGTGGCTGCCTCATTGTTCAACAACTCTGACTCCGACCTTTGTATAGAAGGGCAGATTGAATTATTCGACCCTTTGACCAACGAGGTGCTTTGCTCTGAGATTTCCAATACTGAGAATGTTGCTCCTTCTGCCAACAGAGCCATAAACCTGCAATATAAGGTGCCTGACAATCTTTCAGCAATCGGCATCCGCGCGTATGCCATGACAGACAATTTCTCAGATGGCGAGCAGACTGTCATTCCTGTTTTGCCTTCATCCACTCCGATTGTGGAATCGACACAGTTATATCTCAAGACTGGTGAGACAGATTTCTCTATAAGACTGCCTAAATTTGATAAGACTGCCAACGTCACATTGAAATATTGCGACAATCCTATCTGGGAATGTCTACTTGCAATGCCATCTGTTGCCACACCAGATTCAAAGAATATATTCTCTCTGGTCAGGTCGCTCTTCGCAAACTCAATGTCTCAGAGCATTGTAGAAAAATATCCTCAGGTGAGGGAGGGTTTGTCTAAGGTGTTTTCATCTAACGACACTGCAGTCCTCACCTCGAATCTCCAAAAGGACTCTGATTTGAAGACTGTCCTGCTAAACAATACACCATGGGTGAATGATGCATCGGCGGAGACTGAAAGAATGCGCAGCCTTGACCAACTCCTTGACAAGGAAAAGATTGATGTCTCAATAAAATCCTTGTTGCAGGATTTGAAGAATCTTCAGTCAGCCAACGGAGGTTGGAGTTGGTGTCCTGATATGCGCTCATCTTATTTCATCACGAGGAGTGTGATAGCAAAATTGGGAATCATGAAGAAGGCAGGATGTCTGTCGGAAGATGGGGTAGAGATGGCATTGAAAGCTATTTCCTATTGCGATGAGACTGCATACGACAACTATATGAAGAACGATAAGAAATATTCGGTGTATGATATGCTCAACTATCTGTATGCAAGAAGTTTCTTTGACAATGGACAAGGGAAGACCGGTTTCCGTAACCTTAGAAAGAAGGCTCTGAAGGAGATTTCTGAAGAGTGGAAGAATTTCTCTATTCATGGCAAAGCCATTGCTGCCATTCTCCTTTACAGAAGTGAGGGATATGGGTCTACTGCAAGTCTTATTCTTGAGTCGCTCAACCAGTATGCCTCAAAAGATGATGCAAAAGGGTGGTGGTTCGACAATCTGTCATCCGGCTTTGACGGAATGCCAAAACTGCTCACCACGGCTACAGTGCTTCAGGCTTACAATGAGATTAATCCCGATGTTGAGGCTATAGAGGGTCTGCGCCAATGGCTTGTGCTTCAAAAGGAAATTGAAAATTGGGGCGCAAATCCATATACAGTGGAGGTGTTATGTGCGATAATGGGAAGCGGAACCAATTGGGTTGCAACCTCTTCACCAGCCACATTCAGAGTAGATGGCAAGGAACTTAATGTGGATAAAGAGGAGATGTTAACAGGAATAGTGACACTCAATCTTGATTCCTCAAAGATCTCCGGTAAGGAGTTGTCGGTGACCAAGCATTCTGCTGGTCCGGCTTGGGGCGGCGTGATAAGTCAATACATAGCCCCTATTGTGGACGTTAAGGCTGAATCATCACCCAACCTTAAGATTGAGAAGAAGTTGCTGGTGGTGTCAGATTCTCCTGCCGGACAAGTTGCAAGAGAAGGTGAGATTCATGTCGGTGACAAGGTGCGCGTAACTTTAACTCTTACTTGCGACAAGGATATGGACTATGTGGCAGTAATTGATGAGCGTGGTGCTTTCCTTGAGCCGGCAGACCAAGTGTCAGGTTACTGTGCTGTCGATAATCTGTTCCTATATAAAGAGGTGAGAGACTCGCGCTCATCCTTCTTCATCGGATTCCTGCCAAAAGGCGTGAATGTGCTTACCTATGATTGTTATGCCGATAGGGAAGGGGAGTACTCTGTGGGAATAGCATCTGCACAAAGCCAATACTCACCACTGCAGACTGCTCACTCATCAGGAGAATGTGTGACAGTGACTAAAGCGAAGTGATGTCTGTCACAAGTCCTTCCCGGTTGAGAATGACGTGGGGGAAAATCTCTTCAGCCTCTGTTTTGAAGAGGGTGTCGTCGTTATAGCGGGAGGAATAGTGCCCGGTGAGTAATGCCTTTGCTCCGGCATCACGCGCCACCATCGCAGCTTGTTTGGCGGTGGAGTGTCCTCTCGGAGCAGCCATTGACTTATTGTCTTCAAGATATGTGGTCTCGTGGAACAGCAAATCCACGGGACCAATCTTTTCCGCGAGCGTTGGCATATACATCGTGTCGCTCATATGAGCATAGCTATGGGAAGGGGAGGGTGGTAACGTGAGATGGGAATTGGGAATGACTGTTCCGTCAGGTTTCACAAAGTCTTCACCTGCCTTTATCCGGTGCATATAGGCTATAGGCACCTCGTGATAGGACGTCATTGAAGGATTGATGTGTCGCTCCTTAGGCTTCTCCTCGAATACATACCCTACTGTGTCAATCCGGTGTTTCAATGGAATGGTTCTCACCGTCAGAGACTTTGTCTCAAGAATCACCGCCTCTTCCGGCTTGATTACATTGAAATTGATGTTGAATGGGGTGTCGCGGCAGAAATAGTCGAATATCGCTTTCAACTGCCTGCGCCCCTCCTCAAAGGTGTGAATGGTAATCTCACCTCCGGCACCGTTAAGCGCCAGTGTGCCAATCAGTCCGGGCAGCCCAAAGACATGGTCACCGTGCAGATGGGTGATGAATATGTGGCGCAGACGCGAGAATGAAAGTCGTTGCCTCATAAAGGCAAGTTGCGCCCCCTCACCGCAGTCAACCATAAAGAGATTCCCTCTATGGTTGACCACGGTGGAAGACGGCTGATGCCTTAAAGATGGCTTTGCCGACCCACAACCCAAGGTATGTATTGAAAATTCACTCATTAATTTACGTTTTCTATCTTATAATCTTTTGCGAGACCGCCGGTGCCGGTCTCCTTATATAACGATGGAAGGTCGTGTCCGGTTTCTTTCATCACTTGTATCAGCTTGTCGAAGCTTACGCGATGGTTGCCGTCAGAGAATGTTGAGTAAATGTTTGCGTCAAGTGCTCGGGCTGCGGCATAGGCGTTACGCTCGATACATGGAATCTGCACGAGCCCGCACACCGGGTCGCATGTCATGCCAAGGTGATGCTCAAGGCCCATCTCAGCGGCATATTCAATCTGCGCAGGTGTGCCTCCGAAAAGCTGGCAGGCAGCCCCGGCTGCCATGGCGCATGCCACACCCACTTCTCCCTGACAACCCACATCGGCTCCTGAGATGCTTGCATTCTGCTTGACAATGTTCCCTATTAGTCCGGCTGTGGCAAGTGCGTGATACATCTCGGTGTCGGAGAAATTGCGGCTCTTCCACAGATGGTATAAGACTGCCGGCACCACTCCGCAACTTCCGCAAGTGGGGGCTGTGACTATAGTGCCTCCCGATGCATTTTCCTCGCTGACAGCGAGCGCATAGGAGAACACAAGTCCGCGTGAGCGGAGATTGGTGCGGTAGCCCTCGGCTCTCATATAATATGAGCGTGCCTTGCGGCGAAGGTTCAATGGTCCGGGAAGTCTGCCGTCGGTCGACAAGCCTCTTTCCACGGCTGCCTTCATCGTCTCCCACACATCATGGAAGAAATCGTTGATCTCTTTCCCTTCGTATTGCTCAACATATTCCCAGTAGCATCTGCCACTGTTCTCGCAATAGTTCATTATACTGGTCATGGTGTCTCGGTCATATATCTCGCCGCTGCTCTCCATGGCAATTCCATCTCCTTCGATTGCACCTCCACCAACGCTATATACAGTCCATTCGTCAGATGGGAACCCGGCGGCATTCAGACTCTTGAAAGTCATTCCGTTGGGATGGTATGGAAGGAAAACTTCCGGTTTCCAAACTATGTTGACTGGCATGTCGGATTTCGACAATACGTCTATTATAGCCACATCTGTCATGTGCCCTTTACCGGTGGCTGCAAGACTGCCGTATAACACCACCTCATAGCCCGATGCATGTGGATGTCTTTTCAGAAACAGCTCGGCTGCCTTACGAGGTCCCATTGTGTGGCTTGATGATGGCCCCGTGCCTATGCGGTATAATTCTTTTATGGATTTCATGATGGCTCTTATTATTTCGGTTATTGCAATTTGTATGCAAATTTAATCAATTTCGGCAAATCATGCCAAAGGCTATACCTAATTATCCAAAGAAAAAATCATCATAAATGATGATTGTGCCTGTGAAGCATTGTTTGTAGTTTTGCAATCATGAAATTTTCCACGTCAATAATTTCATTCATACCGCTGCTTTGTCCTGCCCATGTGTTGGCAGATGAGGTGGCAAGTGATTCTCTGTCAGTAACATTAGACGAGGTTAACATAACGGCTGTAAAGCAGATGAACCGTCTTCGCGAGGAGGCGGAGGCTGCCACCATTCTCTCGGGAACTGAATTGAATAGAATAGGTGCGGTTAGTGTGAAGAGTATTTCTGACGTGGTGCCAAATTTCTATATCCCCGACTATGGCTCCAGAATCACTTCTACCATTTATGTGAGGGGTATCGGTGCAAGAATGGACAACCCGTCAGTGGGCCTGAACGTTGACAATGTCCCTTACCTCAATAAGGATGCATATGATTTCGATGTGTCAGACATTGCTTCCGTCGAGATGCTTCGCGGCCCGCAATCCACAATGTACGGCAGAAACACTATGGCAGGACTTATCAACATCACCACTCTGTCGCCCATGAGATTTCAGGGTTGGAAACTTAGGGGTGAGATAGGGAATGCTTTCCATCGCCGTCTTTCTGCCGGCTGGTATCACAAATTCAACGACTCCTACGCATTGTCGGTAGTGGCTGATTATTCCGGACACAATGGTTTCTTTACCAATGAATATAACGGCAAGAAGGCAGATGGAGAGAATAATTTCTCTGGAAGAATTAAGTTCCAATGGAATGATGCCTCTGGTTGGAGCCTTATGAATGCAGCTTCCCTGGGCTTTCTTCGTCAGGGCGGCTATCCTTATGAATATAAGGAGACAGGTAGGATAGATTATAATGACACCTGTTTTTATCGGCGTCTTACATTCGCTGATGGGTTTACCTTGAGCCGAAGAACGGATCGTCTTAACTTTGTGTCGGTGACATCCGTGCAGCATATCAACGACAATATGACTCTTGACCAGGATTTCCTCCCGCTCGATTATTTCACGTTGACACAGAAGAAGCGAGAGACTGCTGTGACGGAAGATCTCATGGTTAAGAATGTCAATAATGGCGGCAACTACAATTGGGTTTCCGGTCTGTTTGGCTTTTACAAGCATATGAGAATGGAGGCCCCGGTAACCTTTTATGACACGGGTATCGCTGAACTCATCGAGGAACACAGAAATTCCGCGAATCCTGATTACCCTATCGAATGGGATGAACGGTCTTTCCCTCTGAACAGTGAGTTCACCATCCCTACATGGGGGATTGCTCTTTATCATGAATCGGAGCTGAGACTTGGCAATTGGCAACTTGCTGCAGGGATTCGTGTGGATTATGAGAGCTCAAGACTCAATTACCATAGCTTTTGCTCAACAGGATATACCGTCATGCACGATGTTGATGGAGAAATGCAACCTTTCCGCCATGTGCCAATAGAGATTGATGACAATGGCAAGGTGTCGAAGGATTTCCTGACGGTGTTGCCAAAAGTGTCTGCAAGCTACATTTCCCCTTCTGGCGCAGGCAATGTGTATGCCAAATTCTCGAGAGGCTACAAGGCTGGCGGATTCAACACACAGATGTTTAGCGACGTGTTGCAGCAGCGCCTGATGAGCATTATGGGCATCGGCGCACAATATAAAGTGGAAGATATCGTTGGATATAAACCGGAGCAGAGTTGGAATTATGAGGTGGGAGGCCATTTCGACCTTTCAGACGGCAGGTTCTCACTTGATGTGGCGGCTTTCTATATCGATTGCCGCGACCAGCAACTGACAATGTTCCCAGATGGCACCACCACCGGACGCATCATGACGAATGCCGGGAAAACCGACAGTTTTGGAGCGGAACTCGCTATGGCATATTCACTTTCGGAGAATGTCTCGTTCAATGGAAGTTATGGCTATACTCATGCAAAGTTCCGGGAGTTCTTTAACGGAATTAGTGATTACAGTGGAAAGTATCTCCCGTATGCCCCTCAGCAAACCTTTTTTTTACAGTCTTTGTGGTCGACACCCATTAAGAAATGGAAAAATGGTAGGTTTGAACTTGATGTCAACATGCGTGCAACCGGAAAAATATACTGGAATGAGGATAATTCTGAGCATCAGGATCTCTATGCTTTACTTGGTGCATCTGCTACTCTAGGGTTTGATGACATAAGCATACGGCTATGGGGCAGAAATCTAACCGACACCAAATACAAGACATTCTATTTCCTTTCGATGGGGAATGAATTCTTCCAACGTGGCAGAGGGATAGAATTCGGCGCCACAGTAGAATTAACAATATAACAACTAACAACTAAATAATAATGAATAAACTATCAATCGGATTCCTATCCATTGCGCTCCTCACTCTCGGAGCATGCAGCACTGAAGTGGACGATACCACACAGTCTGTGAGATACACAACGGTTAATCTCATAACTCCACTCGATGGAAGCGACGCTTATGCAACTGAGGGCGCGTATACCTTCGATCTTAACCTAACCCGACTCTATGGCACCGTGTCAACGTCTAATCTGAAGATTGGCAATAAGGAATA
The DNA here is from genome assembly GCA_964603335.1 of uncultured Sangeribacter sp. Taxonomy (GTDB): domain Bacteria; phylum Bacteroidota; class Bacteroidia; order Bacteroidales; family Muribaculaceae; genus Lepagella. The sequence continues at coordinate 76,195 of CAZRUR010000001.1, read as the reverse complement.
TAGCTTCACTACTGACACCGTATCAACATTGAACTACACAGGGATGTATGGCTTCTTTATCCAGTTCAATAATGTGCAGGGATATCTGAACAGCGACAAGTCTTTGCCGCTGACAAATGCCAATTTCCACATCACATCTTTGTTCTATTATCCGGAAACAAGTGTACCCGGTTACTCGGAGAAGCAAGAAAACATGCCTTATATCATCGGGCAATATACAGCCGGAGATTGGTATGTAGTAACTATGCAGAGAGACGCCACATATGTGGGGACAACCACCACAAGTTATCTTGATATTGATGGCTCAGCCCAATCCTACGAGAATACCGGCATGTATTATCGTCTGATCTTTGATATCGATAATAACACGGTTGACGTAATCATTTATCAGGCTAAGTTTGCATCTGCTGCTCCTCAGCTCACAGGCATTCTTCTCAAGAACCTTCCAGTGACCTTCAGAAATGGCGCTTTCTCAATTGATGCCGAAAACGTAATCCCATCAATCATTGAGGGGTCTTCGTGGACTGAATTGCCAAGCTATGTATTCAACACTTTCAGCTTGTCTTCCACCAACACATCCCTCACCAAGATTAGGATGAATTACACAGTGGCTGGCTCTTATCATGGCACTTTTGAGGGTGCTTGTGTGCTTGAAGTGGCGTCAGGAAATTGATAAGACAAGAAATATCGCAAAAATTTTTGCACTACTTTTTTAAATTTGAGCAATTATTGTTGCTCAAATTTTTTTGTTTTAAGAATTTTTTAAGTATCTTTGCGAAAAATTGTGGGGAGACTAAATCTCCATATATTCACTTGGGAATAATAACTAACTAATATATAAACTCTTATATGAATCTTTTGTTGGAGATAAGCAACAATACCCTCGCTGTCACCGGTGCTCTCACTGGCATGGGGCTGGTGTTTGCTGCTTTGTTGATAGCGAAACTGATTTCTCCGAGGTCGTTTTCTGTAAAGAAAGCTGAGCCTTACGAGTGTGGTATCCCTACTCGCGGAAAGTCTATGATCCAGTTCAAGGCAGGATACTACATCTTTGCGATTCTCTTTCTTATCTTTGACGTTGAGACGGTTTTCCTTTATCCCTGGTCGGTAGTAATGCGTGACCTCGGGCCGCAGGGTCTGCTCTGTATCGCAATCTTCATGTTTGTCCTCATTATGGGCCTTGCTTATGCTTGGCGGAAAGGAGCTTTGAAATGGAAGTGAAAATCAAAGACATGAAGCGTGAAGACTTCAAAGATAATGAGTATATCGATCAACTCGTAGAGGAGTTGAACGCAACCGGCGCCAACGTGGTTGTCGGAAAATTTGACCAACTTATCAACTGGGGCATTTCCAATTCACTCTGGCCTCTCTGCTTCGGCACAAGCTGCTGCGCAATTGAGTTTATGAGTCTTGGAGCTGCCCGTTATGATATGGCACGCTTCGGTTTTGAGGTGGCTCGTAACTCTCCACGTCAGGCCGACTATATCATGGTGCAGGGCACAATCGTCCACAAGATGGCCCCTGCCCTCATCCGTCTTTATGAGCAGCTCGCTGAGCCTAAATATGTCATCGCCTGTGGCGGCTGCGCTGTTTCAGGCGGTCCTTTCAAAAATTCCTATTGTGTTGTAGACGGCGTCGAGAAGATTATTCCTGTGGATGTGTTCATCCCCGGTTGCCCTCCACGTCCGGAGGCTATGTTTTACGGTCTTATGCAGCTCCAGAGAAAAATCAAGGTGCAGAAATTCTTCGGTGGTGTCAACCGCAAGCAGAAAATCGAGGAGTTCTTCGCTAAACATCCTGAGGAAGAAGGTCATATAGGTTAAGTCCATTCATCGTCACTATAGACTAAATTCGAACTAAGACAATATGAGCGATATAAAAGAAAAAATCAGCCAGATATGTCACTCCGCCACTTTCGAAGAGGGCGACACGCTTTTGGTGACTGTTGAAGAGAAAGACTGGTATCCTTTGGCTAAGGCTCTTAAGGAAACCAAGGGTCTTGAATTCGATGTCCTCTCAGCTGTGGTCGGAATGGACTGGAAAGACTCACTCGGCGTGGTATATTATCTCACCTCAACTTCCAGAAATTGGGAAATCATCTCCGTCAAGGTGGCTGTCACTGACCGTGAGAATCCTATGATCCACAGTGTCTCCGACCTTTGGAAAGTTGCCAACTTCCAGGAGCGTGAGGTGTATGATTTCTACGGCATCAAGTTTATAAACCATCCTGACATGCGTCGTTTCTTCCTTAGAAACGATTGGAATGGATATCCTCTCCGCAAGGATTACGATGCTAATCCCGAGCTCAACCCTATTCCTCTCGACGATGAGAAGAATGAGGACTATACTGAGAAATATGTAGAGGATGAGAACGGTAAAATCAAGAAGGTGGCCGGAAAGGTGTTTGAGGAAAATGACTATGTTGTCAACATTGGTCCCCAGCACCCGTCAACCCACGGCGTTATGCGCTTCCGCGCTGCCGTCGATGGTGAGACTGTAAAGAAAGTGGATGTCGTTTCTGGTTATATCCACCGTGGAATTGAGAAACTCAGCGAGAACCTCACTTATCCCCAGATCCTGCATTTCACCGACCGTATGGACTATATGTCGGCGCATCAGAACCGCCATTGCCTCTGTATGTGCATCGAGAAGGCTCTTGGTCTTGAGGTGCCTCGTCGCGCTGAGGTGATTCGTGTCATGATGGATGAGCTGATGCGTATTTCAAGCCACCTCCTCTCTTTTGGTTGTACTGCCATGGACCTTGGAGCCACCACAGCGTTCTTCTACGGCTTCCGTGAGCGTGAGATGGTGCTCGACATCTTCGAGAAGACTTGTGGCGCACGCATGTCAATGAACTACAATGTGATCGGTGGTGTGATTGCCGACTTACATCCCGATTTCCAGAAGGATGTGAGGGCGCTCATTGATATTATGCCGGAGCGTCTTAAGGAGTATCATAAGGTGTTCAGCGGCAACCTTATTGCCAAGAACCGTCTTAAGAAGGTAGGCCATCTGTCAAAGGAGGACGCCATCAACTATGCTATCACTGGCCCGAGTGGACGTGGATCCAACTGGAGCTGCGACTGCCGCAAGAAACATCCGTATTCAATCTATTCTGAACTCGACTTCAATGAGGTGCTTCTTGACGGGTGTGATTCGTATTCCCGCTATATGGTGAGGATGAAGGAAATCGAGGAAAGCTGCAAGATTCTCGCTCAGCTTGTCGACAACATACCGGAGGGAGACATCAGGGCTCAGGTGCCTAAGATTGTCAAGCTTCCTAAGGGCAGCTGGTATCAGCAGGTGGAGGCAAGCCGTGGCACATTCGGTGTTTACATCGAATCCACCGGCGAGAAGAATCCTTATCGTGTGCATTTCCAGAGTCCCTGCTTCAACCTCGTTGGCGTCATGGATCTCACTTGCTCTGGATATATGATTGCCGACTTGATCACCATCGGTGCGGCTCTCGACTTTGTGATCCCGGACATTGACCGTTAATGCCGGAATTAAATATGTGTTAGATCATTCATCAATTGTAAACGATTTCAAAAGATAATTATGTTTAATTTCGGAATATGGACCAATGCTGTCAACAATTTCCTGATGGGCTTCCTCCCGGAATGGGCCACTGTGGTAGTGGAGTGTGTGCTTATCGCAGTGTTGGTGCTTCTAACCTATACGGTGCTAGCACTCTTCTACATCCTCTATGAACGCAAGCTTTGTGCATGGTTCCAGTGCCGCCTCGGACCTATGCGTGTCGGTAAGTGGGGTCTCCTCCAGGTGTTTGCAGATATGTTCAAGATTCTGGTCAAGGAGCTTATCTCGCTGAAGGACACCGACCGTTTCCTCTTCAAACTTGCACCTTACATTGTGATCACGTCTTCAGTGCTTATGCTCGCATGTCTTCCATGGGGCAACGGTCTGCAGATCATCAACTATAATATCGGCATCTTCTTTGTGCTTGCAGTCTCCTCCGTGGGTGTGCTCGGCATCCTTCTTGCCGGTTGGTCTTCCAACAATAAGTACACTCTTATCGGTGCTATGCGAAGCGGCGCCCAAATGATCAGCTATGAGGTTTCCCTTGGTCTCGCAATCATGACAATCATCGTGCTTGCCGGCACAATGAACATCAATGAGATTGTCTTGGAGCAGGAGAAGACTTGGTTTATCTTCAGAGGCCACATACCAGCTATTATCGCTTTCCTTATTTATGTGGTGGCTGCCACTGCTGAGACAAACCGTGGCCCGTTCGACCTTCCAGAGGCTGAGCATGAGTTGACTGCCGGTTATCATACAGAGTATTCCGGTATCCATTTCGGTTTCTTCTACCTCGCTGAGTATCTCAACCTTTTCATCGTGTCTGGCATTGCCTCTCTGATGTTCCTCGGCGGATGGATGCCTCTCCACATCCCAGGTTGGGAAGGCTTCAACAACGTAATGAATTATATCCCGTCGATTGTATGGTTCCTTGGAAAGGCCTTCTTCGTTTCATATGTCATCATATGGTTCAAATGGACTTTCCCACGTGTCAGAATCGACCAGATGCTCGCTTTCGAGTGGAAATACCTTATGCCACTTTCTCTCTTTACCCTTATCCTTATGGCGGTGTGTGTAGCCTTCGGATGGTATTTCTGATGAAAAGAGGCAATTATTAATAATCAAGAAAAACTTATCATATTTAGATATTATGAACGCTAAATTCGGAACAGTGACTCAAGTGATCGGTCCGGTTATCGACGTTTCGTTTGAGGGTGGCAAGGAGAATATACCTCCCATCTACAATGCACTGAGAGTAAAACGTGATAACGGTGAGGAGCTCATCCTCGAGGTTGAGCAGCACGTAGGTGAAGACACCGTTAGATGTGTGGCTATGGAGAGCACCGACGGTCTGCGCCGTGGTGTGCAGGTTGAAGACATGGGCCGCCCAATTACAGTCCCTACTGGTGAGCAGGTAAAGGGACGTCTTCTCAACGTAATCGGCGAGAGCATCGACCACCTTGCACCTCTCGACCGTGAGAAACTGCGTCCGATTCATCAGCCGGCGCCTGCTTTCGACGACCTCGCAATCTCTACTGAAGTGTTGAGCACCGGCATCAAGGTTATCGACCTTCTTGAGCCTTACTCCAAGGGTGGTAAGATTGGTCTGTTCGGTGGCGCCGGTGTAGGCAAGACAGTGCTTATTCAGGAGCTCATCAATAATATCGCCAAGGGTCATAACGGGTACTCCGTTTTCACCGGTGTTGGTGAACGTACCCGTGAGGGTAACGACCTTCTCCGCGAGATGATTGAGAGCGGCATTATCAAATATGGTGATAAGTTTGTCGAGGGAATGGAGAAAGGTGAGTGGAATCTTGCCGATGTCGATATGAATGAGGTTGCCAAGTCACAAACCACTCTCGTGTTCGGCCAGATGAACGAGCCGCCGGGTGCACGTCTTCGTGTGGCCCTTTCCGGTCTTACTGTCGCTGAGCAGTTCCGCGATAGCGACGGTGGCGGTAAGGAGATTCTTCTCTTCATCGACAACATCTTCCGTTTCACCCAGGCTGGCTCTGAGGTGTCAGCTCTCCTCGGACGTATGCCGTCAGCTGTGGGTTATCAGCCAACCCTTGCATCTGAGATGGGTATGCTTCAGGAGCGAATCACTTCTACAAAGCAGGGTAGTATCACTTCTGTCCAGGCTATCTACGTGCCTGCCGACGACTTGACCGACCCCGCTCCGGCCACAACCTTCAGCTTCCTTGACGCAACCACCGTGTTGAGCCGTTCAATCGCTGAGCTCGGCATCTATCCGGCCGTTGACCCTCTTGACTCCACTTCTCGTATCCTTGACCCGAATATCATTGGTGAGGATCATTATAATACTGCCCAGGCTGTTAAACAGTTGCTCCAGAAATATAACGAGCTTCAGGATATCATCGCAATCCTTGGCGTGGATGAGCTCTCCGATGAGGATAAACTCGTCGTTTCTCGTGCGCGTCGCGCCCAGCGTTTCCTTTCTCAGCCGTTCTTCGTGGCTGAGCAGTTCACTGGTGTCCCCGGTGTGATGGTTCCTCTCGCTGAGACAATCCGTGGCTTCAAGATGATTCTTGCCGGCGAGGTTGATGAATATCCTGAGCAGGCGTTCCTCAATGTCGGCACTATCGATGAGGCCATCGCCAAGGGTAAGAAACTTCTTGCCGAGGTAAAGTGAGACTGACCCTACAATCATTAACGCAAAATTAGTGTAATTCAAGACATGACACTTAAAATCATATCCCCAAGTGAAATCCTTTTCGAGGGCGAGGCTGACTCTGTCACTCTCCCGGGCGAAATTGGCTCTTTCACGGTGTTGAAAAACCATGCTTCCCTAATTTCCGTGCTTGTCAATGGAAAGATTCTTTTCAGAACTCCCGGAGGCAATGTGGAGGAAATAGATGTGAAGGGCGGTCTTGTCGACGTTGACAACAACGTAATCTCTGTTTGTGTGTATTAACCGGGTTGACTATCAACTGTAAATTTCTATCTATGAGAAAGCAAATATTTTCCATACTGACAGCTGTCCTTGCTCTGCTCATTGCCTTCCCACAGACGGCATACGCCTCTGAGAAGGAGGATGAGGGGGTCAATGTCAAGGAGATTATTTTCCATCACCTTGGCGATGGCTATGGCTGGGAGGTCCCTTTCAGTCATGTCTATAGGATTCCTCTCCCTGTGATTGTCAGAAGCGAGGATGGCAAATGGTTCTGCTTCTCTTCTGCACGTCTGCTTAAGCAGGTGGCTGAAGTTGACCCCGAATCTGGAAAGGAACATGTTGAAAATGTCGCCGAAATTGTCAACATTGAAAAAGACGGCAAAGAATATCAGTTTGTGCTTGCCCATGTAAGCAAGCACAAGGATAAGGTGGTGCAGCTGTTCCCACTCAGCACTGAGGAGGAGGCTTCTGTCAAGGCGCAGGCTGCCGACATGGCTGCCGACAATGGCGGAATTGCCGACGAGCAGGTAATCGATGGTTATGTGGGTGTCAATGGCACTTATTACAGGGAATATAAGCCTTGGGATTTTTCAATCACTAAAAATGTGCTTGCCCTGTTCATCTCCGTGATTCTCGTCACTGCCGCTATGATGTCGGTTGTCAGATATTATAAGAGAAAACGTTTCAAGGCTCCCCGCAAGGGAATGGGCTTTATGGAGTTGCTCATCGATTTTATCTATACGGATATGATCAAGGCTTCTCTCCATGACAAGGCTAAGAAGTATGCCCCCTTCCTGTTGACATGTTTCTTCTTCATTCTGACGATGAACCTTCTCGGCCTTATTGTCATCTTCCCTGGTGGTGCCAACCTGACTGGTAATATCTCAATCACTCTGGTGCTCGCTGTCATGGTGTTTGTGATCACCAATATCAACGGCTCCAAGCATTATTGGAAAGATATCTTCTGGCCAGATGTCCCATTGTTCCTGAAGTTTCCTATCCCAATCATGCAGTTTATAGAGATCTTCGGTATTTTCACAAAGCCCGCTGCCTTGTGTGTCCGTCTCTTTGCAAACATGATGGGTGGCCATATGATTGTCATCACCCTGACAATCCTTATCTTCATCTTCGCTGCTTTTGGCGCGGCAGCTGCCGGAGGCACCACAATAGTCTCAATCTTCTTCTCTATTTTCATGCTCGCAATTGATGTGCTGGTAAGTTTTATCCAGGCTTACGTGTTCACATTGCTTTCCACCATCTTCATCTCGATGAGCACTGAGGAAGGACATCATGAGGAGAAGCATGAGGATGTTGAGAAGATTGACCTCAATGAAAACGCCAAGCCGACAACGGCAACAGCAACAGCATAAATAATTTAGTAAACAAATAATAACAACCATTAATACCTTAGAATTATGTTATCAATGATTTTAGCAGCAGTAGCACCTCTCGCAGCTCTTGGCGCAGCTCTTGGCGCCGGCATCGCAGCTATCGGAGCCGGTCTCGGCATCGGCAACATCGGATCTTCAGCCATGGAAGCTATCGCTCGTCAGCCTGAGGCTTCTGGCGACATCCGCTCTAACATGATTGTGATTGCAGCTCTTATCGAGGGTGTCGCTCTCTTCGCAGTCATCGTCTCTGCTCTTGCACTCTTCCTCTAATTCTAATCGACCAACCATTTAAATCTTTTAAGAATGGAATTATTCACGCCCGATTTTGGCTTGATATTCTGGATGTTTATCGCCTTCATCATCCTTTTCTTCGTGTTGTGGAAGTGGGGATGGCCGGTGATTCTCAAGAATATGGATGAGCGTGCCGACACCATCGATAAAGGTGTGGAATATGCCCGTGAGGCTAAGGCTCAGCTCGACTCTGCACGTCAGGAAGCCCAGAAATTCATTGAGGAGGCACAGACCAAGCAGGCTGAAATGTTGCGTGATGCAGCAAAGATGAAATCTCAGCTTATTGAGGAAGCTCGCAATGAGGCTTCACAAGAGGCTAAGAAAGTAATGGATGCTGCCAAAGTGTCGATTGAACAGTCACGCAAGGAAGCTGAACTTCAGTTCAGAAATGAGGTGAGCAAATTCTCGCTCGACATCGCCGAGAAGATGGTGCGCAACCAGCTTAAGGATGATAAGGCACAGAAGGAGCTCGTTAATAAATTGTTGGACGAAATAGAGAAATAATTGATCTGATGGATAACGGTCTTATACCTCACAGATACGCCAAGGCTCTTTACAAATTTGCTCTGGAAAAAGGGAAGACGAAAGATGTCTATGAACTTTCAAAACGTGTCATAGCCTCCTTTGAAACCAATCCCGATTTGCAGAAAGTGTTGTCAAACCCCTTTGTCAAGAATGATGACAAGCAGAAGCTGCTGATCTCAGCCGCAGGTGAGGGTGCCGATGATGCTTATGTAAGGTTTGTAAAGCTTATCATTGGTCATCAGAGGACTGATTTTGCCTTCCAGATGATGCTCGCATATCGCGACATTTATCGTAAGGAGAATCATATCTCACGCGCAGTTATCACAACAGCTTCAAAACTTGATGAACCTCTCATGAAGAAGCTCCGCGACATCGTGGTCAATGCCTTCAAGGGTGATGTCATCGAATTCTCTGAAGTAGTCAATTCTGACCTTATCGGCGGATTTGTGATTGATGTTGACTCTGTAAGGATGGACGCATCAGTAAGCAATGAACTCGAACAATTACGTCAAACCCTATTAAGAAGCAAATAAACTAAGATGCTTAACCCAAGCGAAATATCTGATATCTTAAAACAACAGCTCGAAGACGTCAACTCTCAAGTCAAGTTTGAGGAAGTTGGCACCGTGCTCTCTGTAGGCGATGGTGTGGCTCACGTGTATGGACTTGAGAACGTGCGTGCAAATGAACTCGTTGAGTTTGAGAATGGCGTCAAGGGCGTCGCTCTCAACCTTGAGGAAAGCAATGTGGGTGTTGTGCTCCTCAATAATGTTAATGAAGTTACTGAAAACATGTCGGTGCGTCGCACGGGTGAGATCGCTTCTATCCCCGTAGGGGAGGGGCTTCTGGGACGTGTTATCAATATCCTCGGTGAACCTATCGACGGCAAGGGGCCTATCCAGGGTGAGCTTATCAATCTCCCATTGGAGCGCAAGGCACCTGGCGTTATCTTCCGTCAGCCCGTGAATCAGCCTCTCCAGACTGGTCTTAAGGCTGTCGACGCAATGATCCCTATCGGTCGCGGCCAGCGCGAGCTTATCATTGGCGACCGTCAGATTGGTAAGACTGCCATCGCTATTGACACTATCATCAATCAGCGTCAGAATTATCTCGACGGAAAGCCTGTCTATTGCATCTACGTGGCTATAGGCCAGAAAGGTTCTTCTGTAGCTTCTATTGTCCACACACTCGAGAAATATGGTGCCTTAGACTATACGGTTGTTGTGGCTGCCACCGCTTCCGACTCCGCATCAATGCGCTATTACAGCCCATTCGCAGGCGTTGCAATCGGTGAGTATTTCCGCGACACCGGCCGTGATGCGCTTATCGTGTATGACGACCTTTCAAAACAGGCTGTCGCTTATCGTGAGATCTCTCTGATTCTTAAGCGTCCTTCCGGTCGTGAGGCTTATCCTGGTGATATCTTCTATCTCCACTCTCGTCTTCTCGAGAGAGCTGCGAAGATTATCGACAACCAGGAGGTGGCTGCAAGTATGAACGACCTTCCGGAGGTGCTCAAGCCTATTGTGAAGGGTGGCGGTTCTCTCACTGCACTCCCAATCATTGAGACTCAGGCTGGCGACGTTTCCGCATATATTCCAACTAACGTGATCTCCATTACTGATGGCCAGATCTTCTTGGAGACTGCCTTGTTTAACCAGGGCATTCGTCCTGCCATCAATGTGGGTATCTCCGTGTCGCGTGTAGGCGGTAACGCTCAGATCAAGTCTATGAAGAAGGTGGCAGGCACTCTGAAAATCGCACAGGCTCAGTTCCGTGAGTTGGAGTCGTTCACCAAGTTCGGTGGCGATATCGATCCGGTAACTGCCCGCACAATCGACCGTGGACGTAAGAATCAGCAGCTTCTCATTCAGCCTCAGTATCAGCCATGGCCTGTTGAAAACCAGATTGCCGTGATCTATTGCGGTGTCAATGGTCTTCTCGAGAATGTGCCGGTTGATAAGGTTCATGAGTTTGAACAGCTGTTCCTGCAGCTTGTCAAGGCTAAATATCAGAAAGAGGTGCTCGACGTGCTTAAGTCGGGTAAGCTCACTGATGATGTAGAGCAGAAGCTTCGTGCTTGTGCTGCCGAGATTGCAGGAAGATATAAATCTTAAATAAATTGTTTGTGTCAGTGCCTTGTGGGCGCTGATGCAAACTGAATTATATTTGACATCGGGGGTGAAACCCTGATGCCAATCAAGTAAAACCACATCAGAAACCAATAGCAGATGGCTACGCTCAAAGCGTTAAGGATAAGGATCGGGTCAGTGTCGTCGAGTGAGAAAATCACCGGCGCCATGAAGATGATCTCGTCCGCTAAAGTTCATAAAAACGAACAGGAGTTAAAGAAGCTTCTGCCGTTCCGTAATCAGGTGATGTCAGTTATGGGTCACTTGTTGGAGACTGGCATGGAGTTTGATTCACCGCTTATCCTTGAAAGGGAAGTGAAGAGTGTCGGTGTCGTGGTCTTTGGCACTGATGATGGACTCTGCGGTGCTTATAACATCAATGTCTTCAAGCATCTTCTCGTAGAGATTAATGCCCTTAGGGAGAAATATGGCGATTCTGTCGAGATCACTGTTTATCCGGTGGGCAAGAAAGTGGCGAAGGCTTGCAAAAGATTGCAGGTGTCTCATCTTTCTGTTAAGGTGCCGGAGGGTGTCGACTCCAAGATGTCTTCCCAGACTGTAAACGATTTTGCCAATTCTCTTAAGGCTGATTTCCTTTCCGGAAATCACGACCTTGTGGAGGTGGTGTATATGCGTTTCGTCTCAATGAGCCGGCAGCTTGCCACTGTCGACCAATTGTTCCCAGTGAGCCGGGAGGCAATCTCCAGAGGCGAGAAGGGTAATAAAGATGAGAATAAGATGTATATCTTCGAGCCCGATGCCTCAAGAATTTTCAATGAGGTGCTCCCGATGTTTGTGCTTTCCACAATGCAGGAGGTCACCATTGAGAACCGCGCTTCGGAACAGGCGGCAAGGGTGATGGCGATGCAAAGTGCCAACGACAATGCCAAGAAACTTCTCGAGTCGCTTCAACTCGAATTCAATAAGCTCCGTCAGCAGGGCATCACTACCGAACTTCTCGACATCCTCGGAGGTCAGGTGGAACGATAGGATCGCTTGCTAACTTCATGAAACAGATTCAAATCAACATTAAATGAGTAGTATTAAGGAATATTTTTCGGAAGCCAGAAAGGGATTGAAAAGTCTCATCGACGGTATGGTGGTCACCGGGAAGGAACTCGTGACTCCTAAAGTAACCGAATGTTATCCGGAGAACAGAGCCACACTCAAAATCGGCGATCGGTTCAGGGCTGAGCTCACGCTGAAATATGACAGCGAGGGACGCCATAAGTGCATCGCGTGTGGCATTTGCCAGATGAATTGTCCTAATGGCACAATTCAGTTGACAACTAAGATGGTTGACCTCCCGGACGGTAAGAAAAAACGTAAGCTTGACAAGTATATGTACGACCTTGGAAGCTGCACTTTCTGCATGCTTTGTGTCACTACTTGTCCGCAAGACGCTCTCGAATTCTCTAACGATTTCGAACAGGCTGTCTTCACCCGCGATAAACTCGTAAAGCAGCTTAACTATCGCCCGGAACCCAAGGAAGATCCTGCAAATCCGGCTTCGGCTCCCAAACCGGCTATGGATCCCGAGAAGCTTGCAAAGATTAAGGCTGAGGCTCTCGCCAAGGCTGCCAAAATCAAGGCCGAGAAGGAAGCCGCTGCTAAGGCTGCCGCTCCTGAGGCTCCCAAATCTGCCGACGAAAGTGCTGCTCCTAAAGTTGATAATAAAGAAAATTAATACATCATGGAATCTGTAGGAAATATAATCGTGTATTTCGTGGCTGCACTTGTCATCGTGATTTGCTCTGTCTTGACAGTGACTTCCCGCAAAATCTTACGCTCCGCGACCTACCTCCTCTTCGTGCTGATCAGCGTCGCTGTGGTCTATTTCCAGCTCGGTTATCAGTTCCTTGGGGCTGTCCAGATTGCCGTCTATGCGGGTGGCATTATGGTGCTCTTTGTGTTTGCAATCTTGCTCACACACCGCCCCGATGACAATACCCATAAGCTCGACTCTCACAGGAAGACTCTCGGAATCACACTCTCTGGATGCTCAGCTGTGTTGCTTATCCTTGCTTTGTTCTTCATGCCGCTGCTGCATGGCGCTTCTCTTGCTGAGTGCATCGCCGCCGGCAATCCTGTCACAATGCACGATATCGGTGAGGCTTTCACCGGCAGCAACCGTTTCCAGTATCTTCTCCCATTTGAGGCTGTCAGTGTTCTCTTGCTTGCATGTATAATTGGTGGCGTTACTGTTGCCCGAAAAAGATAATTGGATATGGATTTAAGCATGTTATGGTATCTGGTGCCCAGTGTGATTATGTTCGCCTGTGGCGTTTTCGGGTTTGTCACCCGTAAGAATCTTATCGCGATTCTTATCTCTCTTGAATTGATGCTCAATGCCGCCGACCTGAACTTTGTGGTTTTCAACCGCTATCTGTTCCCGGGTTCGATGGAGGGCATGGCGTTCACGCTTTTCGCCGTGGCTATTGCCGCTGCTGAGACTGCGCTTGCCATCGCCATCATCATCAACATCTACAGGGCTATCGGCAACACCGACATTACTGAAATTAATCAAATGAAATTCTAAGATATGGACATTACACTTCCAATTTTAATTTTGGCGATTCCGATCACGATGTTCCTCGTCTTAGGAATAGGCGGTGTGAAGATGTCGCATAAATGCGCGGGTATCCTCGGTATTCTCGGATTGGGAATCACTGCAGTGCTCGCTTATACTGTGGCTTTCACCTACTTCTTCAGCGGTGACCCTCTTTTCATAATCGATGGGGTGCGTCAGCAATATCAGGTGTTTGATGTCACTTGGCTTGCCTTCACACAGACTCTCATCGTAAACATCGGTTTCCTCCTCGACCCAATCTCGGCTATGATGCTGATTGTGATCACAACAATCTCTTTCATGGTGCATCTCTACAGCTGGGGTTATATGGAGGGTGAGAAAGGTTTCCAGCGTTATTACGCTTTCCTTTCACTCTTCACTTTCTCAATGCTCGGACTCGTGGTGGCAACCAACATTTTCCAGATGTATATCTTCTGGGAGCTTGTGGGTGTCTCATCCTACCTCCTGATTGGTTTCTTCTATAAGTTGCCTTCAGCAGTATCTGCCTCAAAGAAAGCGTTCATAGTTACCCGTTTTGCTGACCTCGGTTTCTTGATTGGTATCCTCATCCTCTCTTATTATACTGATACCTTCAACTTCATCTCCCTGACAAATAATCCTGAGTTGGTGCTTGCCTCTACAGGTGGTGCCACTTTCATGGGTGCGTCTGTCCTTACTTGGGCGATGGTGTTGATCTTCACAGGTGGTATGGGTAAGTCAGCAATGATGCCACTCCACATCTGGCTTCCCGATGCAATGGAGGGCCCGACTCCAGTGTCTGCACTTATCCACGCTGCGACTATGGTTGTAGCCGGTGTTTATCTGGTGGCTCGTATGTTCCCGGTATATTGTGTGGTAGATGCCGCTCTCACTTTCGTGACATTTATCGGTGCCATCACTGCCTTCTATGCTGCTGTTGTGGCATGTGCTCAGATCGATATCAAACGTGTGCTCGCGTTCTCTACAATCTCTCAGATCGCGTTCATGATGGTGTCGCTCGGTTGCGCCTACGACCATCCCGTTGAGGGTGTCCATTATTCCGGTCTCGGTTATATGGCTGGTATGTTCCACCTCTTCACTCATGCAATGTTTAAGGCACTCCTCTTCCTCGGTGCCGGTGCCTTGATTCATGCTGTCCACTCCAACAATTACACCTCAATGGGTGGTCTACGCAAATATATGCCGATCACTCACATCACATTCCTCATCGGATGTCTTGCAATCGCCGGTATTCCTCCGTTTGCAGGTTTCTTCTCAAAGGATGAGATGTTGGCTGCAATGTTCTCTCGTCATTGGTTCTGGGGCGCTTGGATGACTATGGTGGCAGGTCTCACTGCTTTCTATATGTTCCGCCTCTATTTCCTCGTGTTCTGGTGGGAAGAGAATCCTCATTATAAAGAGCACAAGCCTCACGACGCTCCTTGGCAGATGTCTTTGCCTTTGATTATCCTCGCTGCTGTGTCTTGTGTGGCTGGTTTTATCCCATTCGGCGAGTTTGTCACTTGGAATGGTGTTCCCTACCATATCCACATCGAATGGCTTAAGGTGGCATTGCCAAGCATCTGCACCGCAGTGATTGCTATAGCACTCGCTTATGTGATGTATCATAAGAAGAATGATCTCCCATCAAAGGTCAAGAATTTCTGGCCTACCCTCTGGACTGCTGCCAACCGCCGCTTCTACTGGGATGAGATCTATATGTTCATCACCCATAAGATTATCTTCTGCATCATCTGTAAGAGCATCGCTTGGTTTGACCGCCATGTCATCGACGCCACTATGGATATGTTTGCGAAGGTTACCCAGAAGACTTCTTACGCAATCCGCGGAATGCAGTCGGGCGAGATTCAGTCTTATGTGTCTTGGTATCTTGCCGGTGCCGTAGTGGTTGCCGCTGTCACTTGGATTTGTTTGATTTAACATTCATATTGCAACGCATAAATAGCTTTAGATTATGTTCGGAAATATATTAATCTGGTTTGTTATAATCCCCGTGTTTATGATGGCAGGGTTGGGTTTGTGCTGTAATCGCAGTATGAATGCAATTCGTGCGGTCATGGTGGTGGGTTCTACAATCCTCTTGGCTCTAGCCATCTGGTTGTGTGTGGATTTCCTCCGTCTCCGTGAGATGGGAGTCAATGATGAGATGCTCTTCACCGGGAGCTGGATGTGGTATGCTCCTCTCAACATTCACCTTGCTGTGGGTGTCGACGGCATCTCAGTGCTCATGCTTATGCTCTCCGCAGTGATTGTGTTTGCCGGAATTTTCGCTTCCTGGCAGATCAATCCGCTTCCAAAGAATTTCTTCCTCTGGTTCTGTCTCCTCAGCACTGGTGTGTTTGGATTCTTTATCTCCATCGATATCTTCACGATGTTCATGTTCTATGAGGTTGCGCTCATTCCGATGTACCTCCTTATTGGTGTATGGGGAACAGGACGCAAGGAGTATTCGGCAATGAAGCTTACCCTTATGCTTATGGGTGGCTCTGCATTCCTGATGCTCGGTCTTCTTGGAATCTTCTGGCACAGCGCTCCCGAAGGTGGTCAGCTCACTTGGAACATCCTTGAGATCTCTCACAATGGCGCAATCGCTTCCGAATGGCAGTATCTTCTCTTCTGTCTCACATTCGTTGGTTTCGGAGTTCTTGGTGCTATGTTCCCGTTCCACACTTGGAGCCCTGATGGTCACGCAAGTGCGCCAACTGCCGTTTCAATGCTTCATGCGGGTGTGCTTATGAAGCTTGGTGGCTACGGCTGTTTCCGCATCGCCATCTTCCTTCTCCCGCAGGCTGCCAATGAGCTCGCTTGGATCTTCATCATCCTTACTGGTATCAGCATCGTTTACGGTGCCTTCTCCGCTTGCGTTCAGACCGACCTCAAGTATATCAACGCTTACTCTTCAGTGTCACACTGCGGCATGGTGCTCTTCGCAATCCTTATGCTCAACACCACTGCAATGACCGGTGCTATCCTTCAGATGCTCTCTCACGGTTTGATGACTGCCCTCTTCTTTGCCCTCATTGGTATGATTTACGGCAGGACTCACACTCGCGACATCCGTCAGATGGGTGGCTTGATGAAGATTATGCCTTACCTTGGTGTCTGCTACATGATTGCCGGTTTCGCTTCGCTTGGTCTCCCAGGTCTTTCCGGTTTCGTGGCTGAGATGACAATCTTCTTCGGTTCATTCCAGGAGGCTGACCTCTTCCACCGTTGCTTCGTGATTGCAGCCACTTGCTCAATTGTGATTACTGCAGTCTACATCCTTCGTGTGGTTGGCAAACTTCTTCTCGGTCCGGTGCAGGATGACCATCACCTTGCGCTTACTGATGCAAGCTGGTTTGAGCGTCTTTCCACTTTAACCTTGATTCTCTGCATTGCCGGTATCGGTTGCTTCCCCAACTGGATTAATGAGACTATCCAGCATAGCTTCGCCCCGATTATCTCCGCAATCCAGAATAGTGTGATGTAATATTAATGTATTGAACTAACAAAACAAGCAAACAACAATGGACTATTCACAATTTGGATCTATGATTCCCGAACTTATCGTGTTGGGAATATTTCTGCTGGTCTTTTTGTTCGATACATTCTCGAATGAAAAAGGCAAGAAGATACTGACTCCATTCACCACCATACTTTTCGCACTCGGCACTATTGCCATTTGGATTGTGCCTGCCTGCGGTGAGGAGATTTTCGGTGGTATGTATATCAACGATTCTTCCACAAACGCCATTAAGGCCATTCTCAACATCGGTGTCTTCATCGTGTTCTTGCAGAGTGCAAAATGGGTGGAGAGCGATGAGGTGGCTATCCGCAGGGGTGAGTTCTATGAGTTGATTCTCGTCACTCTCTTCGGTATGTACCTTATGGTGTCAGCCCGTCATTTCCTTCTCTTCATCATCGGTCTTGAGTCTGCGTCTCTTCCGCTCGCTGCTCTTGTGGCGTTCAACAAAGGTTATTACGAGAGCCATGAGGCTGCCATCAAATATATCATGACTGCTGTCTTCTCTTCAGCAGTACTGATGATGGGTCTCTCTTTCGTATACGCTTTTTCTGGCGGCTCTCTCTATTTCTCTGACCTTGCTTTCACAATCAGTCAGGGTGAGATGAGCGGTCTGCTACTCGTGGCTCTTGCATTCGTGATTGCCGGCATCGGTTTCAAACTCTCTCTCGTGCCGTTCCACCTTTGGACTGCCGACGTTTATCAGGGCGCTCCTACCGCCATCACCAGCTATCTTTCTGTTATCTCTAAGGGTGCAGCCGCTTTCGCGTTCTTCGTGATTTTCGTGCAGTGCTTCGGTGCTGTCTACAGCGATGCATGGGAATGGATGATGTATGCTCTTATTATCCTGACAATCACCATCGGCAACCTCTTCGCAGTGCGTCAGAAGAACATGAAGCGATTCATGGCGTTCTCTTCAATCTCTCAGGCTGGATATATCATGCTTGGTGTGATGGGTGAGAATGTGCTTGGTCTGACAGGTATGATGTTCTACATCTTGGTTTATGTAGTCAGCAACCTCGGTGCCTTCGCGGTTATCGCAAGTATAGAGGATAATACCGGTAAACTCAGCATGGATGATTATAAGGGCCTTCACAAGACAAATCCATGGCTTGCGTTTGCAATGACTTTGGCTATGTTCTCACTTGCCGGTATACCTCCGTTTGCAGGATTCTTCAGTAAGATTCTCATCTTCACATCTGTGACTGCAACCAACTCATGGGCACTCTATATGCTTGTATTGGTAGCCTTGATTAACACTATCATCTCACTCTACTACTATCTATTGGTAGTGAAAGCTATGTGGATCAGTCCTGATGAGCCGGTTATTGGCGCATACCGTACAGCCACTTGTCAGCGAATCGCCCTTTGGCTATGCGTCGCCGGCATAATTTTCTTCGGAATAGTGCCTTACCTCTACCAGTACTGCTACGACGCCGTAGTCAACTCAATCGGCATTCTCGCCGCAATCTTCTGATAAAATTCGATTTATTCAGAATAAAGAATAGAGGCTCCCAGAATCCGGGGGCCTCTTTTCTTCACAAATTTTTTGATATATTCCGAGATAATTCGGGATCTCTCGAGATAACTCGAGATGCCTCGAAATCATTGTCGAGAAATCTCGAGATAACTCGAATAATCTCGAGATAACTCGAATAGTGATAATTCCAGTTCAAATTGAATTTTAAAATTTATGGGCGTTGAGATTAAATTCTCAATCGTATTTTTGGCTTGACTCTTGGATTTTAGCTAATATCATCCAACTTGGAACCCAAAGCTTCTGCAAGAGATTTGTTGATTATAAAATCGATCCGGGTCGCAGACTTTATGACCAGATGGTTATGGCTGCACGTTCCAATATGCCACTAATTCTCCATCATCTTCAGAAAGGTCTTCAAATGTAATCCAAGTCAACGAATTGCTTTTCCGTACCGGTTCTCCACTTCTGAAGAATTCACGTTTTTCAGAAGTGTCTGCTTCATACACATTCCTTCCAAACAATCATTTCTCCCTGACCGCTTTTGCTAACTATATGGGTAATTGTAAACGTGTTGTCACAACATATTCACAGTATGACGGAGGGAATGCCTTGATTCAGTCTTATATCAATAGCGGGACGTTTACAAATGTAAAGGCAGGTTTTAACGCCACACTACGACTTCTTCACAATAGCCTTGTGTTTCAAATTTCACCTGCATTCAATCATTATCATTCCTCCGGTTATTTCAACGGCTCATGGAATCCATTCACCTGTGATGTCTATGGACAATATTATTTCGGAAACTTCAATGCCACGGCTTATTATTCCACCCGTGCACGGACAATGAATGGACAGACCTTGGCAAAGACCACCAACCGCAGTTATTATACATTGTCAATTGGTTGGACAAAAGATGCCTGGAATTTGTCTGTCAATGCCTCGAATATTTTCACCTCACGTTATGACGGTATTTGGAGTGATATCACAACAACGCTATATTCCAATAGGTCAACATCATTCAACGGCAACTACAGAATATCTGTGATGCTTTCCGCCACCTATACTTTCGGATATGGCAAGAAAATACAACGCGGTGATGAGGTTTCACGTCAGAGCGATGCCGGGTCAGCGATAATGCAATGATAGATTTATGGCTTCCAACCGCGAACTGAATAAATTTTTTTATAATTTGAACTACATGAGTAAAATATAAAGGGTGAGAAGAAAATTGGCTCTTAATGAATTTAATTATCTTTTAAAAACAAAGATATTTTTCCTTGGAGCATGGAACTGTATGTTTTTAGAGTAGGAATGTCATATATACTGGCAGATATAGTATCTTATTTTCGAGTCTGAGATTCCCTGGATGCAGCACAATTGCCTGATTGAGTTCTTTGGCATACTTTTTCATCGCTTTTTCAAGAGATGTAAGGTCATATCTGTTGCCTGATTTTACCTCAATGAAATTGATATTGTGCTGACTGGTTATTATGCTTTTAGGAAGTAGAAAGTCTAACTCCATACGATTGTTACTATTGTCTCTGTCCGGGTTTGAGTAGAAGAATAGTTTATGCTGGTTGGCCGCCAACATTTGGGCTACAATATTCTCCATGAACATTCCATTGTTTAGGGAAAGCTTTCCTAAAATAATCTTCCGATAAACATCATTTTTTTCTTCGATGCTATCGAATGCAAGGGTGTAAAGTAGACCGGTATCCCCGAGATAGCACTTCACAGACGTTCGGTCAGCATTTATCTCAAGACCGATGCTGGGCTCTGTGCTCGCAAAGCAAAGATTTACGAATCGTGCATCTTTGAGCCATGTGAAGGGTTCTATATAATCCCTCATTCTTGCAGTCTCCGATAGAGAGGAAAGTTTGAATTTTTTTTCGTGTTTTGAGAGTTGTGACGGAATCGAGTCAAATATGCTTTCCACCTTTAGCGTTTGTGTGCCGGCATGTTTGGCTATATCTCCACGATATAGTGTAATTATTGTGGATTTTTCCCGATCTGCTTCGTTGAAATCTTTTGTAGATAGATATGCGTTAACTACCTGTGGCATACCACCGATTATCATATATTCCTTAAATAATTGCATGATTTTTCGGTGTAATGCATCTGGAAGGGTCGATTTCTTTATATAGCATTCTTTAATGAAATCAACCAGCATCTCCTCTCCTGCGGCCCATAGATATTCCTCAAAATCCATTGGGTACATATTTAGATGCTCTTCCTCTGAGGGAATAATAATTTTCTCAGTATTCTTTCTTATTGACATCAGCGAACCGGTCTCAATATAGTCATATCTTCCATCGGCTACCAGATATTTTATAGCAGCCCTTACTTTGGGGCATTCCTGAACCTCATCAAATATAATCAGCGATTTCCGTTCATGCAGCTGTGTGGAGTATAACAATTGTATATAAGAAAATAGCCGGTCTCTGTCGTGTAGATTATCAAGAATCAATTTTAGATTATCATCCGAGATGTCGTTGAAATCTATTTTTATGTATGTCTCATAGTGCTCTTTGCCAAACTGTTCGGCAATATAACTTTTCCCAACTCGTCTGGCGCCTTTAATAAGGAGTGCAGATTTTCCATTACGACTTTTCCATTCAAGTAACTTGTTGTATATCTTTCTTTTCATATTCTTATTTCACGTTTTCAAGGGTATAAATTACGTGTTTTCGCACGTTTTCAAGGGTAAATGACCTTGCAAATTTACACGTTTTCAAGGGTAAAACCAAATCTTTATCACTAAAACTGAAAATTTCAAAAAAATCTGAGAAAAATTCCCCCCAAGATTCCGTGAATTTTCCAGAATAATGTTTCCTCATCGAATTTGTTCTTTACCTTTGTCTCCTGCCGAATGGGTTCTGATCCAGGTGTGAGGGCGTAAGCCCGATAAAGAATCCTGAAGTTGCATGGTTAGGTCCCTGGAAGTTGCGTGATTGAGCCCCTCCGGGCGAAATTCTCAGCTGCTATAAATCTTGATAGTGGTCTGAACGCAGTGAGGATAAACCAAAATATAATAGTATCATAATTTATCTCTCCCCTGACAAAATAGTATCACATTTTAAAACTTTTTACTTAATCAAATCATTAACAATTAAAATCATGTATATCACAAACTTATCCCATATGTTAATGAATCAAACTGAATCAGATGTTAATTTTAACATTTTTTCAGTCAAATTTGTTCATCCTCAATTATCTAATACTCAACACTTAAAGTTAAAAACTTAATACTTGCGCAAAGTTTTAGTTGATTCATTTTTTCAATCAACTGAATCAAATGGCTCCTGAGCGTTAAGAATTATCATCTGTTCGAATTCAGAATTCCGCTTGAACAAAATTATTTGGTGAAAGATTTATTTATTAGATGTAGATTTATTACTTTTGCAAATAATTAACAAGACCCGAATATGACAGAATATGGATATATGCGCGTGAGCGCGGCGGTGCCGAATGTGAGAATTGCTGATGTTGACTTTAATCTCAGCCAGATTGAGGATACCGTCAAGAAGGCTTACAGTGAAGAAGTCGATGTGATTGTCTTTCCAGAGCTATCGCTATCAGCCTACACATGCGCTGATCTTTTTGAACAGCCATTGCTGCTTGAAAAGGTAGAAGACGCAGTCGATGAACTGATTACCTTGTCACTGTCATATCCTATCCTTATGGCTGTCGGAATTCCGGTGATGGCATTCGGCAAACGATTCAACTGCGCTGTCATAATCGCCGACGGCAGACTGTGCGGAATCGTACCAAAATCGTATATCCCAAACTATGGTGAGTTCTACGAGAAACGTTGGTTTGATTCGGGTAAGGACATAAAGAATGCCACAATTAAATATACCCAGCGAGAAGTGCCATTCGGCACTGACCTCCTTTTTGAATACAAAGGGGCAAAGATTGGAGTCGAGATTTGCGAAGACCTTTGGATGCCTGTTCCTCCAAGTTGCAGTCAGGCACTCGCCGGAGCAGACATAATCCTGAACCTCTCAGCTTCAGATGAAATTATCGGTAAGCATAACTATCTGCTGAAACTCATAGCGCAACAGTCAGCACGTTGCCGTAATGCTTATGTCTACGCCTCTGCCGGATGGGGCGAGTCTTCAACTGACCTTGTATTCTCCGGCAATGCAATCATTGCAGAGGATGGCTCAATCAGACGTGAAAGCCCACGTTTCCAGACAGATCCTTCATTTGAGATCTGCGATGTGGATATCGAGAAACTGAGGTCTGACCGTGCCAAGTACTCCACATTCTATGATGCCGCCATTATTCCCTCTGACTTTAGGACAATCTCTTGCGACAACACCTATGACAAACAAATCTTAAAGGAGACCAAAAAGCCACTCACTGACGACAGGTTAGGCCGTGAGCCCTTTGTCCCGGATGACATCGACGTGCGCAACTATCATTGCGAGGAAATAATCAACATCCAGTCGCAGGGGCTTATGCAGCGTCTCAACGCCATCAAATGCACAAAGGCAGTGATTGGAATCTCCGGCGGTCTTGACTCTACACTTGCTTTGCTTGTAACAGTAAAGGCCTTTGACCGTCTGAACCTTGACAGGAAAGGCATAATCGGAATCACAATGCCTGGATTAGCGACAACCTCTCGCACCCATAGCAATGCCGTAATGCTTATGGAAGAACTCGGTGTCACATCACTCGAGATCCCGATCGGCAAGGCGGTTGCACAACATTTCTCCGACATCGAACAAGACCCTCATAAATATGACGTCACCTATGAGAATTCACAGGCTCGCGAACGAACTCAGATTCTCATGGACTATGCCAATAAAGAGAATGCCATCGTGATTGGCACTGGCGACATGTCGGAACTCGCTCTGGGTTGGTGCACCTACAACGGGGACCACATGTCGATGTATGGTGTCAACGCCTCTGTTCCCAAGACCCTTGTCAAGCACCTTGTAAAATGGTTCTCCCACGAGATTGGCGGCAAGGCGGAGAAAACCCTGCTCGACATCTTTGACACACCAAT
This sequence comes from uncultured Sangeribacter sp., assembly GCA_964603335.1. Lineage (GTDB taxonomy): Bacteria > Bacteroidota > Bacteroidia > Bacteroidales > Muribaculaceae > Lepagella. Next base: position 52,837 of record CAZRUR010000001.1, on the reverse strand, counting down.
CAGTCCCGAACTTGTCCCCTCCGACAAGAAGGATGAAATCGGTCAGAAGACAGAAGATCTTGTAGGCCCCTACGAGCTTCACGATTTCTTCCTTTATCATCTTCTCCGTAATTCTTTCTCTCCAAAGAAAATATACTGGCTCGCAAAGAGAGCATTTGAGGGCGTTTATGACGATGCCACTCTACTTAAATGGCTTCGCAATTTCTATCGTCGGTTCTTCAACCAGCAGTTCAAGCGCTCCTGCATGCCGGACGGCCCGAAAGTGGGAAGTGTATGCCTTTCTCCGCGTGGCGACTGGCGCATGCCTTCTGATGCAAGTTCAGCCCTCTGGCTTAAGGAAGTTGACAGCCTCTCATAAGGTCAGTTTGTCATAATGACATTATGTCAATATGACAGAATGTCAAATCTAACATCTGAGAAATCATAATGGATAAAGAGAATATAACATACGAACAAGATATAAAGACTGCACTTGACACACTCCGAAAGGGTGGCATTATCCTTTATCCCACCGACACCATATGGGGAATAGGGTGTGATGCCACTAATCCAGATGCTGTCAAGAAAATCTACGACTTGAAACGCCGGGCTGAGAGTAAGTCAATGTTGGCGTTGGTTGACAGTGAGGCTGCTTTGGAGAGAACCGTAGACGATATTCCTGAGGTGGCTTGGAAATTGATCGAGGCTGCCGTGCGTCCGCTCACCATAATCTATGACCATCCGCACGGAGTGGCTAAGAATCTTCTTGCAGAAGACGGTTCACTTGGCATCCGAATCACTAAAGAACGTTTCTCCAACGAGTTATGCCGAAGTCTGCGTCACCCTCTTGTCTCTACTTCCGCCAACGTCAGCGGTGAGAAATCTCCCGCCTCTTTTGCCGATATCTCCCAGGATATCATTGACGGTGTGGATTATGTCGTGTCTTACCGCCAGGATGAGGATATACCCGCAGTGGCAAGCAATATAATAAAACTCTCTGACGGGGGTCTTTTTAAAGTCATCAGATGAGAGGAGGATTGTCGGCAAATGCCAGAAGGCAAAGATGGGTATATGTCGTCAGTGATCTGACGACAGGCTTCATTGCATTCTTCCTCTTTAACATCGTCAGATTCTTCCTGCTAAAGACTTATGGCTCAAATGAGATGTTGTGGCATTACGTCTTGTCGCCAAAACTTATCATTGAGTCAATCTTGGTGCCTCTGTTTATGGCTGGCATTTACTGGCTTTCCGGATATTACAACGTGCCGTTTGGGAAGTCACGACTTCAGGAATTGCTTACAACCCTATTCTCGTCGATGATCAATACAATCTTGATTTACTTGATATTGCTCATAAACGACCAGACCGGACGCCGCACTGTCAACTACGAAATGATAATTTCTCTCTTCGGATTGCTTTTCGTGTTCTGTTATCTTGGTAGGCTTGTAATAACGTCTTTTGTGAGAAGACATTTCCGTAGCCATCAGTGGGAATTCAATGCCTTGATTGTAGGCACCTCGCAAAAAGCAAAAGAAACAGCGCATAGGCTTGTAAGCGGTCCGTCAAGGGTTTGTTACAATATCATTGGATTTGTAAAGATACCCGGAGAGAAAAACGAGGATGATAATTCCACCTCCTTTCCAATTAGTGATATAGAGAAGGTGTGTTCGGAAAATAATGTTGACCAGGTAATTATAGCCCAAAGTGATTATAATGAGGAGAAGGTGTTGAATCTGTTGTATCATCTTTACTCTCTTGGGTTGCCGATAAAGATAATGCCGGATACGTTCTCCTTTATCACCTCTGGTATCCGTCTGCAGGATATATATGGTGAGCCATTTATCGATCTCACATCACCTGCAATATCAGAATCCTCAAAAAATATAAAACGCACATTCGATGTCATTGCCTCCTCATTGATTCTGTTGTTGTTGTCACCTGTTTATCTTTGGCTGGCAATAATGGTGAAGCTTGATTCTAAGGGTCCGGTGTTCTATAGTCAGGAGAGAATTGGAAGGCGTCAGAAGCCGTTTAGGATATATAAATTCCGAAGCATGGTGGTTGATGCTGAGGATGATTGTCCGCAACTCTCAAGCGACAATGACTCTCGTGTCACAAAGACAGGCCGTTTCATGCGCAAATATCGTCTTGATGAGCTGCCTCAGTTCTGGAATGTGCTGAAAGGAGATATGTCGATTGTCGGTCCAAGACCGGAAAGGGCTTATTTCATTTCGAAGATTATGGAGCGGGCTCCTTATTATGCCCTGGTGTATCAGGTTCGTCCTGGCATAACATCCTGGGGTATGGTGAAATATGGCTATGCGTCTACTGTCGACCAAATGGTGGAGCGTACCCGTTTCGACCTTATCTATATGTCTAACATGTCTCTCTTCGTCGATTTTAAGATAATGATCTACACAATAAATACAGTTTTTACAGGTAAAGGAGTCTAAGCGATGGCTTATAAAGAACAACATAATTGGTTTACAGATTGGTGGATGACTGTCGTGGCTTGGCGGGAGCGTCACATCAACGAAAGGTCATTCATTGTGATCTTGGCTTTAGTGGTTGGTGTGGTGTGTGGTTTCGCCGCCCAATTGCTGAAGTTTCTTATCCACATCATTTCCCATTTCCTTACAGCAAACCTGAGTGCAACCACCGCCAACTGGCTATACCTCGTTTATCCAGTGGTGGGAATACTCCTTGTTACTCTTTTCATCAAATATGTGGTGAAGGATAATATCTCGCATGGCGTAACCCGAGTGCTTTATGCCATTTCCCGACGCAAGTCAAGGTTGAAAAAGAGAAATATCTATTCCTCGCTTATTGCATCTTCCATTACGATTGGCTTTGGTGGTTCTGTCGGAGCTGAGGGTCCGATTGTGTTCACCGGGGCAGCTATAGGGTCTAACATTGGTCAGGCTTTCCGCATGTCTCCGCGTCTGCTTATGCTTCTCGTGGGGTGTGGAGCGGCTGCCGGTATTGCCGGAATCTTCCGCGCACCGATAGCCGGTATGCTTTTCACCCTTGAGGTACTGATGATTGACCTAACTGGTACGACTGTGATGCCACTGCTTCTGTCATCAATCTCCGGAGCAACTGTGGCGTATGTATTGGAGGGTTATAATGCGGAGTTCTTCTTCTCCCAGAGTGAGCCATTCTCTGTAAGCAAGATACCCTTTGCTGTCCTGTTGGGTATATTTTGTGGATTTATCTCCCTTTATTTCACGCGGGTCATCTTCATGATGGAGACAATGTTCTCCAAGTTTAAAAATAAGGCAGTGAAGATTGCTATTGGAGGTGTTATCCTTGCTGTGCTGATCTTCCTTTTCCCACCGCTGTACGGTGAGGGATATGAGGCTATCAACTGTCTTCTTGAGGGTGATTACTCGAAGATTGTGGACGGCACGTTTTTCTATGTTGACCGTGAGAATATATGGTTTATCGCTTGTTTCATCGGAGCAATTGTGTTGACAAAGGTGTTTGCCACAAGTGCCACCAATGGTTCTGGCGGTGTAGGAGGCACTTTTGCGCCTTCCTTGTTTGTCGGTGCGCTTGCCGGGTTCCTTTTTGCCTTTGTCCTCAACAATATGTGGAATGGCGGTGTAGGTATATCCAATAAGAATTTTACGCTTTTGGGTATGGCCGGATTGATGAGTGGTGTCATGCACGCTCCCTTGATGGCAATCTTCCTTACTGCAGAGATGACAGGTGGTTACAACCTGTTCCTCCCGCTGCTTATCGTCTCTTGTCTCTCTTATATGACAATCCGCATCTTTGAGCCTTATAGCATCTATACCATGCGTCTTGCCAAACAGGGCGACTTGCTGACGCATGAAAAGGACAAGGCGGTTCTTACGCTGCTCAAGATTGACAGTGTGATAGAAAGGGATTTTAAGGTCGTTCATCCTGAGATGAATCTGAAGGAGGTGGTGGATATCATTGCCACGTCCAACCGAAATCTTTTCCCGGTTACTGATTCTGAGGGGATGCTTGTGGGCGTTGTGCTTCTCGATGACATCCGCAACATCATGTTCCGCCCCGATCTCTATAAGAAGATGCACGTCACCCGATTCATGTCGATGCCGCCGGCGAGAATAGAGCTTGGTATGCCAATGGAAGAGGTGATGCGCACGTTCGACAAGACCAATGCCTGGAATCTCCCCGTGGTGGAAAATGGCAAATACGTAGGCTTTGTCTCCAAATCCAAGATCTTCAACTCCTACCGCCGTGTCCTCCGCCACTATTGCGACGATTGATTTCTATTTCAAGATTGCGGAAGAAGCACCAGACTGCTCTCCAACCTCATTGCCTAGCTGCACTTTCTTTCCATAGTTAAAAGTGTAGGTGGCTGAAAAGTTGATTCGTAGATGAACTGTTGTCCCGATGATTGTCTGACGTTCGGAATAATAGGGCGAGTCTGTGATGTTGGTGGCACTGTCCCAGCCCCTTGTTGAAGAAATTAACCGCCATTGGCGCTCCCCAAATCGTCTGTGTCTATAGATGCAGACGTCTTGTAATTGTCAAGCTCCCTGTAGATAAAGGCTATGTTGGAGTCGGGATGATCATGGCTTAGCCTGACAAGAGCCTCCGAGATAGGGGTATTATGGAAAGAGTATGTGTATTTCTTGGCGTTGGCTACCATAAAGCACGCCAATCGCCATCATGATAGTGATGATTCGTCTCATGGTCAGTCAACTATGATTTTATTGCCGCTGATGCGGATGTTAATCTGTTCGAATGTGTTAAGTTGCTCCACAGTCTCTTTCAAGGGAACAGTAGGGTCGAAATTATAGTAGAGATGAAGCTGTGCTGTTGTGGGTTTCTTGTATTCTAAACGCAATAGCCGCTATGGATGCAGCGCGGCTCCAGTTCCATAGGAAACGGAATTTAGGTTTCCTATGACTTTGGGAAAATCTCTGCCACTCGGCATCGACATCCATGTCGGCATCGTTGGACGCTAAGGCAGAGTCAGTCTTGCAGAGCAGATTGTAGAAAATCCGTATTTTAGGAGACGTGTTTCCAAAAATGTGGATATCGATGTATCAGGAATTTGAGTGATGTCTTTATGAGATAGCGCTTAGGTCTATTTTGTAGACACCGATTTTTTGCTTTCATAAAGAAAGGGAAGCAGATAGAAGGGGAGATTGATGATACCATCTTTTGAATTCCTGTCCTTAGGACTTATGCAATATGGCTGTCCCACTCTGTCGGAAAATTTATGACAGAATGCCTCAAGCGATGCATATCGGGAATAGCCTGATGACTTGACTTCGATAGGGTCAACTTTAGTTCCATCTGTAACTAGAAAATCAATCTCATATGTTCCTGTGTCATTGCAATTTGGGAAAGTATAATAGTATTGTTTTTTCCCTGCGGCTCTCAAAATTTGGGAAACGACATTTTCATAAACATAGCCAAGATTCGCAGACAACTTATCGCTCAGCAACTTCGAATAGATGGTGTTGTCGGTATATCCTGTATTCTTAAAAGCAAGCGTCACAAACAGTCCTGTGTCTCCAATGAATAATTTAAAGCGGTTGAGGTCATAAAATGCCGACATCATTGGTCCTGGGTCTGTTGCATGATAGCATATGTTGATGGTCTTGCTGCTTGCAAGTTCTTGAATCAGTATAGACATTGTGTCACTATCGGCTTGTGTCACGGCGTGGGGCTTATATCTTGAAATGTTATTTGAAAGCTGGGCGGGAATCGCGTCAAATAGAGCAGAGATTCTTCCCAATGGATCAATTTTCATAAAATCTTCCTCATAGAGGTCAATGATTTTACGCTTCACATGGTCAACCCTACTGAAATCATTGGAATTGATGTACTCTTCTACTGCCTGAGGCATCCCTCCAACAAGAATATATAGTCTGAAATCACGCATCATTTGCCTGTTGATTCCATCACCAATTGCACGTTTTGAGGCAAGTAGGGTTCTAAGGATTTCCGGTAACTGGCTTTTGCCAACTGCCCATAGAAATTCTTCATAATCCATTGGAAACATCTCAATCTTGTGTTCCTCACTGGGTATTAGTATATCCTTAACATTCTTGCGAATCGATATCAGGGATCCTGTCTCTATATAATCATATCTTCCGTCAGCCACCAGATATTTTATGGCTTGGCGTGCCCTCGGCTCAAACTGTACCTCATCAAAAACTATTAGCGATTTCCTTTTATGTAAGGATACACCGAACATTGTTTGTAAACGCAAGAAGAAGAAATCAAGGTCATGGATGTCTCCTAAAAGATCGTGCACTTCCTTATTTGCTTCTGCAAAATCTATAAAAATATATGAATCATATTCATTTTCAGCAAATTGCCTGACGATGGTAGATTTGCCTACTCGACGTGCGCCTTCAATCAGGAGTGCATATTTACCATCCCATTTTTTCCATTCAGCAATACTGTGTCATATATCTTGCGTTTGAATATTTGAGCCATCGTAATTATAATTTATTGAGAATAAGCGCAAAAATACAACAATATTTTAATTCAGACAAATCTTTTCCCCTAAATTCTCACTGGCAGACAAATCTTTTTGCCCCAAATCCTAACTGGCAGACAAATCTTTGTTTCAAGTCTCACGGAGCAATAATCAGAGGTGATTGGCGTAATAGCATTAAGAATTACCAATTTATGAAAACGATTTATGAGATGGCCCCTAAGTTCCTAATTATCACAATTTTTACATTTATACTTTCATCATGTCATCATACAAGCGAATCACTGAATATAAGACAGGATTATACGCAGTTGAACACAGTGATAGCTCCGTGGCAGAAAGACAATGACTTGTTGCCTTGGAAGGGTCAACTGTATACCATGATAATAAATTCTGTTGATGATGTGTATGCGACACAAACGGAACGTTTTATTGAGGAAAATCCTAAATGGCTTCAAATAGATTTTTCAAATCAGACAATTATTGCAGTAAGAACCATTTTATTTGCATATAATCATTGGCAATACACATCTGTCAATGGGTTTTATCAAGTGAACTACGATGATGAATTCATCAATTATCTGAAAGGGGATTATCATCTTTCTTTTGTAGAATATTACGCTCCATATTCAGACAAGGAGGATAAAGACGAGAGTCAATATCGAATTTATCAGATAGCCATAGTTACAAACAAAATTCCATCTGATGCCAAAGTCCATGTATCATGGAGTCAAAATTTGAAAGCATCGGATATTTGGGACTAAGATCCCAATTCTTTAAAATAGTTGTCAGGTAGCGGTGGAGTTGTGGAGGAAAATCATTACCTTTGCAGCAAAAATTGCTATGACAGATAGAAAACTTAAGATAGTGTTTTTCGGCACGCCAGAGTTTGCCGTTGAAAGCCTTGACCGACTGATGAAGTCTGGTCATGAGATTGCGGCTGTTGTCACCATGCCCGACAAAATAGCCGGGCGAGGTCACAAATTGATTCAAAGCGATGTGAAACAATATGCCGTGGCACATAACCTTCGCGTCTTGCAGCCTGAAAAACTTAAGTCTCCTGAATTTGTCGATGAACTCAGGAATATAGGCGCAGACCTTTTCATAGTCATAGCATTCCGTATGCTCCCGGAGATTGTGTGGAGTATGCCACCGTTGGGAACCTTCAACCTTCATGCCTCACTGCTTCCCAAATATCGCGGCGCCGCACCTATAAATTGGGCTGTTATCAATGGCGACACACAGACTGGAGTCACAACATTCTTCCTAAAACATGAGATTGACACAGGCGACGTTATAGAACAACAGAAAATTGAAATCCTTCCCGAAGACAATGTCGGTAATGTCCACGACAAACTGATGTCGCTTGGCGCCGAGATGGTGGCTCATACCGTTGATGAGATTGCAGCCGGCAATGTCACGCCGATGCCTCAGCCGGAAGGTGAGTATGCACCGGCTCCCAAGATTTTCAAAGACACTTGCAGAATTGATTGGGATAAACAATCGGTAACAATTCATAATCTCGTAAGAGGTCTTTCTCCATATCCGGCAGCCTGGACCACAATGGAAGAAAGTCGCACACCTGGAGCTTTTGTTGATGTGAAGATTTACGAGACAAAGGTCTTAAATGATTCCCCACAGATTATTGGCGAGCTTGGGGATGTCAGTCTGACGAAAGACCGTCTTTTCGTAAAAACTGCTGACGGATCTTTGGAAATCATATCGCTTCAACTAGCCGGCAAGAAGAGAATGGAGACATCAGCATTCCTTCGCGGATATAATCCTATAAGGTTCAAATAAACCTGATATTCCCCTCCAAATCCAAGTTATGGAAAGAGCTCTTGACACAGAAAAAAGATTTTGCAGCATAGTTCTCGATGTGCTGATGCAAAAAGGTGTCCGTGATATTGTATGCTCCCCCGGCTCACGAAATGCACCCCTCTTGATAGCTGCGTCAGCAAGGGAAGAATTAAGAAAACATATAGTTATCGATGAGCGGTGTGCCGCTTTTATGGCACTCGGCATTGCCATTGTGAGCAAGAAGCCGGTGGCTCTCATTTGCACATCCGGCACTGCTCTGCTCAACTATGCCCCCGCAGTTGCCGAGGCTTTCTATCAGGGTATTCCGCTTATTGTGTTGTCTGCCGACCGTCCGCGGCAATGGATAGACCAGGATGATTCCCAGACTCTTCGCCAGTTTGAGGCTCTCTCCAACTTTGTCAAGAAAAGTTATGAGCTTCCGGCTTGGGGTGATGAGGATAAGGAACTGCAATGGTATGCCAACCGCATTGCCAACGATGCCATGATTGAGGCATTGAGCCGTAAGAATGGTCCCGTGCATATCAACATCAGATTAGGAGAACCTCTCAATGGAAGGCGAGAATTATCCAATATCCCGGAAAGAGTAATAGATATTATCAATGCAGACGGCATCCTTAATAAGGAAGTTGAGCGTAATCTGGCAAAGGAATTGGTTGATAGGAAGGTGTTGCTTGTGGCTGGTTTCATGCAGCCTGACGATAAACTGCAGAAGGCAGTCTCAGGGTTCTGTTCCCTCCCAAATTTAGTGGCAATGGCTGAGACACTTTCAAATCTCCATCTTCCGAAAATGGCGTATAGTGTGGATAGTGTGTTGACCGCTTTCCCGAATGATTTACTCGACGATATGGCTCCTGATGTTGTAATCTCATTGGGTGGATCTTTGGTTTCACGAAAATTAAAGGAGTATCTAAGGAGAAACAAAGGCAAGTGTGTCCATTGGTCATTGGGCTGGAATCACACCACTTCAGACTGTTTCATGTCGCTTAGCAAACGCATAGAGGTCGATCCGGCAAGATTCCTACGTCATATCGCAGGCATGTTGAAGTCGCTAATGAAGAAAGAATCAGCCCTGACCGAAGATGATGATAGTTTTGATGAGTGTGATGAGAATTTGACTTATTCAGTGTTATGGAGCAGACTCAGGCAGCAAGCATTTATTGAGAAGTCAACATATATCATGTCGCAACCATGGAGTGAGATGCTTGCTTTCAAGATTCTGCTCGAGAATATCCCATCTAACGCCAATCTGTTCCTCTCTAACGGCACTGCCGTGCGTTATGCCCAAATCCTTTCTTATAAATTGCCCCACGCATCTTATTGCAACCGAGGTGTCTCAGGTATAGACGGAAGTGTCTCTACGGCCGTCGGTGGCGCCAAAGCCTATAAGGGGACAACTGTGCTGATTACCGGGGATCTGTCAATGGCTTATGACCTTGGTGCTCTCACCTTGCCCGACATTCCTGACAAGATGAAAATTATAGTCATAGACAATAGTGGTGGTGGCATTTTCAGATTTATTCCAACAACATCGTCTCTTACAGAGCGTGAGGAATATTTCTGTGCTTCTCCCAACTTGCCTCTGCTTAACCTTGCCGAAGGTTATGGATGGAATTATTGGGAGGCTGACAATAAAAATGATCTTGAAAAATCTCTGTCAAAACTTTTTGCCTCAAAAGGCAAAGGTATTCTCAGAGTGATCTGCGACGGAGAAAAAAGTGCAGGAATCCTCAAAGGATTTATGGCAACCCAATGTCAATATAAAATATCAAAATGACATTATGACCTTCTAACAACCAACAACGATATATGAGCAATTACGACTGGAAACCGATAAAGGAATATACCGACATCCTTTTTGAGCAATTCGAAGGAATTGCCAAGATTACAATCAATCGTCCGCAGGTGTATAACGCATTCCGCCCACTTACCAACCGCGAGATGCTTGACGCAATGGCAATATGCCGTGAGCGCCAGGATATTCGTGTGGTAGTGCTGACAGGAGCCGGCGACAAAGCTTTCTGTAGCGGCGGCGACCAGCATGCCAAGGGTAGGGGAGGCTATGTGGATTCTGACGGTGTGCCTCGCCTGAATGTCCTTGAACTTCATCACGCGATACGCTCATTGCCGAAACCAGTAATCGCCATGGTGAATGGTTACTCGATAGGAGGCGGTAATGTCTTGAACGTGGTTTGCGACTTGTCAATAGCCTCAGACAATGCTCGCTTTGGGCAAACGGGCCCAAAGGTAGGCAGTTTTGATGCCGGCTTCGGCTCCTCTTATCTTGCCCGTTGTGTCGGACAGAAAAAGGCTCGCGAAATCTGGTTCCTATGCCGCCAATATACCGCCGAGGAAGCCCTTGAGATGGGAATGGTGAATAAAGTAGTGCCGTTTGACAAACTTGAAGATGAGGTTGTTGACTGGTGTCGAACTATAATGAAACGTTCACCGCTTGCCATCCGTATGATCAAGCGTGGACTCAACGCAGAGCTTGACGGTCAGACAGGACTTATGGAATTTGCCGGAGATGCCACACTGATGTATTATCTGATGGATGAGGCCCAGGAGGGTAAGAATGCTTTCCTTGAGAAACGCGACCCTGATTTTGAACAATTTCCAAAATTCCCCTAATTGATTATGCGACTTGCATTTGCTCCATATCTTCTCCATTTTAAGGAACCCTGCGGCACATCCCGTGGCGTTATGACGGAAAAGCCGACCTTCCTCATTAAGGTTTTTGATGAGGAAGACTCTTCTCATTTCGGCATCGGTGAGGCAGCTGTATTCCCCGGTTTGTCACCGGAGGCGGATGGAAACTATGTATGGAAACTGACAGAATTGCTGGCAAATGTGGCTATCGGTAAGCAAACAGACCTCACCCGCCATTCATCCATTCAATTTGGATTTGAGCAGGCTCTGTTTGATTATTCCAACGGTTGCAAAGGAATCTATTTCCCATCGTCATTCACAGAAGGGAGAAGTGAGATAGAAATCAACGGTCTTGTATGGATGGGAGATTTCTACAAGATGATTGAGCGGATAGATGCGAAGGTTGCGCAAGGCTTTCGTTGTCTTAAGTTAAAAATAGGGGCAATCGATTGGCACAAGGAGATTGAGATGATTGAGTATGTACGGAAGCATTACAATGAAAATCAGCTCATAATCCGTGTGGATGCCAACGGCGGCTTCACAATCGACAATGCGCTCCCTCGCCTTAAGATGCTTGCGGATTTGGGTATCCATTCCATAGAGCAGCCCATTCCTGCCGGGAATCCTGAGTTGATGGCTTTCTTATGTCAGGTGTCACCTCTACCAATTGCCCTTGATGAGGAATTGATAGGTAAGGGTACAACTGAGGAGAAAGTGGCGGTACTTGATGTGATTAAGCCGGCATACATAATCCTGAAGCCTGCATTGTGTGGGGGATTCAGTGGAGGTAACGAATGGATCTCGCTCGCACAGGAACGTGGAATAGGGTGGTGGGTGACCTCAGCCCTCGAATCGAATGTCGGCTTGAACGCAATAGCGCAATGGACAGCATCAATAGGCGCCAAGGGTCCACAAGGCTTAGGCACTGGCGGCGTGTTTACCGACAATTTTGTCACTCCCATTTTCCTCAAAGATGACAATCTCTGTTATGACGTCACTACCCCTTTTGACTATTTCCAATTCGAAGATCTTAAATGGCATCTATAGACCCGGGAAAGCGATTCCTCAGAAATCGTCAATTAAATATCTATAATTATGACGTTTCCCGAATTTATAAAGGAGTGGCGAAATGCCACTCCTTATATAATAGCCAAGACCTCCGGCTCTACCGGTAACCCGAAGGTAATCGAACTTGACAAAATTTTTGTCAGGCAAAGCGCCTTGCGCACCAACAGATTTCTTAATATTGACAAAGGTAGTAGGTTACATTCGTGTGTATCAGTAGATTATATAGGAGGGAAGATGATGGCTGTGCGTGCTGATGTGGCTGGTTGCCGGCTTACCTGGGAGAATCCGTCAAATCGTCCTTTGTCAAATATTGGCAAAGAGGAAGTGATCGACCTTCTTGCAGTGGTGCCATCTCAGATGATTCATATCCTTGACAATCTCGATGATATGCCTGCCATAAAGTCTGTCATAATTGGTGGGTCAGCCATTAATCCATCTTTGCGCGATCGGATTTGTGAGTCAGGATTGAATGCTTATGAGACTTATGGCATGACCGAGACCTCATCGCACATAGCCTTACGAAAAATCGCTCTTCCGAGCCAGTCTGGCGATTTCGGAGAAATCGCTTCCCGGTGCTATGATTGGTTTGAGACTCTCGAAGGAATCACCATTGCCTTAGACGACAGGGGATGTCTTGTAATCTCTTTTGATTCTGGTGAGAATTTTGTCACCAATGACTTGGCTGAAATAAAGGATGCCAACCATTTTAAGATAACCGGCCGATTCGATCATATTATAATCACGGGAGGCAAGAAGGTAAATCCATATGAGGTGGAAAAGAAATTGTCGGCATATATAGACTCGCCATATATTGTGACATCAGTGCCCGATTATAAATGGGGGAGTAAGGTGGTTCTGAAGATTGAGGATGGCGTGTCAAATCTCCACAATGACGATGAGTTATTAATAAAAATAAAGGGGGTTCTCCAGCCTCATGAGGTTCCGAAATGTATCGAACATGTCGATAGCCTTCCTCGTACTGAAAATGGGAAAATTAAGCGTTAATGGCAGTTTTTGTTAAAAATATTGTAAATTTTGGCAAATTTCGGCTCTAAATCGCGTTTAACCCTTAAAAAGTTTTTATGTTACAAAAAAATGTTATAAATTTGTGTTGTGAAACATATTTGATAACGAATCAAACTGCAAAACCACAATCAAGGCGTAATGTTAAAGAAGAGTACTCTTGAGCAAATAATAAGCGAAGATTTGTCTGACATTTGGACAATCCTCACTCCGGAGGAGAAGAGGATTATTACGGATAATTTCACCATAACGGAATTCAAAAAAGGACAAATCATATATGCCGAGCATGAGGGACCGGAAAATCTTTGGTGTCTTCTCAACGGCAAGGTTAAGATGTATAAGAGTGGAGTTGGCGACCGTGTTCAGATTCTCCGCCTATACCGTCCGGTTCAATATTTTGGCTACAGGGCTTATTTTGCCCACGAGAATTATGTGTCATCATGCGCGGCCTTTGAGGCATCGACGCTCGGAAGCATCCCAATGAAGATTGTGGAGAGTCTGATCAGGCAGAACAATGACCTGGCGATGTTTTTCATCTATGAGCTTTCTTGCAATCTCGGAGGGTCTGACACGAAGATCGTAAACCTAACCCAGAAGCATATACGCGGTCGTCTTGCCGAATCTCTCCTTATGCTTGCTGAAAATTATGGCCTTGAAGATGATGACGCAACCCTCAAGATATACATGAGTAGAGAGGATTTGGCAAACCTATCAAATATGACAACCTCAAATGCCATCCGCACCCTTACTGATTTCGTTAAGGAGAAGCTCATCCTTGTGGATGGTCGCAGAATACGCCTGCTCAATGAGCCCCAGTTACGCAAGATTTCAAAGTTCGGATAAGGAAAGAAATTAGGTAATCAAGTAAAGATCTTACATTTACTGTGACAGGTAATAATTCTCTTAAGGTATAAGAAAAAACATTGGATGACCGTGGTGGCCATCCAATGTTTTTGTTTAGGGGGATTCAATTATTAATCTTGCTTCTTTGCAGCCTCTTTCTTAGGCTTTGCAGTCTCTTTCTTTGCAGCTTTCTTTACAGGGGCTTTTTTTTCAGCGGCTTTCTTCTCTGCAGTCTTGGTCCCGGGTTTTCTTCCCGGCTTCTTTGCCAGAGCCGGTTTCTCCTCTACTACTGGGAGTTCCTCCTCTTTGGCGGCGTTGGTTGAGTCGTCGGCATTGAGGATGTTGTTGCGGAGATTGTTCACCTCTTTGTTGAGCTCATTGATTTCCTGCGACTGGTTGCGGATAGTGAGCAACAGTGAGTTCAATTCCTCGTTGTCGATGTCTGCCGGGAATTGCTCTTCTACTCTCACGAGGAAGTCGGCAAGCACATTCATATAGTTTGTGAATGCTGCGAATGGTGAGTCATACGGACTGAATGCGGCATGGCTTGCACCGTCTGCCATATTCTTTGTGCTCATATAGTAGAAATGGTCGCTGCTCTGCAGATACTCCCAGTCCTGTTTCAGACGGCGGTCTGAGCAAAGGCTTACGCGTTCAGCAGCTGCGTAGAGCTTGTTGAGAGCCTCGTTCTGAAGTTCGTTACCTTTCCAGGCGGAAACGTCGCGAGCCTCATCAATGTCTGAAATTGGAAATGGAATGGAAAGTTCACCTACCGGCTTAAGCTTGGCAACCACGTCAGAAGGCGTAGTGAAAGTGATGCCCTTCTCTTTGCCGAAATGGGGGAGTGCCTTCATGAAGTCGAAGATGCCCGTGTCTTTCGGGAGGAATGAGCCGAATGTATCCATGCTCATATAGAGGTTCACCACCTGTTCCTGCTCTGGAAGTGATGCGAGCCAATCGATATATTTGTCAGCAGTCAAGGGATACTCATCCCATGCAGTATTGTTGAAATTGCCGGCGATATCGTTGGCAAGCTTGTCGTTGGTGAGAAGCAGACGAAGTGATGGTGCGGTGGCGGCTGAATAGATGTAGTTTGGAGATTTCCAACCAAGCACATGCTTTGCACCCTCAGTCAGTACTGTCTTGAAACCCATTGCTGCAATCAGAGTGGCAATGTCGTCGTCATAGATGAGTTCTGTGTTGGCGAATACCTTTGGCTTAACGCCGAAAAGACGCCTGATGAGAGTGTCATGCTCTTTCACCTCACGCATGAACTCCTCTGTATCCTCAAGGGCTGCAAGGCTGTGGGAGTAGGTGCCGCTGAGGAACTCAACGCAACCTGTGTCGGCAAGTTTCTTGAGCATGTCAATCACTTCCGGGGCATAGAGCTGGAATTGCTCAATTGCTGTGCCGGAGATTGACAACGCACACTTGAACTCACGGTTGCTGTCGTTGATCATCTGGAGCAGAGTGTTCGCCATCGGAATATAGCTCACTTCGGCAAGACGGCTCATGATCTCGTCGTTGGCGAAAACATCATAATAATAGTGGTCGTTGCCTATGTCGAAGAATCTGTAGCGTTTCAGGCGGAACGGCTGATGTATCTTAAAATAGAAACAAACTGATTTCATGATCTGTATATATGTTTTTTATTATCAGAATAAGGGTTTATTTGCGGCTCTCAATCACCTTGTTGTAGATGTCGATCACCTTCTTGCCGGCCTTTTCCCAGGTGATTCCGTGGATTTCCTCGATGCCTCTGTCGCGGAGAGTCTCGAAGAGGGCCTTGTTGGTGATGATGGAGTGCATTGCGTCTGCCATTGCGTCCACATCCCAATAGTCGGTCTTGATCACATTGTCGAGAATCTCGGCACATCCGCTCTGCTTGGAGATTATTGAGGGCACACCCATCTCCATCGCCTCAAGTGGTGAGATGCCGAATGGCTCTGACACTGACGGCATTACATACACGTCTGAATCACGGAACATCTGGTAGACCTCCTTGCCACGAAGGAATCCGGTGAAATGGAAACGGTCAGCGATATTGCGCTTGGCGGCAAGTCGGATCATCTTCTCCTCCATGTCGCCGCCGCCTGCCATCACAAAGCGCACGTTCTTGTTCTTATGGAGCACCTTGGCGGCAGCCTCCACGAAATATTCCGGTCCCTTCTGCATCGTGATTCGTCCGAGGAAAGTGATGACCTTATCCTTGCCGTCGCCACGTTTAAGGTTCAGAAGCTCCTCGCTCAATGGAATCACGGCATTGTGCACGGTTGTAACCTTTGCCGGGTCGATGCCATATTTCTCTATCACCGTGTTGCGCGTGAGGTTTGACACTGTGATGATGTGGTCGGCATTGTTCATGCCGTCTTTCTCTATTCCGAACACTGTGGGATTCGGCTTCCCACGTGAGCGGTCAAACTCTGAGGCATGCACATGGATCACGAGCGGTTTGCCAGTGACGTTCTTGGCGTGGATGCCGGCGGGATATGTGAGCCAGTCGTGTGAGTGGATGATGTCGAATGGCACTGTGCGCGCTATGACACCTGCCACGATTGAGTAGTTGTTGATCTCTTCAACGAGGTTGTCGGGATAGCGTCCCGAGAATTCAATGCATCCGAGATCGTTGAGACGCATATAGTTGAAATCGGCATAGATATGGTCGCGCAGATCGAAATATGTCTGTGGATCCATAACTTTCCCTATCCTGGAGTTGACATAGTCCCAGGATACGTCGCGCCACGCCACGGGTGTGTTGCACGCTCCGATGATGTTGGCGAAGCCACGCTCCTCATCTCCCCATGGCTTGGGGATCACGAAAGTGATGTCCATATTGCCGTTGGCATGCATTCCTTTCGTAAGGCCGTAGCTTGCAGTGCCGAGACCGCCGAGGATATGTGGAGGGAATTCCCAACCGAACATTAAAGCCTTCATTTCGATTCTTCGGTTTCTAAGGTTTGTAGTTTGTTAAGTTCTTTTACGTTTTTGAGGGTGCGCAGAATCTCGCCCACATTCTTGGCGGTGCTGACTGCTCCACGTCCGGTGTAGGGTGGGTTGCCGTCATACAACTCCGACAGTGAGCCTATGCATCCTTCGGTCATCTCGTCTTCATATCCGATGAGCATCCTCTCTATAAAGCCTACGCCACTCACGCCAAACACCTTGAAATAGGCATCGGCATAAAATCCGAACAGCCATGGACGTGCCGGACCCTGATGCACTGCATATTCACGCTGCACCGGATCGCCGACATATACCGGACGATAGGCATAGCTCTTCGGGCTCAATGAGCGCAATCCCTTCGGGGTGAGAAGCTCGCGGGTCACGAGGTCAAGCACCTTCTTCCTCTGACGGCGGTCGAGTGGTGAATATTCCAGACCGATGGCTATTGCCATATTCGGGCGAACCTCAAGGTCAGTATAAGTGCCGTTGACATAGTCATAGAGATAGCCGTAGTCGTTGAGGAATGTCGAGATAAACGATGCCTTTACTTTCTCTGAAAGCTCGTTGATCTCCTCAAGGTAATCCTCAGAGCCAACCTCTCCCTCATATAGAGAGTAGACAAAGCGCAGTGCGTTATACCACAAGGCGTTGAATTCAAGGATATAGCCTGTCCTCGGGATGATTGGGTGTCCGTTGATTGATGCCGACATCCAGGTCACTGGTGAGTCCTGTCCGTTTGAGGAAAGCAAGCCGTTGTCGTTGAGATAGAGGTTTGTCACCTTCCCCTTAAGGATGCAGTCGATAAGCCATTTCACTGCCTCGCCATATTTCTCACGACACTCGCGGGTATTGTTGGAGCGGCGGAACTGCTGGATGGTCCAGATTGTCCACAATGGGATATCTGGGAGGTCAATCTCTCCGATTGTGCGGTCTTTCTCCCCGTCGTTGAGATATCTTCTCATTGAGTGGAGGAATGTCTCCATAATGCTTTCGTAATCCTCCTTATGGTCGATGGCGAGTGTACATCCCGGGAGTGCCATCAACTCATCGCGGGCACGCACGTTATACCATGGGTAGCCTGCCATGATAAACATTCCGTATTTGTTCTTAAGGTAGAATTGCTTTGCGGAGTTCTTGAGACAGTTGTAGAAGCTCGTGCGGCATGTGCGGGTCTTCAGTTCCTCCTCATATGTCTCAAGGAATGTGTCTGGGTCTGCCTCAAAGGTGGAGGCTGAGAAGATGATTGACTCTCCCTTCTTGATGGGGAGCTCAAAATATCCCGGCACCCATAGGTCTTCCTTATATGGGATTCCACGGTCCTTGTCTTTATAATATTCGATGCCTTTATACCAGTGGCCATCAGCAACCCATTCCGGCTTCTTGGAGAATTGCATGTAAAGGCTTGGATAACCATTGTAAAGGCATGTGGCGATTCCGTTGGCAACGTCTTCTGTCGCGGTGTTGATCGCTCCGTTTTCCACACAAAGGTCGTTGGCATTGCGGAACGCAAGGAAAGGTCGGAACTGAAGCTTAGTCTCTGAGTGCGCGTCTACAAGGGTGTACTTGATAAGGATCCTGTTCTCATGGGAGATAAACACTTTCTCCTTAGTGAGGATTACACCACCTACACGGTAGGTCATCGTGGGAACTGACTCGCAATCAAACTGGCGGATGTATTTGTGTCCGTTCGGGCTGAACACTCCCTCTCCATACTGGTGGAGCCCGAGGTTAAAGGGGGCACCGTGTTGTATCACGGTCTCGTCGAGCGATGACAGGAGCACGTGTGCCTTATCGTCCATCTCTGGGATGGGTATCACCAGCAGTCCATGTTGCTTACGGGTGTTGCAGCCTACAATGGTGGTGCAATGGTAAGCCCCTGATTTGTTGGTGCGGAGCATCTCTTTCGGTAGGCTCTGCTCCAGATTTATCATCAGGCTTTTGTCAAATTTCAGATAGCTCATATGAATAAATATCTGTTTGTAGGTAAATTTTGAGTCTTTCTTAAAAACGCATGTGCGTTATTGTGGCAGATAACGTTAGATGGCTATGGGTCACAATTGTATAGATTTTAACCACAAAAAGGAAACCAATTCCTCGTTATGATTGAATTTGTCTACAAAGATATTGTTTATTGCGCAAATTAGCAAACAGATACTCAAAAAAATTATTAAAATGTCACTAAAAACAGAAAAATATGTTTTAAAACACAAAATATGCTCAATTCACGGGCGATTCATCATCCTTATCAGTGAATTGGAACTGGGGCATCACAGCGTTGAGACTGTTTTCTTTGTCTATGTCTTCTGGAAGCACTATGTCTTCTATCAGTTGGTCGTCAAGTGTTGAATATGCCGAGTCAAGCCACTTGTCTATTTTCTCAAGCACATCTTTGTAAATTATGCAGAAACGGGGAATGAAATTCGAACTCCCCACGTGGTCTATCTTCGACAGCAGTTCCCCTACTGTCAGTGTGTTTGTCTCTGTGGCAGGCGCAACTCCATGTTTGTCTTCGGGTAGCACAACATAGTTCAGCAATTTCGCCTTATACAGATTGTCGCAGATAGCCACTACTACCCGTATTGGTATGTCATAGTAGCAACTCAGTTCCTTGCGCGTAAGCGGTGTCTTCCCCTTGCGGAATCGGTCAATGATGGCGGCCATCAAGATGATGGTGACCTTCCTCCTGTAGTTGTCTGACATCTTCTTCAGGTCTCCCATAAAATTGAATGTGAAGATATTTTGCAGTGAATAGGTCAGCACACACCCCACAAGAACTATGAGCCATGTCAGCTGAAGCCATATCAACAGCAACGGCAAGAAGGAGAACGAGCCATATATCGCATTATATTTTGATACATATACCTGGCCTGTCACAAACAGGAATTGTAAAATCTCAAAAAACACTGCGCAAATCGCTCCAGATATGGCTGCATATTTGAATTCCACTTTTGTGTTGGGTATCAGCACATAGGAAAGGGTAAAGGCAAGCCAAGCAAATATTAGAGGAGACAACTCTAAGGCTATGTTGACGAAGGGAGTGAGAAAAGCAAAATGGGTGTTTGTCTGCACTGTTGCTGACATGAATATCGACACGCCCGACGAGCATATCATCAGCACCGGAACTATAAGGCAGATGGCTATATAGTCTGTCACTTTTTGGTACATCGACCGGTCGTGCTTGATGTCCCATACTTCATTGAAGGCATTTTCTATATACGACAAAAGTGATACAAGGGTCCAAAGGAGGAAGATGATGCCCACGCCCACAAAGATGCCTTGTGATGCCTCCGATAGATAGGAGTCTACAAATTTAAGGGCAAATGAGATGCCTTGCCGTTGCGCCGGAAAACTGCTGAAAAGTTGGTCTTCAAGCAATTTCTGGAATCCAAATCCTCTGCCTATGGCAAAAAGGAGCGCAAATGCGGGCACTATGGCAAGCACTGTGGAATAGGTCAGCGACATTGACCAGGTTTGGAGCCCTCGGTCAAGATATGAGCGCACAGAAAGATTCGCCACCTTAAGGATACGTATCCCTTTAGTGTCGCGGGTGTCTTTCCAGACCCCTGTCCAGCAATAGTTTGCAGTGTTGATTGCCTTGTCGATAAGGTTTGATATTTTGGATGGTTTCTTGTCTGCCATGTTTGGTGGTTATAGTATAGAGTTTAGAGTGGAGAGTTGAGAGGTATTGTAATAGAAAAACCAATGGATTTTTGATATTGTTCATCATTCCATAAAAAAAGAAGACGGCGGGCCTTCACAGGCGGCGCCGTCTAAAATGGGGAGGAGAACTGTAAGCCGGGTTATGTGCCGTCTCAACGACGGTGTCTGTCATTTATCTACATCATGCGGTTGCCCGCAGATTGAAGCAGCCTACCCCCCGGCAATGGACGAGCAGCCCTTGACTGCCGGTGTATTTGGCCTTGCAACTCATGGGATGTGCGGCCTCCCATGTCGCCAAGGGAGCCGGTGGGCTCTTACCCCGCCTTTTCACCCTTACCTCCTCCATAGAGGGGCGGTTGTTTTCTGTCACTTATCCCCGACGTTGCCGCCGGCTTCCCGTTAGGAAACATGATGCTCTGCGTTGCCCGGACTTTCCTCTTGGAAGCTCTCTCCCAAGCGACAGACCGTTTCTCCCTCCCCTATATCGTTTTCCGTTTTCCGCCAGTAGCTAACTACTAACAACTGACTACTGACCACTGACAACTAACAACCAACTTTCCTCCTCGCATAGTCGATGATTATGTCTACTATCTCGTTGTCTGTGAGTGAGGAGGCATCGATTGAGAGGTGATAGTTGCTTGCTCTGCCCCAGCGTTGACTCCCGGTGTAATAATTGTAATATTTCTCCCGGTTATGGTCATGCTTGTTGGCCATATCTATCGCTGATTGCTCTGTGATGCTGTCGCCACGTTTCACTATTGCCTTTGCCCTTAATTCCACAGGGGCATGCAGAAATACGCTTACAAGTCCCGGGTGATGACGCATCACATAGTCGGCGGTTCTGCCTACGATCACGCAACTCCCTTTCTCTCCCAACTCACGTATCACTTTGCTTTGCTCCTTATATAATTGCTCGGCACACATCGATGTGTCGTGGAAATTGTCGGGAATCCCATAGACTCCTTGAAGAAGTGTCCTGAATGGTGACGGTTTCTTCTCATCATGGAGATCAAAAATCTCATGGGCATACCCCATACTCTCCGCTGTCTTCGACAGAAGCTCCTTGTCATAATATGGACACTGCAGACGCTCTGCAATAAGCTTGCCAATCCGGCGGCCACCGCTGCCAAATTGTCTGCCGATCACTATGATGGTGTGCATCGGGCGCTGTGTCCCGGTTTTGGTGTCTTTTTCTTCCATATTCATATTGATATGCCCTTTTTTATCTTGCAAAGTTAATAAATCGTCTGCAATTACAAAAATCTTTCGGTTTATTTTACTTATTTGATGAAATTTTATACTTTTGCGTTGCGATTTTGGCGACAGGCACAAACCTGCATCATGAAAAAGCCAATGGCAGCTTGTCGCTCTAAAGAAATTTGACTTATGAATCAAACAATAAAAGAATTGGAAAACGACCAGGACGGAATGTCTACTTATGAATACATCGTCAACAATGTCGACACTTGTCTGTGCGACATGCCTGACCTTATAGAAAATCTAAAGAGGGTGGATCTCTCTGGTCAGTTCCTCGCAAGCACGGCGCGGTTTCTCCATGCTGTGGATGCACAGTCTTTCTCCGGATGCATCCCTTCGCTGATTGATGGAGCTATTTCCAAAGACAGGGAGCGACGCTATATAGGCTCGTTGCTTGAGGCCATCTGGGGGCCTGATTATAAGGAAAAGGCTGACTCCCTTATGGCATCTGACGACAATTTCCGCAGAATCTACAAAAGAATATATCCAGAGGCTGCCGGCGTAAATGTCTGTGGCTTATAACTATTTTTATATGAAGAAAATTTTGATGTCTGTGGTGGCATTCGTTGTGGGTATCGCCGCAGCTTGTTCCCAATCTGATATGAGTGAATTAACAGTAGAAGATCCTAAAGACGCAATCGTGGAGCTCACAACCTCTATGGGTGATGTAGTCCTCGAGTTGTTTAACGACACTCCCCAACACCGTGACAATTTCCTCAAACTTGTAAAGGAGGGGTTTTATGACGGTGTATTGTTCCATAGGGTGATTAACGAATTTATGGTGCAGACCGGTGACCCCAATTCTAAAAATGCGCCCGCCGGCACTCAACTTGGAAGCGGCGACCCGGGATACACGATTCCGGCGGAGATTGTCTATCCGAAACATTACCATAAATACGGGGCAGTGGCGGCTGCGCGCACCGGCGATGCCACCAATCCTGAGAAGCGTTCTTCCGGCTCTCAATTTTATATCGTGACTGGAAAGACCAGGAGCGAGCGTCAGCTCGAGAATATGGATGCCAAGAGAATCAATTCTGAGATGCAGTCTTATTTCCAGAATCTTGCCATGCAATATCGCGATAGCATCCAGTCATTGCAGAAGGCTGGTGACCAAGAGGGGCTTGAGTCGTTGCGTCAGGAGCTCATCAAGCAGACTGAGGCTGCCGTCAATCCTCAGGAAATGTCGGCAGAGATGAAAGCGGAATATTCCACAAAGGGAGGCACTCCCCATCTCGACGGCGGATATACAGTTTTTGGTCAGGTGCTTAAGGGAATGGATGTCGTCGACAAGATTCAGAAAGTGGAGACCGACAGCTCCGACCGCCCTCTTGAGGATGTGAAGGTTATTTCCGCAAAAGTGCTCAAAGAACCCGAAAATTAACAAAAATTTGAATTAAGTTGCTGAAAAATTTGCAATTTGAGATATAATTGCTAATTTTGACGCAAAATTATAACTAACTGACAGTAATGAACGAGCTTGACAAGCTGTCATCTCCAGTAGATGACCTTACCCCTGAAGCGACTGCGGTTGTATCGGAAACCGTTGTCGTTGAGTCACTTCCTGCTGAAAATGTTGCGGAGAGTGATGAATCGTGTGTTAAAGATGAGTGTGCCTTGGAGTCTTCCCCTGCACTTGATGTCGCCACTGCGGCAGATGCTGCCGTGGAGCAAGAAGAGGAGACCCCAAAGAATTATCATGCCATGAGCAAGGCCCAGATGGTCGACGCTCTGAAAGAGATTGTCTCTTCCGGCAATATGGAGGCACACAAGGAGGTGGCGGCTATCAAACAAGCATATTATTCGCTCCATAATAAGGAACTCGCTGCGCAAATGGAGGCGTTTGTCGCTGCCGGAAATGCTGCCGATGCCTTCTCTGCCACTCCTGATGAGACGGAGGCTGAGATTAAGCAGATCCTCGCTGATTTTCGTGAGAAAAGGACTGCTTTCCTTGAGGAAAAGGAAGAGGAACGCCGTAAGAATCTTGAGGAAAAGACCAAGGTGGTCGATGAGTTGAAGTCTATAGTGGAGGATATCGACAACATCAATCTCCATTTCCCCCGATTCCAGGAACTTCAGCAGAAATTCAAGGGGATAGGTGAGGTGCCTGCTGGCTCTGAGAATGACATCTGGAAATCATATCAGATCACGGTGGAGCAGTTCTACGACCGTTGGAAGATGAATAAGGAGCTTCGCGACCTGGATTTCAAGAAAAACCTTGAGCTTAAGACTTCCCTTTGCGAGAAAGCCGAGGCGCTGGCTGACGTGGCTGACCCTATTGATGCCTTCAAACGTCTGCAGTCGCTCCATGACGAATGGCGCGAGATTGGCCCCGTTGCCCGTGAGATCCGTGAAGACATCTGGAACCGTTTCAAAGAGGCGTCTACTGTGGTCAACAAGCGTCACCAGGATTTCTTCCAGAAACGCAAGGCTAATGAGCAGGCAAATGAGGATGCCAAGACTGCCCTCTGTGAAAAGGCTGAGGCTATCAATGTGAATGCTCTCAAGACTTTCGCCGATTGGGATAATGCCACCAAGGAGATTATTGGCCTGCAACAGGAATGGAAGGGTCTTGGCTATGCATCGAAGAAAATGAACAATGTGCTCTTCGCCCGTTTCCGCAAGGCTTGCGATGATTTCTTCGTGGCGAAGGCTGAATATTTCAAGAAATCTAAAGAGGAGGTCAAAGACAACCTTGCCAAGAAGGAAGCCCTCTGTGAGAAAGCTGAGGCTCTTATTGATAGGTATCAGGATAAGGCTGCTTTCGACGAACTTCAGGCTCTTCAGAAGGAATGGCGCACGATCGGAGTTGTCCGCCGCAAACAGGGTGACGAGGTTTGGAAACGTTTCTGTGCTGCAGTTGATGCTTTCTATGACGCCCGCAAGAAACTCCTTAATGGCCGACGCGATGAGGAGAATGAGAATCTGAAGGCTAAGAAGAATGTCATTGAGCGTCTTAAGGCCATCTCCGACGATGCAGAGAGAAAAGACGTCATCGGCACTATCCGTGACTTTCAGAGTGAATGGCAGTCAATTGGTCATGTGCCTTTCAAGCAGAAGGATGCCGTCAACGCAGAATATCGCGCAGAGCTTGACCGTCTGTATGGTGCCTTCGACCTTCGCGAGTCTCGTCAGCGCATGCGCCGTTTCGAGGGTGAGGTGAAGAAGATGGAAGGCGATGACAATAAGATTGGCAAAGAGCGCGACCGTCTCGTCAGGGCCATGGAAGCGCGCCAGGCTGAACTCAAGACAATTGAAAACAATCTTGGCTTCTTCAACGTTAAGTCTTCAGCTGGCAATTCAATGCTTAAGGATTTTGAACGCAAGATTCAGAAAATCAAAGAAGACATCAGCCAGATAAAGGAAAAAATCAAGTTGCTCGACAAGTAGGAGAGAGCCGATAAGGCCGCTGCTGAAAAGTGACATCAGATTCTAACAAATAGGGGAATGGGGGACGGTATCATATCTTTTTGGTGCCGTCCCTTGTTATAATAGTATATCCCTTTTGCTCCTTATACCCCATACCCTTTTACCCCCCATAACCTATGGCAGAAATAATTCAAGAAAACGGTGAGCGAGAGCTCATGCTTATAAATATCAGCGGTGCCGATCAGAGCGGTCTTACCGCTGCTCTTACTGAAATACTTGCACGCCATAATGCTGCCGTGCTTGACATCGGTCAGGCTGATATCCACCACAATCTGTCGCTGGGTATCCTCTTTATGACCGATAGCCGTCGTAGCGGCGACATTTTCAAGGAATTGCTCTTCACAACCCAGAAACTCAACGTGCAGATCACTTTCAATATCATATCTGAAGAGGAATACAATGATTGGGTTGGCAGGCAAGGCAAGAACAGATATATAATCACAATCTTAGGACGCAAGATCACTGCCGAACAGATTTGCGAGACTTCAAAGGTGATTGCCAGTCAAGGTCTTAATATTGATGCCATCACTCGTCTCACAGGACGTATGCCACTCGACGAGACCCAACAGCCGGCTACAAAAGCTTGCATTGAGTTTTCTGTCAGGGGCACTCCCAAAGATTTGCTCAAGATGCAGGAGGAGTTTATGGGTCTTTCCCGTAGACTCAATTATGACATCTCTTTGCAGGAAGACACAATATATCGCAGAAGCCGAAGGCTTATATGCTTTGATATGGATTCCACTTTAATTCGTACTGAGGTGATTGATGAGCTTGCCGACCGGGCTGGAGTCGGTGATAAGGTGCGTGCAATCACGGAATCTGCAATGCGTGGTGAGATAGATTTTGAGGAAAGCTTCAAGCGAAGGGTGGCTCTCTTGAAAGGACTTGATGTCTCTGTCATGAAGGAGATTGCTGAGAACTTGCCTATAACAGAGGGTGTAGACCGCATGATGGAGGTGCTGAAACGTTCTGGCTACAAGACTGCTATTCTGTCGGGTGGATTTACTTATTTCGGCAACTATCTGAAGCAGAAGTATAATTTCGATTATGTATATGCCAATGAGCTTGAGATTGGAGAAGACGGTAAACTCACTGGAAATTATGTGGGAGATATCGTTGACGGCAAGAGAAAGAAGGAATTGCTGAGACTCCTTGCTCAGGTGGAGAATATTAATATAGCTCAGACCATCGCTGTTGGCGATGGTGCCAACGACCTTCCTATGCTTTCGGAAGCTGGATTGGGAATTGCCTTCCACGCTAAGCCAAAAGTAAAAGCCGAGGCAAGTCAAAGCATCTCTACCATCGGCATCGACGGAGTGCTATACTTCCTCGGCTTTAAAGACTCTTATATTAAAGTTTAGTATATCTGAACTTAGAAACTCTTTAGCCAGGCATCAAGGTCTGACATCATTTGGGGATGATATTTGAAGCTCTCCCGGTGTCCCCATCCGTGTTCTCCAGTGGGATACACATACAATGATGCGGGCACCCCAGCCTCATGCAGGGCTTTGTAATAATTTACCCCATTGAATGAGGGCACTGCCGTGTCGTCGTCGCTAAGAAGGATGACGGCACGCGGTGTCTCCGAAGTCACTTGCTTCTCATTTGAGAATAAGTCTTCTTTCTCTTTGCCGGGATTCTGTCCCAACAGATTGTCATGCGATCCCATATGTGTGTAGGAAGGGTCCATAGTGATCACTGGGTAGAACAGTATCTGGAAATTAGGGCGAGCATCGGCTGAAGCATGAGTCGACACTGTTGAGGCAAGATGTCCCCCGGCGCTGCTTCCCATGATTCCCACATCATTGGGATTGATGTTCCATTTCTCAGCGTTCTCTCGCATCATCTTTACTGCGTTTTCTGCGTCTGTGTTCGGTATTGTGGTGTCACCTTCCGGCATACGGTATGACACCACCGCGACTGCGATTCCTCTCTCATTGAAGAATGGTGCCCAATCATAGCCTTCATGTTCGGTGGCGAGATGGGTGTAGCCTCCTCCGGGTAGGATCACCACTGCTCTGCCAGTGGCATTCTCCTTTTCCGGAAGAAACACCTTGATTGTGGGGTTGTCAAACTCTAAGACTTGGGCTGTCTGACCGTTGGCGATGGTGAAAAATCCCATAGTCGCTGCCAAGGTAATCATACATTTTTTGATGTTCATGGTCATTTTTGTTAGATTTTGTTGCAAAGTTAGCTGCATTTCTCATATTTTTGCAATTATTTACCCAAAAATAATTGCCACCTTTTGAGGAAATTTCATTACCTTTGCGTATTGGTTTCAAGTATTGGAGCTCAATATGTAATAAGACACGGTAATGAAAAACTCTTTACGTATTCTCAATATGTTGAATCCCGATTAACAAAACCCATTAATTGACAATAAAAAACAGACAATCAATATGGCATTGTGGTTTGAATGCAAAGTGCGTTACGACAAGATGATGGAGAATGGATCCGTCAAGAAAGTCAATGAGCCCTATCTTGTGGATGCCCTCACATTTACGGAGGCTGAGGCTCGCATCATCGAGGAGATGACTCCCCTCATTTCCGGTGAATTCTCTATTTCTGCTGTTAAGAAGACCAAGATTGCAGAGATTTTCTTCGACGACTCTGCCGACAAGTATTATATGGTGAAGGTCAACTTCATATCTCTTGATGAGAAAAGTGGTGTGGAGAAAAAATCCGCTTCATTTATTCTCACCCAGGCTTCCGACCTTGAGGGAGCCTTGACCCGTTTCAAGGAAGGCATGAAGGGCACTATGGCTGATTATGATATAGCTTCTATTGCTGAGACACCTCTGATGGATGTGTATCCTCTTGATCTCTCGGGTGAGAAAGCCCCGGCTAATGAGTCGCAAAAGTCTGAATAGCGATGAGTGTAAGTGAGAATCTAATCCTTGTCAGGGAGCAAATTCCTGATGGCGTGCAGCTGGTGGCTGTTTCTAAATTTCATCCGGCAGATGTCATCATGCAGGCTTATGATGAGGGGCAGCGTTGCTTCGGCGAGAGCCGGGTGCAGGAATTGATTGCCAAGGAGAAGGAGCTTCCTCCTGATATCCGCTGGCACTTCATCGGGCATTTGCAGACAAATAAAGTGCGCCAGTTGATTGGAAAGACATCGCTCATTGAGAGCGTCGATTCTGAGAAACTTCTCCAGCTTATTGATGCAGAGTCAAGAAAAGCCAATATTATGACCCGTGTGCTGATGCAGGTGCATGTGGCCATGGAGGAGACCAAATTCGGATTCTATCCGGAGGAATTGCTCCAGTTCTTCCTTGAGAAAAAGTTTGAGTCTCTCACCAATACCCATATTTGTGGAGTGATGGGAATGGCTTCAAACACCGACAATATGGATCGCGTCCGTGCAGATTTCAGAAACATCGCCAATGTCTATAAGGCAATAAGGGATGATGAGTCGCTCGGGTTGAGAGGTTTCGACATACTGTCGATGGGGATGAGCGGCGACTGGATGATAGCCGTTGAGGAAGGTGCAAATATAG
The DNA here is from genome assembly GCA_964603335.1 of uncultured Sangeribacter sp. Taxonomy (GTDB): domain Bacteria; phylum Bacteroidota; class Bacteroidia; order Bacteroidales; family Muribaculaceae; genus Lepagella. The sequence goes on along the minus strand of CAZRUR010000001.1, from coordinate 24,220 downwards.
TCCGTATTGGCTCTGCAATCTTCGGTCCTCGCCAATACTGACTCAACCCTCTACAACAACTAAAAACTAAAAACCAAAAACCAGAAACTAACATAAAACTATAACCTAATAATATTAACAAAATGTCACAAACACAACAAAAAAGGCCGTGGGTTGCGATCATCACGATGTTCTTCATCTTCGCGATGATCTCTTTCGTCACCAACATGGCCGCCCCATTTGGCAACATCTGGGGATTTCGTTATGCCTGGGCTGGCATGGCTGGTAACCTTATGAACTTCACCGCCTATCTCTTTATGGGTATCCCGGCGGGCAATATGCTTATCCGTTATGGATATAAGAAGACTGCCCTTATCGCTCTTGCTGTCGGCGCCATCGGTCTTGGCATCCAGCTCCTCTCAAGCGTTGTCGGTGATAATGTGATCGTCATTGGCGGTGAGAACCCAACCACTCTTAACCTCTTCATCTATCTCTTTGGCGCTCTCGTCTGCGGTTTCTGTGTCTGCATGCTCAACACTGTTGTAAACCCAATGCTTAACCTTCTCGGTGGCGGTGGCAACAAGGGTAACCAGTTGATTCAGACTGGTGGTGCACTCAACTCTTTGGCTGGCACTCTTACTCCTATGTTTGTAGGTGTCCTCGTCGGCACTCTCACAAAGGAGACCACAATGGCTTCTGTCGCACCTCTCGTGATTACCGGTATCGTGATCTTTGTGCTTGCATTTATCATCATCTCATTCATAAAGATTCAGGAGCCTCAGGCAAACCTCAGTCATGTAAAGTATGAGCATAGCCCTCTTGCTTTCCGTCACTGCACTCTCGGCATCATCGCCATCTTCTTCTATGTGGGTGTTGAGATTGGTATCCCAGGTGAGCTCAACGCTTGGATTAGCCGTGAAAGTTTTGAGGGTGCGGCTGCCGTTGCTGGTTCTCTTGCTGCCCTCTACTGGTTGCTTATGCTTGTTGGTCGTTTCCTCAGCTCAATCATCAGCGGAAAGGTTTCAACTCGTCTTCAGCTCCTTGTGGCATCTTCTGTTGCAATCATACTTACAATCATTGCAATTTTCCTCCCGGAAAGCATCACTTTCAAGTCTCCGCAAATCAGTGCACTCAACATCACCAGTGGTGAGGTGCCTATGAAGACTCTCTTCATTTTCCTTTGCGGCATCTGCACTTCCGTTATGTGGGGCGGTATCTTCAACCTTGCAACTGAGGGTCTCGGGAAATATACTGCCAAGGCATCCGGTCTGTTTATGACAATGGTTGTCGGTGGTGGTATCATGCCGTTTATTCAGGACTGGATTGGACGCACCGTCGGTTACGTGTCAAGTTATTGGCTTGTGTTCGCAATGCTTGTCTACATCTTCTATTATGCTCTCATCGGTTCGAAGAATGTAAACAAAGACATTCCTGTCAACATCGAGGAAGAGATGGAAGAAGAACTCGTATAATCCACTCTGTTATAATAAAAACAGGGACGAAAGAATCGATTCTTTCGTCCCTGTTTTTATATGAATTTTTCAAATTCTGGGGGAATCGGAGCCTCAAGGCTGATCTCTTCCTTTGAGACTGGATGAATAAACTCAATCTTTCGGGCGAGAAGAGATATCCCTCCTCCGGGATTGCTTCTCCTTGCGCCATATTTGAGGTCTCCTTTTATTGGATGCCCTGTGTGCGACAATTGGGCACGGATTTGGTGTTTCCTCCCTGTCAATAATTTTATCTCTAAAAGAGTGTAATTGTCTCCTTTCGCTATTGTCTTATACTCAAGGATACTTTCTTTCGCATCCGGCACTCGTGAACGAACCACAGATGTCTTGTTCAAGCGTCCGTCACTTACAAGAAAATTCTTAAGCGTTGCCTCATCTTTCTCGGGACGTCCCTCCACAAGAGCCCAATAGGTTTTGTGGATCTCACCCTTGCGGAGCATGTCATTCAGTCTGGTAAGAGCCTTAGACGTCTTTGCAAACACAACGAGACCACCAACCGGACGGTCTATGCGGTGCACTACACCGCAAAACACATTCCCCGGCTTATTGTATTTCTCCTTAAGATATTCCTTTACAAACTCTGACAGGGGAGTGTCACCGGTCTTGTCGCCCTGCACAATCTCCCCCGGTTTCTTGTTCACAACAATAATATGATTATCCTCGTATACAACCTCCATATACAATTATTAAAAAAGCCGATTCACATTGAATCGGCTCTGGTGGCGGGGGCAGGACTCGAACCTACGACCTTTGGGTTATGAGCCCAACGAGCTACCACTGCTCCACCCCGCGGTGTCATTTTCGACTGCAAAATTACTGCAAATTTCCCTCTCCACCAAATTTTTACCTCACTATTTCTGCTAAAAAATGTTAATCTAATTAGAAGAGTCAGATTATTAGGATATTATAATTATGTGATTTTCCCCATTCAAAAATGTCATAATAAAAAAGCCTTGTCTGTGTGATTTATTGCTTGCAAGTTTTTCCTGCGTTTTGATGTCTAAATGAAAATTATTTGTTAATTTTGCTCAAAATTTAGGCGATTGTGCGTAACTCTCCTCTGTAACCTGTAACCTTTAACCTGTAACCTCTCTGCCGTATGGTGATGAAGACAAGAGATAAGTTTATCGAGGTGGCTCGGCAGCTTTTCGCAAGAAAAGGCGTCGAGAACACAACTATGAACGATATCGCATCCGCCTCTGACAAAGGGCGGCGCACAATCTACACCTATTTTAAAAGCAAACGCGAAATCTTCAACGCCGTCATCGAGAGTGAGACTGACCAGTTGTTAAGTCGTCTGCGCCACATCCTTGCCCTCCCAGTCTCCCCGGAAGAAAAACTTATGGAATACGTGGAATGCCGTTTCGAGACCATGAAGGAGATTGTCTCCCGCAACGGCTCACTTCGTGCCGGCTTCTTTCGCGATGTCAGAAAGGTAGACCGCGCGAGGAAGATCATAACAAAGAAAGAGACTGCCATGCTGCGCGACATCCTGCAGGAAGGTGTCGAAAACGGCAGTTTCAAGATTCCAAATCTCAACCATATGGCGGTGATTGTCACCCAGGCAATCCAGGGTCTTGATGTGCCATACATCAGAGACAATCTCTCCGAGGAAGGTATCGACAAGAATATGCTCAAAAACTATATGACTACCCTCATCCTCAACGGCATAAAAACCCGATAACCCCTCTCAAAAACATTATGTCATGGTGACATTATGACAAATTGACATTATGACAAATTGACAAATTGACATAACAACAAACAACGTATACAATATGAAACTACTTGAAGGGAAAACAGCCCTGATTACAGGCGCTGCCCGCGGCATCGGTAAGGCCATCGCTCTCAAATTCGCTTCTGAGGGTGCAAATATCGCTTTCACTGACCTCGTTATCGATGAAAACGGCAAGAAGACCGAGGAAGAAATTGCAGCTCTCGGTGTGAAGGTGAAAGGTTACGCTTCTAACGCAGCAAATTTCGAAGAGACTGAGAAAGTTGTCAACCAAGTGAAGGAAGATTTCGGCAGCATCGATATCCTTGTCAACAATGCCGGCATCACAAAAGATGGTCTCATGATGCGCATTAGCGAGCAGCAGTGGGATGCTGTTATAGCAGTAAACCTCAAGTCAGCGTTCAATTTCATCCATGCTTGTCTCCCAATCATGATGCGTCAGCGCAGCGGCTCTATCATCAATATGGCTTCTGTAGTCGGTGTGCACGGCAACGCCGGGCAGGCTAACTATGCAGCCTCAAAGGCTGGTCTTATCGCCCTCGCCAAGAGCATCGCTCAGGAGGTTGGCTCTCGTGGCATCCGCGCAAACGCTATCGCTCCGGGTTTCATCGAGACTGCTATGACCGCTGCCCTTCCCGACAACGTGCGTGAGGACTGGGTTAAGAAGATTCCTCTCCGTCGCGGTGGCAAGCCTGAGGATATCGCCGATGTGGCTACATTCCTCGCTTCTGATCTCTCAAGCTATGTCTCTGGCCAGGTTATCCAGGTCGACGGCGGCATGAACATGTAATCCAACGCAATGGAAAAATATGCGGTAATAGTTGCGGGAGGTTCCGGCACCCGACTGGGTGGGGACCTCCCGAAACAGTTTCAATCCCTACGTGGCAGACCGGTGCTATGGTGGTCGCTGAAGGCATTCCACGATGATGATCCTTCCACGAAGATTATCCTCGTCCTCAATCGCGATTTTATCGACACATGGTCTGAGATTTATCTGTCAATGCCTATTGCCGAGCAATTTTTACATACTGTGGCAATCGGAGGCGACAGCAGAACGCAGTCTGTGAAAAACGGAATGGTTCTGATTCCTAACTCTGATGATGTGCTGATTGCGGTGCATGATGCTGCCCGTCCACTCGTCTCTGCTGAGATGATTCGTGAGGGCTGGAAGGAGGCTGAAAGATGTGGGGCTGCTATCCCTGTTGTGCCTGTCACTGACTCCATCCGTCGGCTTACTGATGATGGAAGCGTGGCAGTGGATCGCAAGGACTATGTAGGCGTGCAGACTCCGCAGGTGTTCAAGGTCTCAGTCCTCATTGATGCCTACCGAAAAAATCCGGGAACCGTATTCTCCGACGATGCATCCGCAGTAGAGGCATCAGGAATAAAGCCCGTTCTATTCCCGGGCTCTCCCCGCAACATCAAGGTCACAAACCCCGGTGACATCCAAATCGCCTCCCTACTCCTCATTAACTAAAATCGGAAGCGACAACGGACAACGGACAACGAACGACGAACAGATGCTCACAACCGACATCAAATATCTCAAGGGCGTTGGCGAAGAGCGTGCAAAACTCCTCGCCAAGGAAATAGAGGTTACGACTTTTCGTGACCTCCTTTACTATTTCCCTTTCCGTCATGTCGACAGGAGCCGCTTCTACCGTATAGACGAACTGACTGGTGAGGACCTCCCAGCGTTGCAGATAAAGGGTAAGTTTATCAGTTTCAGGACGGATGGTGAAGGCGCCAAGAAACGTCTTGTAGGCGTCTTTTCCGATGGCAGAAACCTTATGGAGACTATTTGGTTCTCAAAGATTACCACCTTTGCCAATGCATATAAGCCGGGTGTTGAGTATGTAATTTTCGGCAAGCCAAATTATTATCGGGGAGTATATTCAATAGCTCATCCGGAGGTGGAACTGTATAATCCCGAAAAACCACCAACAGGTTTCCGTGGTGTGTATTCCCTCACAGAGAACATGCGGAAGAAGGGACTCTCGACCCGTGTGTTGCAGTCGTTGGTGACTAACCTTTTGCAGAATGCCGCCTTCAAGACGCTTCAAGACCCTATCCCGGAGGCTGTGCGCCAAAAATATAATCTGATGCCGTTTCAGGAGGCGGTGAGACAGATGCACTTCCCCGAAAATGCACTATTGTTGCAAAAAGCAACTGAGCGCATGAAGTTTGAGGAGCTTTTCTTTGTGGAGACCCACATCCTCCGTTACGCTATGGAGAGAAGTTCCAAGTTGCCGGGCTATCATTTCTCCAAGATAGGGGAGAAGTTCAACGGTTTCTTTTTCAATGTGCTTCCATTCCAACTCACCGGCGCACAGAAACGTGTGCTGAAAGAGATTCGCGCCGATATGAAAACCGGTAGACAGATGAACCGACTCCTTCAGGGTGACGTTGGCTCCGGGAAGACTATGGTGGCATTCATGTCGATGCTGATGGCTGTGGACAATGGCTGTCAGACAGCTATGATGGCCCCGACTGAAATCCTTGCCACCCAGCATTATGCCTCGCTGAAACAATGGGCTGAGCCAATTGGTGTTAAAGTGGTGCTTCTGACTGGTAGCACCAAGGCATCCGAGCGAAAGAAGATTCACGAGGGCCTTCTCTCTGGAGAGGTGAATATCATTGTCGGCACACATGCCTTGATAGAAGACACTGTGCAGTTCAAGAAGTTAGGTCTTGTTGTGATTGATGAGCAGCATCGTTTCGGTGTGGCTCAGCGGGCAAGGATGTGGAGCAAGAACTCGGTGGCTCCTCATGTGTTGGTGATGACTGCCACTCCGATTCCCCGCACTCTCGCCATGACCGTATATGGCGACCTTGAGGTCTCTGTTATCGATGAACTCCCACCGGGACGTAAACCTATCACCACTCTGCTTCGTTATGATAACAACAGGCTGGAGGTAGACCGTTTGATTTTCTCTCAGTTGAAGGGGGGAATGCAAGTGTATATAGTCTATCCCCTGATTACTGAGAATGAGAAACTTGACCTGAAGAGTCTTGAGGAAGGGTATAACCGCACTGTCGATACTTTTAAGGGCTACAGGGTCTGTTATGTGCATGGAAAGATGAAACCGGCAGAGAAGGATTATCAGATGGATTTGTTTGTGAAAGGAGAGGCCCGTATTATGGTGGCAACCACTGTAATTGAGGTTGGGGTCAATGTGCCGAATGCATCGGTGATGGTCATCGAGAATGCCGAACGGTTCGGTCTCTCTCAGCTTCACCAGTTGCGCGGCAGGGTAGGTCGTGGTGCCGACCAAAGCTACTGCATACTGATGGGGAAATATAACTCAGGAGCAGACACCAAGAAGCGACTAAACATAATGACCGAAACCACTGACGGATTCCTCATTTCGGAGGCAGACATGAAACTACGTGGCCCCGGCGATATGGAAGGCACCCAGCAGAGTGGTATCGCCTTCAATCTCAGGGTGGCAGACCTCGCCCGCGACGGTCAGATCCTTACCCGCACGAGAGAAGCTGCTAAAGCAATCCTCTACGGCAATCCCCAACTGCTTGCTTCCGGAGCAAAACCATCTCCCCCTCAGAATGGCGATCCGTTGCCAATCTCGGTTTCCGAAAGTGAGGCTGCCGTATTGAAAAGTGAGCTCCAAATCCGTTTCGCCCATTCCGTCGACTGGTCCCTCATTTCCTAACCCCTTTTACCCTAATATGTTATGCGCGAAAAAGAATTCCTCCCAGCCGTCAAGGAGCGTCTCGGCATTGAGCAACTCAACGACATGCAGCAAAAAATGATGGTTTCTGCCAGCGAACCACGTGATATTATCCTCCTTTCACCAACCGGAAGCGGTAAGACCCTCGCCTTCACCCTACCAGTGATGAAGATGATGCGGCCTTCCACGGGCAGAGTGCAGTGTGTTGTGATTGCCCCATCCCGCGAGCTCGTCGTTCAGATTGCCGGCGTCATGCGCGAGGTGGGCAAGGACCTTAGGGTGATCGCCCTCTATGGTGGACATAAAGTGGAAGACGAGGTCAACAGTCTGAAAGTTGTGCCCGACATCATTGTTGCGACACCGGGTCGTCTGCTTGACCATGCCGTAAGACGAAATGTGGATCTTCTTCCGGTGAGAATCCTTGTGCTTGATGAGTTTGACAAGTCGCTCGAGCTTGGTTTTGAGGAGGAGATGGGCAAACTTATAAAAAGGATGAAGAATGTGAGCCGCACATTGCTGACTTCAGCCACTGATGCCGATGTGCTACCGGAATTTCTGAATCTGAATAATCCGATTACATTTGATTTCCTCGGTGCCTACAGGTCTCTGCGCAGTAGGATGTCAGTGCATCGCGTAGATTCCGATGGTAAGGACAAACTTGATACACTACTCACACTTCTCAACAATATCAATCAGGGTGAGGAGCCACAGAAGTGCATCGTCTTTGTCAATCATCGTGAAAGCGCTGAGCGTGTCTACGACTTTTTGAGAAAGAAGGGAGTGTCTTGCGTATTATATCATGGAGCCCTTGATCAGCGTGAGCGAGAGACAGCCATTGCCCTCTTCAACAGCGGCAGCAGGCCGATTCTTATCGCAACCGACCTTGCAGCCCGCGGTCTTGACATCGAGCGTGTAGCCTCTGTGGTGCACTATCATCAGCCGTTGACTCCGGAGGCATACACCCATCGCAACGGTCGAACCGCCCGTGTGGAAGAGAAGGGGGATGTCTATGTGCTTGTCGGGCCGGAAGAGGAAGTGAAAGAGTTTGTGGAGTTTGATGACACATATGACCTCGACAAGACACTGTCGGGTTCTCTGCGTTCACGATTTATGACGCTTTATGTGTCAGCAGGAAAGCGTGAGAAAGTTTCAAGGGGTGATATACTTGGATTCATTGTCAAGGAATGTGGACTCGAAGCGTCTTCGATTGGGAAAATCAATGTCTATGACCATTATTCGCTGGTGGCCGTCAGGGAAGAGGATGTGCCTCAGTTGCTGAATATGGCAGCCGGAAAGAAACTCAAGGGCGAAAAACGCAAGATTTCACCTTTGAAATAAGGGAATATTTTATTCTTAATGTTTGCAAGTAAAATAAAAAATTGTCAAATCGTTGGAGTTTTTCGATGTTTTGATTAATTTTGCATTTGGAAAAATATAACCATATCTAAGATTATAACATACCTGGAAGAATTTAACTCAATTATAAAAAATAACAATAACTATGAGCAAAGCAAAGCAATTCCTGACCTGTGATGGTAATCAGGCTGCTGCTCACATCAGTTACATGTTTACTGAAGTGGCTGCTATCTACCCGATTACCCCCTCGTCAACTATGGCGGAATATGTCGACGATTGGTCGGCTGCCGGCAGGAAGAACATTTTTGGTGAAACAGTTCTCGTGCAGGAGATGCAGAGTGAAGGTGGTGCCGCTGGTGCCGTTCACGGTTCTATCCAGGCTGGTGCCCTCACCACTACCTACACCGCTTCCCAGGGTCTTCTACTCATGATCCCTAACATGTATAAGATTGCTGGTGAGCTTCTCCCTTGCGTTTTCCACGTTTCTGCACGAACTCTCGCTTCTCACGCGCTCAGCATCTTCGGTGACCACCAGGATGTGATGTCTGCTCGCCAGACCGGTTTCGCAATGTTGTGTGAGGGTTCTGTCCAGGAAGTTATGGACCTCGCAGCTGTGGCTCACCTTTCTACTATAAAGAGCCGCGTGCCGTTCGTCAACTTCTTCGACGGTTTCCGCACATCTCACGAGATTCAGAAAATCGAGGCTATCAATCAGGATGAGCTCGCTCCTCTTATCGACCAGGAGGCGCTTGCTGATTTCCGCAAACGTGCCTTGAATCCTGAGGCTCCGGTGGCTCGCGGCATGGCTGAGAACCCCGACGTGTTCTTCCAGCACCGTGAGGCTTCCAACCCTTACTATCTTGCAGTTCCCGAAGTGGTTGAAAACTACATGAAGGAGGTTTCCAAGATCACAGGTCGCAACTATGGTCTCTTCGACTATTATGGCGATCCTGAGGCTGAGAATGTCATCATCGCCATGGGTTCTGTCACTGAGTGCATCCGCGAGACTGTTGACTATCTCCGTGCCAAGGGTCAGAAAGTTGGTCTCGTCAGCGTTCACCTATATCGTCCGTTCTCTGCAAAGCATTTCCTTGCTGCAGTGCCTGCTTCTTGCAAGCGTATCGCAGTGCTTGACCGCACAAAAGAGCCCGGCGCTCTCGGCGAACCCCTCTATCTTGATGTCAAGGATTGCTTCTATGGCAAGGAGAACGCCCCGCTTATCGTCGGTGGCCGTTTCGGTCTCAGTTCAAAAGACACAACTCCCGCACAGATTCTTTCTGTATACGAGAACCTCGCTCTTCCCGAGCCCAAGAACGGTTTCACTGTCGGCATCAACGATGACGTCACATTCCTTTCACTTCCCCAGCTTCCTGAAATCAGCGTAGGCGACGAGGGTATGTTCCAGGCTAAGTTCTTCGGTCTTGGTGCTGACGGTACTGTAGGCGCCAACAAGAACTCTGTGAAGATTATCGGTGACAATACCGACAAATATTGCCAGGCTTATTTCTCTTACGACTCTAAGAAGTCTGGTGGCTTCACTTGCTCTCACCTCCGTTTCGGTGACAAACCTATCCGCTCAACTTATCTGGTGACCACCCCGAACTTCGTGGCTTGCCACGTTCAGGCTTACCTCCACATGTATGATGTGACCCGTGGTCTTCAGCAGAACGGCACATTCCTTCTCAACACCATCTGGGAAGGTGAGGAACTCGCCAAGAATCTCCCCAACAAGGTGAAACGTCTCTTCGCTAAGAACAACGTCACCGTTTATTATATCAACGCTTCCAAGATTGCTCAGGAGATTGGCCTCGGCAACCGCACCAACACTATCCTCCAGAGCGCATTCTTCCGCATCACTGAGGTTATCCCCGTTGACCTTGCCATCGAGCAGATGAAGAAATTCATCGTGAAGTCTTATGGCAAGAAAGGTGAGAACATTGTCAACATGAACTATGCAGCTGTCGACCGTGGCGGTGAGTATAAGAAACTTGACGTTGACCCCGCATGGGCAAACCTTCCTGACGAGGAGGCTAAACCAATGGAGGCTCCTGAGTTTGTCACCAACGTTGTCTTCCCGATCAACGCACAGGACGGAGACCTTCTCCCGGTTTCTTCTTTCAAGGACCGTGCCGACGGCACATGGCCTCAGGGCACCGCACGCTATGAGAAGCGTGGTGTGGCTGCTTTCGTTCCCGAGTGGAATCCCGAGAACTGTATCCAGTGTAACAAGTGTGCTTATGTTTGTCCTCACGCTGCTATCCGTCCGTTCGTCCTCAATGCAGAGGAGATGGCTGCCGCTCCGTTTGGCGAAGAGCACTCTCTGCCTGCTATCGGCAAGACTTTCACCGGCATGCGCTTCGTGCAGCAGGTTGACGTTCTCGACTGTCTTGGCTGCGGCAACTGTGCCGACGTATGCCCGGGCAAGAAGGGCGTGAAGGCTCTCACTATGAAGCACGAGGAGACTCAGCTTGCTGAGCAGCCCAACTGGGATTATTGCATGAACCATGTAACATCCAAGCAGAACCTCGTCGACGTTAAGGCTAACGTCAAGAACAGCCAGTTCGCTACTCCTATGTTTGAGTTCTCCGGCGCTTGCTCCGGTTGCGGTGAGACTCCTTATGTGAAACTTATCAGCCAGCTCTTCGGCGACCGTCAGGTTGTGGCTAATGCTACCGGTTGCTCCTCTATCTATTCCGGTTCTGTGCCTTCCACTCCTTACTGCGAGAATGAGAAGGGTCAGGGCCCAGCATGGGCTAACTCACTCTTCGAGGACTTCTGCGAGTTCGGTCTCGGCATGCACATCGCTTACGAGAAGATGCGCGACCGTCTTGTTGAAGCTTGCGAGAAGATAGTTGCTTCAGAGGCTCCCGAGGCTACGAAGGCTGCTGCTCAGGCTTGGCTCGACGCCCGTGAGGATGCCGAGACTTCACGCACCACAGGCGAGGCTCTCCTTGCTGAGGCCAAGAAGGGTGCTGAGGTTTGCGACAACTGCAAGTGTGTCGTTGCCCACAGCCAGTATCTCACCAAGAGAAGCCAGTGGATCATCGGTGGTGACGGTGCAAGCTACGATATAGGTTTCGGCGGTCTCGACCATGTGATTGCTTCCGGCAAGAATGTGAATATCCTCGTGCTTGACACAGAGGTTTACTCCAACACCGGTGGTCAGTCATCCAAGTCTACTCCTATCGCCGCTATCGCCAAGTTTGCTGCTGCCGGTAAGCGTATCCGTAAGAAAGACCTCGGTCTTATCGCTACTACCTACGGTTATGTTTACGTGGCTCAGGTGGCTATGGGTGCTGATAATGCTCAGACTCTTAAGGCTATCCGCGAGGCTGAGGCTTACGACGGTCCGTCTCTCGTGATTGCTTACTCTCCCTGTATCAACCATGGCATCAAGATTGGCATGGGTCACAGTCAGGAAGAGGAGAAGAGAGCCGTTGAATGTGGCTACTGGCATCTCTGGCGTTACAATCCTGCTCTTGAGAACAGCGGTCAGAATCCGTTCACTCTCGACAGCAAGGAGCCTGACTGGAGCAAGTTTAGCGACTATCTCAAGGGTGAGGTTCGTTTCGCATCCCTCTATAAGATGCAGCCGGACGCAGCTGAGGAACTCTTCAAGGCAGCTCAGGACAACGCCCGTTGGCGCTACAACAACTACAAGCGTCTTTCTGAGCAGAACTGGGGTGAGGATCCTGAAATGACCCCCGCTGAGGAAGCCCTCCGCAAAAGCTAACCCCAAATAAGAATTCCCAATAAGAATTATTTCCCAAAGGATAAAAATCCAATAGGATCAATCCCAAAGAATCAATTCCCAACCCAAAGGCGGCGACACCCATGTGTCGCCGCCTTTAATCATCTATATACAAATGAGATAATTGTTTTAGTATTATCAGATTAATATTTCCTCTTCCGTTTCGTTCCCTTCGATAAACATGCAGTAGTATATCGGTATATATGTAATCTTTCCTGTAATTTCTACGTCTCGGCTATTTGACAGGACATATGCCTGGCCAATGTGATAGTCTGGTGTGGTGACGAAACGTGACAATGCACTATGGCGCTTATAATCTTTCCCTGATTTAACCTCTAAAGGTATAGCCGATAGAGATTTGTAGTCGTCTACTAAAAAGTCAACTTCTCCTCTGGTACGGTTGTCATAATAAAAAAGACTGTTGTCGTGCGCCGCCAACTCTGATGCCACAGCACATTCATATACCGAACCGAGGTTTATGCTTGCCTCGTCGTCAAGAACTGCCCTGACATTGTTCCGATATAGTATTGATGTGAGAAGTCCGACATCGTTCAAGTATAGTTTGAGTAGGTTTTTATGCTCCGATTCTGTCAATGGGAACAACGGATTGGAGATTGCCTTTACTTCAAGTGTGATTCCTGAACTGATAAGGTATTCAATCTCCTCCTCATAGTCAGAGGCTCGTTTCCCTGCCTTATCCTCTACATCTTTATAGATTAGGCGTTTCTTCTTGTTTTCAAGATTTGATGGAACAAGGTTGTAGATACGTTCAATCTTGAGCTTGTGCTCTTCATCATATTGCGCGGCATCTGTGATATACAAATCATGGATGCCACGTTGTATGGCTCTAACTTTTACAATGTTGCGCGTTTCAAGATAAACGTTGACTGCTTCAGGCAACCCTCCCACAAGCAGATACCTTTTGAATAGTGACATAATGTGTTCATGCACACCTTCAGTGAGACTCTCTCTGCGCTTGAAATGCATTCGCATCTCGTCAATTGCCTCTTTACCTACATTATTTGCTATAAGGAACTCCTCAAAATCAAGAGGATACATTCTTAGTATTTCAATGCTTCCCATCGGGACTGAGGTTGACCGCTTTAATGTGACGCCAAGCAGCGAACCGCTTGCCACATAACGGTATCTCCCCCCCTGTCTCAAAAATTTCAACATTGTCAGCAGATGCGGATATTTCTGTATCTCATCAAGGAAAATAAGAGTGTCGGTGGAATCCCCCAATTTATCTCCTGCCACTATTCCGAGTGCGAAATAGAAGTCATCGGTGGTTTTGACATTAGCAAACACTCTTGGTCCATCAAAGTCTTCAATCAGGTTGATCTCCACAAGATTTCGATACAGTTTATTCCCGACATGACGTATGATGAAGGATTTCCCAATCTGCCGGGCTCCACTGACGATAAGAATCTTGTCTGATTCGCTTGCAAGATGCTCATAAATAGTATGTTCAATCTTTCGGTAAAGCATAAGTTACATTTTTCAATCCCTAATTAGACTGCAAAAATACACTTTTCAACCCAAATCTGCAAATAAAATCCACACTTTTCAATCCAAAACAACCCCTCAAAACAACACTTTTCAATCCAAATGCTGCAACAAGTACGCCCTGCTGATAGCCACAAGGGGGTTATATGGTGCTGTAGATTTTGCATTGCTGCAAGATGGTATCAAACGACTTGGCTCATTCATCTATGACAACAGATATTTCATTGAGGATGCAATAGTTGACTCTGCAAAGGCAGCATATATAGCGACCTGTATAGAAAAAGGCATCACTAATATCCAAAAATACAGTCCCGAATCCGTTACCCAAGAAATGAATATAGGCAAGATTTTCCCGGTCAAGTTGAACAATCTCAAAAAGACTCGTCCGGAAGCCTTCTATTATTGGTATCTCATAGATAACCTTTCCCTATAAAATTTAATTACTATACAACGGCAAATCATCATCTAATTTGCCGTTGTGTAGTATGCGGTAAAATTCTCTTTTCGAAATACACCTATTACTTATGGCACTAATGCTGAAAGGCGTGCAAAGTTTCGTCTGCACGGCTCTGGCATTGGTGCCGTCATCGGTAAAGCCAACAAATCTACAAGAGCAATCAGGCCGTGCCCAACTCGGCAATCATGCGGAGTTGGGCAGCCTTCACAGTCTCCCAGAGAATGTACAACGCATTTTGGCAGCATCAATAATGCACCTTTGAAGTCTTAGTGGCTCGCGACGACTCGTCATCTTACTAATTTTATTCAAGATAAATTGAGAAAATAACTCTTGTCCAAAAATATCTTATTATCGAATGTTCAATATCTTAGAAATTTTTTGTAAATTTGCAACATTAACATTAACGCTAATCTGATAATGACCAATCATTAAGCAACGATATCCGGCGAGAGCCGAAAATCCTTTGGAAACTCCTTAGTAGTCGTTACGGCTTTGGTCGGCCTTCAGATACTACTGGGGAGTTTTCTTTTTAACTTCTGTCTGATGCCCCAACTTACCAAGCAACAGCGTAAGTACATAGCTTGGACGCTCGACCGAAATCGAAGCGAGAGCGACGAGGACAAGTTTACCTCGGTGCTTACCGAAGCACAGGTCGACCTTAATCCGCACCAAATTGATGCGGCTCTCTTTGCTTTTCGCTCTCCGCTAAGCATGGGCGCAATCCTTGCAGACGAAGTTGGTCTTGGCAAAACCATTGAGGCTGCTCTTGTTATAGCTCAGAAATGGGCTGAACGACGTAGACATATTCTTATTATCGCGCCAGCCACTCTCCGCAAACAGTGGAGCATGGAACTTGAAGAAAAATTTTTCCTTCCGTCGTTAATCCTCGAAAGCAAAAATTTCAACAGTCTGTTAGGCGACACATACCGAAACCCATTTGACACTACTGACAACATCGTTATATGTTCTTATCAATTTGCTAAAAAGCAAATAAAGCAAATCCAACGTGTTAATTGGGATTTGGTTGTCATTGACGAGGCTCACAAACTTCGCAACGTCTATAAAGCCGGCAACAAGACTGCCATTGTGCTTCGTGAAGGGTTGAAGCACGCAAAAAAATTGTTGCTGACAGCCACACCTTTACAGAACAATATCAAAGAACTTTTTGGTCTTGTCTCAATCATTGACGAAAATTACTTCGGCGGCCTGAAAAGTTTCAGTGACCAATATGGCAAAACAGAACTCCGTTCAGACTCTGTTTTCAAAGAATTGAGGTCACGCATAAAGCCTATCATCCATCGAACACTTCGCAGTGATGTCCAGGAGTATGTAAAATATACCGAACGCAAGCCATTTGTTCAGGAATATTTTCCGAGCAACGATGAGATTGCTTTGCAGGAGATGGTGCAAGAATATTTGCAGCGCGACAATTGTTTCGGTATGCCTCCAAGTCAGCGCACTCTCATCTCCCTTGTTCTACATAAGTTACTATCGTCTTCAACATTTGCCATTGCCGGCACGCTGCTTACAATAATCAATCGCCTCGAAAACATTGTCAAGGACAACGAGCAGTCGGAAACCGATGTCGTTGAAGAAATTGCAGAGGATATAGACGATATTGATGTTTACGAAGACGAATGGGCTGACGAGGAAGAAGCTGATGAAGATTCAGAAGTAGCCGAGCCTGAGATAGAATATTCTCCCGAAGACATCAAGGCTATACGTAAAGAAATTGATGACCTAAAAATCATTCATGCATTGGCTCTTGGCATAGCAAGCAACACCAAAGGCGAATGCCTTCTTAAGGCTCTTGACATTGCTTTTGAAGATAAACGTCAGCACGGTCAACCTGAAAAAGCACTTATCTTCACTGAGAGCAACCGCACTCAGCTCTACCTGAAAAAACTTCTTGAAGAAAACGGCTATGCCGGAAAGATTGTGCTTTTCAATGGCTCTAATTCTGACCCGGCTTCGCGTCAAATCTATAATAATTGGAAAGAACGCTACGCCGGAACATCGCGCATAACAGGTTCTACGACTGCCGACAAGCGACAGGCTATCGTTGATTATTTCCGCGAGACCGCTCAAATAATGATAGCTACTGAGGCTGCTTCAGAAGGAATCAACCTTCAGTTCTGCTCACTCCTTGTCAATTTTGATTTGCCGTGGAATCCTCAGCGTGTAGAGCAACGCATTGGCCGTTGCCACCGCTACGGTCAGCAAAACGATGTCGTTGTTGTCAACTTCATCAATAAAGCCAATCGTGCAGACCAACGAGTCTACGAACTTCTCGATGAAAAATATAATCTTTTCAAAGGTGTGTTTGGCAGCTCTGATGAAGTACTCGGTAAAGTAATGGACGGAGTCGATTTCGAACACCGCGTCCTCGACATATATCAGTCATGTCGCAATGTTGAGGACATCGACCGGGCATTCGACAAGTTGCAAGACGAGCTCCGTGATAAAATCGATGCTTCTGTGGCTGACACACAAGCCCGATTGATTGAGAACTTCGACCTTGATGTGGTCAACAAACTTCGACTTCGCCGTGAATCGGCTGTATCAAGTCTTACCCAATTCCAGCAGTTGCTTTGGATGCTCACTGTTGATTTTCTTGGAAACAACATCAACATCGTTGACGCATCAAACTATAAATTCATGTTGCGGCGGTCACCTGCCGGTGCCCCAAAATTTGATGTCGGTCCATATCAAATGGGCAAGAATATAAATGATGCTTTCCTTTACCGCATCGGGCATCCTTTGGCTCAATATATTCTTGCGACAGCAAAAAATGCGTCAACATCAGCTATCGACAATATAATCTTCGATTACTCGTCATATCCGGCAAAGGTCTCAGTTCTCAGTGAGCAGATAGGTCGCACCGGCTCCATCGAAGTTAAACTTATTCGCTATCAATCGCCCCAAGACACGGAAGAACACCTTGTTTGTGCCGCCGTTGATGCCGACGGCAATCCTCTCCCCGATGATTTCGTTGAAAAGCTAATGCTCATTCCGGCTACTACCACCACCGAATCGCCTCATGCTTTCCTGTCAGCAGTTTTATCGGATATGCTGAAAGCAAAGACCGAAAAAGTTACTGCCGACATCTCTACCCGCAACAAGGAGTTTATCAACGAGGAAAGCGCCAAGATTTCACGCTGGGCCGAAGACCAAACATTCGCCGTGGAGCAGGAGATACGCGACACCAAGCGACAAATCAAGGAACGCGAACGTCAGTTCCGTGCCGAAACCGATTCCGCTACCCAACTTCGCCTGCAACGCGAAATTCAATCTCTCCAACGCCTTCAACGTCAGAAACGCCAAGAGCTGTTTGCCGTTGAAGATGAAATAGACCGTCGCCGCGATGCCCTTATCCGTCAGATTGAAGCATCTCTCGACCGCACTGTAACTGAAACAACACTGTTTCGCATTAATTGGATAATTAAATAAGCACCCATAATATGGCATCACAACAATTTGATAGATTCAAGTCAACCTTGCGCGAGCTGTTTATGCTCGATCAAGCCGACCTTGACTTCGGTATCTATCGCATTATGAACCAAAAACGCCGCGACATCGAGAGCTATCTCGACCATCGTCTCCCGGCTCAGGTTAAAGAGCTGTTGCAGCAGAATGCTTCCAACCGCTCAGCCGACCTGCAAAAGCAGCTGCACGAAGCCGAAGTCCAGACCCACAACTTGGGCGTTGACCCCGACAGTCTGCCCAAAGTAAAGGAACTTCGCAAGGCTATAGCGGCTCAAGGCTCGCCTGACGAACTTGAGAACAGCGTGTATTCACACCTTGCCACCTTCTTCAGCCGTTACTACGAAGGAGGCGACTTCATTTCGCTGCGCCGCTATAAGAAAGATGTCTATGCCATACCTTACGAGGGCGAGGAAGTGAAGCTCCACTGGGCTAATGCCGACCAGTACTACATAAAAACCGGTGAGTATTTCCGGGCATACTCCTTTACGCTCAATGATGGCCGGAAGGTTGAGTTTACTTTGAAGGATGCCTCAACCGAGCAAAACAACAACCTTGCCCAAAACAACATGGAGCGCCGCTTTGCGCTTTATGAAGATTGCCCGGTTGAAGTTGGCGTCCAAACACTCCACATCAACTTCACATACGAGCTTTATCCAAAAGCCACCAAGCAGAAAAAACTCATCGAGGACGCTTACAATAAGGTAAAAGACCTTATTCCTCATGAGTTTATGTCGGTTTTTACTCCGCGACCTACCGACAAAGACCGCAACCGGACGCTTCTGCAAAAACATCTCAACGATTATGTAGCCAAAAACACCTTTGACTACTTCATCCATAAAGACCTTCGCGGTTTCCTCTCTCGCGAGCTTGATTTCTATATCAAAAACGAAATCCTCTTTATCGATGATATCAATGCCCGCTCCACCGAGGAATTTCTTCAGCATCTCACGGTCATCAAAGCCATCAAGGCAGTCGGCCAAAGCCTGATTGACTTCCTCGCTCAGCTTGAAGAATTTCAGAAGCGTTTGTGGCTCAAAAAGAAATTTGTGGTGCAAGCTGATTGGTGCATCACGCTCGACCGTGTGCCACGCGAACTGTATGCCGAAATCTGCGCCAATGATGCCCAGCGCGCGGAGTGGGTGCGCCTTTTTGCTATCGACGAAATCAAGCCGAATGGTGACGGCGGTCTCTTTGGCGATGGCGAAATAGTCGGGTATTCCGAACCGCTAACCGAAACCTTCCTGGAGCAGAACCCATTCCTCGTACTTGACACCGCCTTCTTCCCAACTGACTTCAAACACCGTCTGCTCGCTTCAATACCTGACCTTGATGCTCAAACCGACGGCATTCTCATCAACTCCGAAAACTTCCAAGCCCTGCAGCTCCTGCAAGAGAAGTACCAAAACGGAGTTAATACAATCTATATTGATCCGCCATATAACACCTCAGCTTCAGAAATTCTATACAAAAATTCGTACAAACATTCATCTTGGTTGAGCCTTTTGGAAGATAGGATTGAGGCCGGTAAACTTCTGCTTAACAAAGATGGAATTCAATGCTCAACTATCGATGATGTGGAGGGCAGTAGATTAAGAATCTTGTTAGAAGAAGTTTTTAATGAGAATCCAATGGTTGTTGGAATTCGTATTAAACCTTCAGGTAGACCAATTCCGAATGGCTTTGCTATTTCTCACGAATATGCTTTCTTTTCACGAAAACAAGAAAGCACCGCAATTCATCGACTACAACATTCCGATGACCAAAATTCTCGCTATCGTGAATCTGATTCTAAAGGGCCTTACTTTTGGGAACTATTGCGTAAAGCAGGATCAAACTCTTTCCGTCATAATCGTCCTACAATGTATTATCCAATTTGGCTCGATGAATCAACTGGCAAAATGCGTATCCCGAATATGGAATACGATGAAGTAAAAGAGGAATACATTGTCAATGACACATTGCAGTCCGGCGAGATTGAAGTTTTTCCTATAAAAGACGATGGAAGTCAAGGGTGTTGGTATTTTGGTGTTGACCGTGCTATTAATGAGGTGGTTGAGTTTAAGGCTGAGAAGCAGTCTGATGGCAACTATTTCGTCTATCGTCGTAGAAGAAAGAATGATGGTGTTCAGCCTACTACATTTTGGGATGCATCCAAATATTCTGCTACCGAGCATGGAACCGACTTACTTAAACGTATATTTGGTGAGCAGGAAACATTTTCCTATCCTAAATCAATATATGCGGAGGAAGATTGTCTGACCGTAGCCGGTGCAGATTTCAAGGCTCTTGTACTTGATTACTTTGCCGGTTCAGGCACTACCGGCCATGCCGTTATCAATCTGAACAGAGCAGATGGTGGAAGACGAAAGTATAT
This sequence comes from uncultured Sangeribacter sp., assembly GCA_964603335.1. GTDB lineage: Bacteria > Bacteroidota > Bacteroidia > Bacteroidales > Muribaculaceae > Lepagella. The sequence continues at coordinate 4,376 of CAZRUR010000001.1, read as the reverse complement.
CCTTGTGGAGATGGGCGGTTATTTCAATACCGTAACCAAGCCCCGTATCGAAAAGGTAATCTATTCCAAGGATTGGAATGGTGGCAAGCCTGTCAGCCGTGAGGGTAGCAGCCATTGTTTCAAATACATCCGCTTGGAGCAGTATGAAGATACGCTAAACAATCTCACCATCGCGCCGCGTCAAACTGCCTCTGAAGGTCAGTTTGCCGATGGCTTCCTTATCGGCTATATGCTTGATGTTGAGACCCGCGACTCGCTACTCAATCTTAAGTGGTTTGTCAATCCATTTGACGTGAAGCTCAACATCACACGTCAAAACCAAACCGTGGAGGAACGTATCGACTTTCCCGAAACGTTCAACTATCTGATAGGATTGAACGTGACTCAGATGTCGTGGCCAAAGCCCGGCATTATGGTAGTGGAAGGCACCACACGTGCCGGGAAGAAAGCCTTGGTGATATGGCGCGACAGCAACCGCATTGACAATGCTGCACTCAACGACTTCTTCACTCGTTCGGCATACTCTGTACTTGACAACGAGTTTGACATTATTTATGTCAACGGCGACAACAATCTTGAAAATCTTCGCACCGACGAAGACACTTGGAAAGTTACTCTCATCGAACAGGAGTTCAACCGCAAAATGTTCCAATAAGCAATGGCAAAAAAGGCATCTAAACAAAAGGTTGAATTGCGGTTGAGCAATGCTTTGCTGCTCTATAAATTCATGTTGAGTTTGTTTGGCGCGACTTCTCTTGAAGCGCTTAGCGAGCATCTCAAAGACCCGTCGCTCGAAGGCTATGACGAAAACAACGTGTCGCTGTTTTACAATGCCATAGCGCAACGGCCTATTCCTAATCAGGAATTGACGGCAGAGCAACTCCTTGTTTACGACCAGAACATCTACCGCCACACTGAGGCTATCAGCACAGAACGTGGCGAACGCATCCGTTGGAAATATTTCCAATATCTGTCATTGCTGTTCACTGAGATTTATCTCGACCGATATTTCAACAATCGCAGCAAACTCCTTGCCGATATTCAGACATTCCAGCACGAAGTATACGACTTCGACCCCGCCACTTGGCACGACATGGAGGAGTTTACCGAGGCTGACCTAAACAAACTTGCCTATTGGAGTGCCACCGGCTCAGGCAAGACTCTGCTGATGCACGTTAACATTCTCCAGTTTCAACATTACGCCAAAAGTCATGCCGACATTAACCGCACAATCCTCGTGACTCCTAATGCCGGATTGACCCAACAGCATATTGATGAGTTCAAGTTAAGTAATATCCCAGCTAATGTATTTTCAAAGAAACTGGTAGGTGGATTTTTCGACAAAGACTCTGTCGATATCATAGAAATCACAAAACTCTCTGAAACCGATGGCGACAAGACTGTGGCAGTTGACTCATTTGAAAACAACAATCTTGTTCTCGTTGATGAGGGTCACAGAGGCAGCAGTGGTGACACTTGGAAGATGATGCGCGACCGCTTGTCGACCGAGGGCTTCGCTTTTGAATATTCAGCGACTTTCGGACAGGCAGTGTCATCGCAGAGCAGCGATGCCAAGAAAAAGGCATTGCTCAATGAATATGGCCGAACCACTATCTTCGATTATTCGTATCGATATTTCTATAACGACGGATACGGCAAAGATTATCAGATACTCAATCTCGGCGATACTAACCGTGGCTTCTCTGTGACGAAATATCTCACGGCCTGTTTGCTTGGCTTCTATGAGCAGATGCGATTGTTCAAGGACAAAAATGTGGAGCTGACACCATTCATGATTGAAAAGCCGCTCGCCATTTTCGTGGGTAGTACGGTGTCTGTTTCGTCCTCCAACAATGAATGGCAGCAAGAAATGAGCGATATAGTATATCTGCTCAATTTCTTTCAGCAGTTTATAAGCCGGTCCACCGAATCAATCGACATAATCGATACACTTCTCAAAGGCACCGACGGTCTTGTTGACAAAAACAACAATCCGATTTTTACTCGTTCGCTTCGCTATCTGCGCTCGCTTAAAATGAATGCCGAAGATGTGTATCGTGATATGCTGAAACAGATATTCAACAGCGATGTTTTCGGTGCCCAGCTTCACCTTGACAACCTTAAAGGCATTGATGGTGAAATAGGTATGCGCATAGGCAATGCGCCATACTTTGGCATAATCAATGTGGGCGACAGCAAAGCTGTCATTGACCGCTGTTCGGAAGCGGGAATAAGCACCACGCCAATGGAGTATGGCGAAAAATCACTTTTCGCCACTATCAACCGTCAGAACTCAACACTCAATGTGCTTATCGGCTCCAAGAAATTTTCAGAAGGTTGGTCGTCATGGCGAGTCAGCACCATGGGCTTGCTGAACGTGGGCAGGTCAGAGGGTAGCCAAATCATTCAGTTGTTTGGCCGTGGCGTACGTCTGAAAGGTTATAAGTTCTCTTTGAAACGTTCATCGGCTCTTGACCCATCAATTGCTCCGAATTCTATACCCAAACATATTGAAGCACTTGAAACACTGAACATATTCGGCATTCGTGCCGATTATATGGAGCTGTTCAAGATACTTCTCAAAGAGGAAGGCCTGCCGACCAACGACAGCGAATTTCAGGAATTCACGCTGCCTGTGATGCCTACTGTAAACTTGGCTGGCAAGAAGTTGAAGTATCTGCGCGTCAAAGATGGGAAGGATTTCAAACGTGAAGTCGTTGTTGATCTTGCCACCGACAGCGTTGGTACACACATAATCAGTCTTGACTATTACCCACGCATATCTGCACTTCGCTCTAACGCTCGAGCTGATGTCGGGAGCGGAGAGCAACACGAATCAAAGTTCACGTCTGCTCATCTACAGTTCATTGACTGGAACAAGGTATTCTTTGACATCGAAACGTTCAAGAATGAACGTGCGTGGCACAATCTGTCGTTCTCTCCTAAACGCTTGAAAGAGATAGCATCTGAACCGGCTTGGTATCGTCTGCTGATTCCGCAATACGACATGGAATTTAATGACTATGCCACAAGCGTAGCCCTTTGGCAAGAGATTGTAACCACATTGCTGAAGCTGTATGTGGAACGTACCTACAATATTGCCAAAAGTAAATTTATGGCAGACAATGTTGAAGTTGCCATCCTTGACCAATCAAACCCTAACTTCGAGAAAGAATACTCAATATGGTTCCACAAAGAACTTGATTATTTCGTTGACAAGCTAACCGAAGTAAAAGCATCGTTGGCCGACGCTACCTTCGCTGCCACTGTCAACATATCAAATTCGAGTGATTTCCAAGCCCTTTATATAGCGCAACATCTCTATCAGCCGTTGCTATATATCAACCACAGAGCTTTTACCGTGGATGGCGTTGAAAATTCCATCAAGATTGCGCCCGTGGCTCTTAACTCCGGTGAGCGCGACTTCGTGAACTCCATTCAACGCTACTACGATAGTCATCCTGACTTTTTCGCTGATAAACAGCTGTATTTGCTTCGCAATAAAAGCAAACAAGGTGTTGGCTTTTTTGATGTGCATGGTTTCTATCCCGACTTCCTCGTATGGCTTGTCGTCGGGCAGAAACAATATGTATCTTTCGTTGACCCCAAAGGCATCACGCATCTCCGCTCATTTGATGACCCCAAAATTCAACTCTACAAGACTATCCGCACAGATATTGAGCCTCGTCTCAATGACCCGGATGTGGTCCTGAACTCGTTCATCATATCCAACACACCCCTTGCGAGAGTCAGTCATTGGGCAGGGCTGAATCATACAGCCGTGCCGGGTGCTAAAGAATACAAGATGTTCAACGACCGTCATGTATATTTCCAGTCTGAGCAATCAGAAACCTACATAGGTCAAATGCTTAACACTATTATCAACTCGTAATTCTCGATGGCTACAAGACCGAAAAACTACAAATAGCAATAAAATCAGACAAAATCATGCCATTCGGCGGAATATATTCCGTCATCCGTGAATTTTCTTCAATCGAGCGTCTGATTGACTCCGAGCTTGGACTCCGGGTGAAGGCCGCAGGCTACCAGTACAGCGAGATAGTGCGCACGATGATGTGCAATTATTCTGCTCCGTGGGAAAAGCATCAAGGCATTTGCCCTCAACAGCAAATCTCGCCTCAAATCATTCATCTCAAAATTCCTTGCCGTACCCGCCAAATGGATAAAACGGGCAAGAGGACATGTCCTTAACCTATATACCGAACGTATCGGTTACGAGGAAATCTTCAACCTCGGTTTCGGCTGACAAAACCATCTTCGTGGGTAAAACTGACTGACTCCGGCTATATGGGGAAAGGGGAAATTACTCAAGTTTCGGATTTAGAATTTAGGCCGATTGGGCCAATGCCTGGAAG